>DATAHR010000140.1:0-18697 GCA_036263035.1 Gaiellales bacterium | reverse complement strand
ATCGTCAGGATCAGGCGCAGGTCCGTCGCCAGCGGTGTCTGTAAGGCCAACAGACGCTCGACGTCGTCCTCGATGCGCAGGTAGGACGCGTCGTTCTCGTCATCGCCTGCGATCACCAGGTCCGCGAGCTGCTCGTCGCCGGCGAGCAGCGCCTGCACAGCGCGGTCGAGCGCCCGCTGCACGAGCTTGCCGTGGTTGTGCAGCTCCTGCTCGACCGCGTCGAGCTGCTGCTGGAACGTCTGTCGGGTGCTTGCCATGACCGGAGTCTCGCAGATGATTCCCGGACGCCGCGACTTGCTTCCAGCCGGTTCACCGGATGTTCACCATATCGCCACCATCCTGTACCCCCGACGTGGGTACGCCTGGTCAATCCTGCAGGCGAGAGGCAGGCCCGGTACCGGGCGATCGATACGGAGGGGTGTTTGATGCAGAAACTCAGGTCATCTGCGCTGGTTGCTGCGGTGCTGGCCATCGTCGCCCTGGCGGCGGCGTGCGGCTCGTCGGGCAGCAGCAGCTCCGGCTCCGGCGGCGCAGCGGCATCCAACGACAAGGCGCTGAACGGTGCGGGCAGCACGCTGGTCGCCCCACTGATTGCGCAGTGGGCGCCCGACTACAACACCAAGGCCGGCGTGACGATCACGTACGGCCCGGTGGGCTCCGGCGGTGGCATCGACGCCATTACCAGCCGCACCGTCGACTTTGGTGCAAGCGATGCGCCGTTGTCGTCGGATCAGGCGACGGCGTGCAAGGGCTGCGTCCAGATCCCATGGGCGCTGGCGGCAACGGTCGTCACCTACAACGTGTCGGGCGTCCCCAACAAGCTCAAGCTGACGGGCGATGTGGTGGCGAAGATCTTCAACGGGGATATCACCTCCTGGAACGATCCCGCCATCAAGTCGCTGAACCCGGGCGTCAACCTGCCCGGCACCCACATCACGCCGGTCTACCGCAGCGACGGCTCGGGCGACAGCTTCGTCTTCTCGAGCTACCTGTCAGCGGTCAGCCCTGACTGGAAGAGCAACGTCGGCGCGTCGACACAGCCGTCGTTCCCGGCGGGCCAGGGCGCCGAGAAGAACTCCGGTGTCGCCGCCGCGGTGCAGAGCACCGACGGGGCCATCGGCTACGTCGCGGTGTCCTACATCGCCGCCGACTCGCTGGACGAGGCGCTGATCCAGAACGCCGCGGGCAACTACCCGGAGCCGAGCACCGACGCGATCAGCGCGGCTGCCGGTGCCGTGACGGGCATCCAGCCGGACGGCTCGATCCCGCTGGTGAATCCGCCCGCATCCGCTGCGGACGCCTACCCGCTGTCCACCTACTCGTATGCGATCGTGCCGAAGCAGTCCCCGAAGGCCGCGGCGTTGAAGAAGTTCTTCACCTACGCCGTGACGGACGGGCAGAGCTTCGGGCCGGATCTCGGGTTCCCCGCGCTGCCGAGCTCCGTCGTCACGCATGACAAGCAGGTGATAGCGTCGATCACCTCCTAGCCGATACCTGGCCGGCCGGCGTCCCACCGGGCGCCGGCCGGCTTCTGCTCTGAACCATGGCAACCGAGACTCCGACCCAGCGCATCCCGCTCTCCGGCCACCGCCGCACCCGCTACGGCGATCTTGCCCTGCGCGGCATCACCGGGCTGGCCTCGGTCGTGCTCGGCCTGCTGATGGTCGCGCTGGTCTACGAGGTGGCCCACGAGGCGTGGCCCAGCATCCAGGAGTTCGGGGCCTCCTTCCTGACCGGCACCGAGTGGAACGCGGTGACCGACGTCTACGGCGCCCGCGACCTGATCTGGGGCACGCTGATCACGTCGCTCGGCGCGCTGCTGATCGCCGTGCCGATGTCGATCGCGATCGGCGTGTTCCTGAGCGAGCTGGCGCCCCGCGCCATCCGCACCCCGGTCACCATGCTGGTCGAGTTGCTCGCCGCCATCCCCAGCGTCGTGCTCGGGCTCTGGGGCATCCTCGTCATGGGCCCGTTCGTCGCGCAGCACATCGAGCCGTTCATCATCAACCACTTCGGCTGGATCCCGTTCCTCGACGGGTATCCCTCCAACCAGGGCCTGTTCATGGCCATCCTCGTGCTGACGATCATGGTCGTGCCGATCGTGGCCAGCGTCAGCCGCGAGCTGTTCACGAGCGTGCCCAGCGACCTCAAGCAGGGGTCGCTCGCGCTCGGCGCGACGCGCTGGGAGATGGTGCGCTCGGTGATGATCCCGCAGGTCAGCGGCGGGCTTGTCGCCGCCGTCATGCTCGGGTTCGGCCGCGCGATCGGCGAGGCGATCGCCGTCACGCAGGTGATCGGCGGGTCCAACACCCGGCCGGACAACATCTGGGGTCCGGCCGACACGATGGCGAGCCGCATCGCCGCGCAGTACGCCGGCAGCCCGACGGCCCTTTCCAAGGCCTCCCTCGCCTACCTGGCCGTGATCCTGCTGGTCTTCAGCCTGATCGTCAACCTCACCGCCCAGCTGATCGCAGCCCGCCTTCAGCGCCAGATGAGGGGTGCGGCATGAGCGCCGCGGCGCATCAGTCGCTCTCGGCGTCCTCCGGCCGCGCCAAACGGCGTCGCCGGTGGGGGAGGGTGATGGAGGGGCTGGCCACGCTGGCGGCGGTCGTCGCCATCGCCGTGCTGGCCATCGTCATCATCTCCGTCGCGAAAAAGGGCCTGCCAGCGCTCAACGCCGACCTCTTCACGCAGGTGACGAGCACCTTCGGGATCCCGGGTGAGGGCGGCGGAATCAAGAACGCCATCATCGGCACCGTGATCATGACCGCGATCGCGACGGCGATCTCGGTCCCGCTCGGCGTCCTCCTGGCGATCTTCAGCAGCGAGTTCGCGCCGCCGCGGCTGGCCCTGATCATCCGCATCACGCTGAACGTGCTCGCCGGCGTGCCGACCATCGTCATCGGCGTCTTCGTCTTCGGCCTGCTTGTTGTGGGCAACGGCTACAGCGCGTACGCGGCGGGCGTCGCGCTCTCGATCGTGCAGCTGCCGGTGGTGGCGCGCTCGACGGAGGAGGTGCTGCTCCTGGTGCCTTCCTCGCTCCGCGAGGCCAGCATGGCGCTCGGGGCAAGCCGGGCGCGCACGGTGCTCACGGTCATCCTGCCGACGGCGGTGGGCGGCATCGTCACCGCCACGATCGTCGCCGTCGCGCGGGCCGCCGGCGAGACCGCGCCGCTGCTCTTCACCACGGGGATCTTCGCCAACGCGGTGGTCACCGACCCGACCAAGCCGATGGCATCGATTCCCCTCGTCATCTTCCAGGGATCGGAGTCGCCCAGCCCGCATGACCAGGAGGTCGCGTGGGCAGCCGCGCTCGTCCTGCTGGTCGGCGTGCTGATCGGCAGCAGCCTGGGCAGGCTACTCTCACTGCGGAGCCGCCGGAGGATCGAGCAGTCGCGATGAGCCAGCTCTTCACCACCGGGATCGACGATGTCTGAGACCATTCGTCCCGAAGGGACAACACCGATGAGCGACCAGCCCAACGAACCCGGATCTGCGAATCCGCCCGAGCCCGTGCCCGAGGTCACCGCGGCTCGTCCGAACACGCGGCTGGGCGACCTCGCCGGCGGCCACGACGAGGATCCGACTGTCGGGCATCCGACCGTCTTCGATCTCGAGCGCGTGAGCGTGTCCTACGGCGGTAAGACGGCGATCCGCGACGTCGACATGGATATCCACTGCAACCTGGTCACGGCCTTCATCGGCCCATCCGGCTGCGGCAAGACGACGCTGCTTCGGACCCTCAACCGGCTCAACGATCCGATCCCCGGCGCCGCCGTTGACGGGAAGGTCAACTACCGCGGAGAGGATCTGTACGGCGACGACGTCGACGCGGTCGAGGTGCGGCGGCGGATCGGCATGGTGTTCCAGCGGCCCAACCCGTTCCCCAAGTCGATCTACGACAACGTCGCGTACGGCCTTCGGCTGCACGGCATGAAGGACGACCTCGACAACAGGGTGGAGCGGGCGCTGCGCCACGCCGCGCTCTGGGACGAGGTCAAGGACCGGCTGAAGGCGAGCGGCCTGTCGCTGTCCGGAGGCCAGCAGCAGCGGCTGTGCATTGCCCGTGCGCTCGCCATCGAGCCGGACGTGGTGCTGATGGACGAGCCGGCCTCGGCGCTCGACCCGATCTCGACCCAAAGCATCGAGGACCTGGTCGAGCAGCTCAAGGCCGAGTACTCGATCATCATCGTCACGCACAACATGCAGCAGGCGGCCCGCGTCGCGGACGTCACCGCGTTCTTCAGCGTCGACGTGGCCGAGGACGGATCGCGGAGCGGCGTGCTGGTCGAGCAGGGGCCGACCTCGAAGCTGTTCATCCGGCCGTCGGACCCGCGCACCGAAGCGTACGTCACCGGCCGCTTCGGCTAGGGGGTTCGGCAGGGGCCCTGGCGGCCCCGCGCTGGTACCATCAGGTCTCGTGAGCAGCGAGGCAGTCCCGCCCGTCGCGACACCGCCCGCCGATCCCGACGCTGAGCTCACGGCGGCGGTGCTCGCCGAGCTTGACGGCGCCGATGACCGTCTGATCGCCTTTGCGCGGTCGTATGCCCGGCGGATCGGCATCGACCAGGTCGAGCGCCCGACGCCTGCCGTCCTGTCCGCCCAGATCCGCAGCCTGTTCGCCTTCGTCGACGGCCGCCGCGGCGAGATCGCCGTGCGGGCCCTCAACCCGACCGCGGCCGACGAGGGCTACACCACGGCCGGCACCGTTGTCGAGGCGAACCTGCCGGACTCGCCCTTCCTGATCGACAGCGTCGGGGAGGAGCTCCGCAGCCGGGGCCTCGAGGTGCGGTCGGTCGTCCACCCCGTGATGGGCGTCGAGCGTGATGCCGGCGGCTCGATCACGTCGATCGGCCCGGCCCGGGGAGCGCTCCATCGCGAATCGGTGATGCACTTCGAGGTGTCGCGCCGGGTGCCCGAAGACCAGCTGGCGTCGATCGAGGAGGGAGTGGCCAGGGTGCTGGCCGACGTGCGGCTGGTCGTCCGCGACTTCCACCCGATGGTCGACCGGGTCGACCGGATGGTCGAGGTCGCCCACGAGGCCGGCGCCCGGTACCCGAAGGACGACGTCGCGGAGGCGATCGCCTTCCTGCACTGGCTGAAGGCCGACAACTTCGTGTTCCTCGGCTACCGGGAGTACGACTTCCGCGGCACCGGAGACGAGGAGACGGTGCAGGTCGTGCCCGGCTCGGGCCTCGGCATTCTGTCCGACGTCTCCAAGTCCGCCTACGACACGCCCGTGGCGTTGTCGACGCTGAAGCCGACGCTCCGCGAGCGCATCGTCGGCGGCCCGCTCGTGATCGTGTCCAAGACCAACCGCCAGGCGACCGTTCACCGCCGCGTCAAGATGGACTACGTCGGGGTCAAGCACGTCGACGAGTCGGGCGCGGTGATCGGCGAGCTGCGCGTGCTCGGGCTGTTCACGAGCAAGGCGCTGATGGAGCCGGCCCGCGACATCCCGCTGATCCGGCAGAAGCTCGACCACATCATGGAGTCGGAGGACCTGTTCCCGGGATCGCACGATTACAAGGCTGTAGTCACGATCTTCGACAGCTTCCCGAAGGACGAGCTATTCGCAGCCTCCGCCGACGACCTGCGCCAGACGGTGATGGCGCTGCTCGGGCTTCAGGAGAAGCGGCAGGTGCAGCTGTTCGTGCGGCCCGATCTGAACGGCCGGTTCGTGTCCGCCACCGTGGCGCTGCCGCGCGACCATGTCTCCACCGAGCTGCGCCTGCGGCTGCAGCACCTGCTCGAGGAGCGGTTCAACGGCGATTCCGTCGACTACCACCTCGCGCTCGGCGAGACGGAGCCTGCGCGGTTCCACTTCATCGTCCACGTTCCCGAGGGCGAGGTGCCTGAGGTCTCCTACGCCGAGCTCGAGCGAGAGGTGATCGAGGCCGCCCGCACCTGGGACGACGCGCTGTCCGACGCGCTGGTCGCACGCCACGGCGAGGTGCAGGGCCACGCGCTGGCCCGCCGCTACGCCGGGCTGTTCCCCGACTACTACAAGTCGGCGGCTCCGATCTTCATGGCGGAGTTCGACGTCGATCAGTTCGAGCAGCTCGGCCCGGAGCGGCCCTACACGGTCGCCCTCCAGAACGAGGAGGGGACGGCCGAGCCGCTCACCCGCCTGAAGCTGTACAAGACCGGCGGCAAGGCACCGCTGTCGGATCTGCTGCCGGTGCTCGAGGCGCTCGGCCTGACCGTGGTGGAGGAGGTGCCCACGCGCCTGCAGGAGCACGAGGGCAGCGGCCGGTACCTGCACGACTTCGGAGTGCTCGACGCGAACGGCTGGCCGCTCGACCTCGACCGCGTGGGCGGGTATGTGGCCGACACGGTGCGAGCGGTCTGGGACGGCCGCGCCGAGTCGGACTCGCTCAACCGCCTCGTGCCGGCGGCCGGCCTCAGCTGGCGCCAGGTTGCAATCCTGCGTGCCTACCGGCAGTACCGCCAGGTGCTCGGGGGCGGGTTCACCAAGCGTTACATCAACGACGCCTTCGTCCGGAACTCCGGGATCGCCCGCAAGCTGGTGGAGCTGTTTGAGCTGCGGCTGGATCCCGGTCGCGACGGCACCGTCGGCTCGGAGCCGCTCGAGTCGGAGATCCTGAAAGGGCTCGACGAGATCGCCAGCCTCGACGACGACCGCATCCTGCGGAGCTTCCTGGGGATGATCCTGGCCACGGTGCGGACGAATGCCTTCAAGGACGGCGGGTCGCTGCCGTACCTGTCGTTCAAGCTCCGCTGCGACGACGTGCCCGGCATGCCGAAGCCAGTCCCGCGCTGGGAGATCTTCGTCTACTCAACGGCAATGGAGGGCGTGCACCTGCGCGGGGGCTACGTTGCCCGCGGCGGCATCAGATGGTCGGACAGGCTCGAGGACTACCGCACAGAGATCCTCGGCCTGATGAAGGCGCAGATGGTGAAGAACGCCGTGATCGTGCCCACGGGGGCGAAGGGCGGCTTCGTGCTGAAGCGTCCGCCGTCCGACCGCGGCGCGCTCATGGACGAGGAGCGGCGCCAGTACATCGTGCTGATGCGGGGGATGCTCGACCTGACCGACAACATCGTCGGCGGAGAGGTGCGGCAGCCGCCGGGCGTGCGGGTGCTCGACATCGAGTCCGACGCCTACCTCGTTGTCGCGGCTGACAAGGGAACGGCGCACCTGTCCGACACGGCGAACGAGGTGAGCGCGGAGTACGGCTTCTGGCTGGGGGACGCCTACGCCTCGGGCGGGTCGGCCGGGTATGACCACAAGGAGCTCGGAATCACGGCGAAGGGCGCCTGGGAGAGCGTGAAGCGGCACTTCGGCGAGCTCGGCCAGGACGTGATGACCGAGCCGTTCACCGTGGTCGGCATCGGCGACATGTCGGGCGACGTGTTCGGGAACGGGATGCTGATGTCACCGGCCATCAAGCTGGTTGCGGCATTCGACCACCGGCATGTGTTCATCGACCCGGATCCCGATCCCGCCACGTCGATCGAGGAGCGACGCCGGCTGTTCGAGCTGCCCTCCAGCTCGTGGGACGACTACGACCGGTCGCTGATCTCGGAGGGCGGCGGGGTCTGGCCGCGCAGCGCGAAGTCGGTGCCGTTGTCCGAACAGGCGCGCGCGGTGCTCGGCGTGGAGGCGCAGAGCCTGTCGCCGATGGAGCTCTGCCAGGCGATCCTGCGGGCGCCGGTCGACCTGTTCTGGAACGGCGGCATCGGAACGTTCGTAAAGGCGTCCACCGAGTCGCACGAGGACGCGGGCGATCGGGCGAACGATCCGCTGCGGGTGAACGGCGGAGACCTGCGCTGCCGCGTCGTCGCCGAGGGAGGCAACCTCGGCTTCACCCAGCGCGGCCGCATCGAGTACGCGATGGCGGGTGGGCGCATCAACACCGACGCAATCGACAACTCGGCGGGCGTCGACTGCTCCGACCACGAGGTGAACCTCAAGATCCTGCTGGCGCAGGCGGTCGAGTCCGGCGACCTCACCATCGAGCAGCGAAACGACCTGCTGGAATCGGTGGTCGACCACGTGGTCGCCCATGTCCTCTACGACAACTACCTCCAGGTCCAGATCCTGTCGCAGGAGTCGGCCAACTCCGCGACCCGGATGGAGGCGTACGAGGCGCTGATGGAGGAGCTCGAGCGCGCCGGCCTGCTCGACCGCCAGCTCGAGTCGCTGCCGAGCACCGACCGCATGGCCGAGCGCGAGTCGGCGGGCGCCGGCATGGTGCGGCCGGAGCTGTGCGTGCTGCTCGCCTACGCCAAGCGGCTGCTCCGCGACCAGATCCAGCCGTCCTCGCTGCCGGACGATCCGCACCTGGAGGCGGACCTGGCCGCGTACTTCCCGCAGCCGGTGGTCGACCGGTTTGGCGCGCTCCTGGCGACGCATCCGCTGCGCCGGGAGATCATCGCGACCATCGTCACCAACGATGTGATCAACTCGATGGGCAGCACGTTCGTCGCCCGGATGGCGGCCGAGACCGGCGCCGCGCCCGACGAGATCTGCCGCGCGTTCCTGATCGCGCGCGAGGTGACCGATGCGCGGCAGCACTGGGGGCGCGTGGAGGCGCTGCGTAGCGACGTGCCGGTCGGGACGGCCGCGGAGCTGATGGCAGGCGTCGACTCGATGGTCGAGCAGTTCGCCCGCTGGTACCTGCGCTACGACGCGGAGCTCGACCTGCGCACCGCGATCGACCGCGACCAGCCAGGCTTCCGCGACCTGCTCGCACACCTGCAGGAGGCGGCCACCAGCTCGTGGCGGCTCGAGTACGAGGAGCGGCTCGAGGGCTACCTCGGCCAGCATGTCCCCGAGGAGACGGCGCGGTTCGGCGCGACCGTGCCGGACCTGGTGTACGCGCCGGACGTGATCGCGGTCGCGCGCGAGACGGGCCGGTCGATCGCCGAGGTGGCGCATGCGTTCTTCGTGGTCGGCGAGCGGCTCTATCTGAACGTGGTCGAGGAGCGGGTGGCGCACATGCCGGCGAAGACGCGGTGGCAGCGGCTGGCGTGGGGCGCGCAGCTGGACGACCTGCGGCTGCTGCGCCGCCAGATCGTGGCGCGGGTGATCGAGCAATGCGGCGGGGCGGACATCGACACGGCGGTCGAGGAGTATCTGGCCGCGCGGGTGGATCCCTACCAGCGGCTGGCGACGCTGATGGGCAGCGCCTCCGCGTCGCAGGTGGACGACGCGTCCGCGGTGATGGTGATGGTGCACCAGATCCGCCAGGTCGTGGCCTGAGCAGCCGGTCACAGGGACGCAGCGAGACGTTCCAACTCGCGCGCGATCGCGTTACGCCGACCGACCCCGTGCTTTGAGGCGCCCGGCCGGGCGAGGCCGTGTTCATGCGGGCAAACGTGTCGATCCCGTGCCAAACCCACGCCGGCTGCCGCCGGCCTGCTTTGAGACCGGGGTTCGGCCCGCGACCGGCCTGCGGGTACCCTGTCCCCCGTCATGAACCGCCTCGCCGGGGAGACCAGCCCCTACCTGCTCCAGCACGCCGACAACCCCGTCGACTGGTACCCGTGGGGCGAGGAGGCGCTCGAGCGCGCGCGGCGTGAGAACCGTCCCATCCTGCTCTCCATCGGCTACGCCGCCTGCCACTGGTGCCACGTCATGGAGCACGAGTCCTTCGAGGATCCCGAGACGGCGGAGCTGATGAACCGCCTGTTCGTCAACATCAAGGTCGACCGCGAGCAGCGCCCCGACCTCGACGCCATCTACATGAACGCCGTCGTCGCCTTCACGCAAGGCCACGGCGGCTGGCCGATGACCGTCTTCCTCACCCCGGAGGGCGAGCCGTTCCACGGCGGCACCTACTTCCCGCCGCAGCCGCGGATGGGCATGCCTGCCTTCCGGCAGGTGCTCGAGGCGACGGCTACGGCGTATCGGGAACAGCCGGACGAGGTCGCCCGGGTCGCCGGATCGGTGACCGGCTACCTCCGCTCGGCTGGCCGACTCGAGCCCACGGACGAGGAGCTCCGCCCGCAGTTGCTCGAAGAGGCAACGGGTGTGCTCGAGCGTGGCGTCGACCGCACCTGGGGCGGGTTCGGAGGCGCCCCCAAGTTCCCGCCGGCCTCGGCGGTCGAGTTCCTGCTGCGGATGAGCCGCCGCGGCGTCGGCGACGACCCGCTCGGCGCTGCCACCCTGACGCTCGACGGGATGGCGCTGGGAGGCATGTACGACGTGCTCGGCGGCGGCTTTGCCCGCTACTCGGTCGACGCCGCCTGGCTCGTCCCGCACTTCGAGAAGATGCTCTACGACAACGCGCTTCTGGCCGGCTGTTACCTGCATGGGTGGGCCGTGACCGGCGATGCGCGCTACCGAGAGGTGTGCGAGCGGACGCTCGACTTCATGCTCCGCGAGTTGGCCGTCGAGGGCGGCGGCTTCGCCTCGGCCCTGGACGCGGACACCGACGGCGAGGAGGGGCTGACCTACGTCTGGACGCCCGACCAGGTGCAAGCGGCCCTCGGCCGGGAGGATGCCGAGGCGGCGATTGCCTACCTCGGCGTCACCGACCAGGGCAACTTCGAGGGCGCGACCGTGCTGCGCCCGCAGGGCGACCCGCCCTCAGAGTGGCCCCGGATCCGCGACCGGCTGCTCGAGGCGCGCATGCAGCGCCCCCAGCCGGCGCGTGACGACAAGGTCGTGGCCAGCTGGAACGGCCTCGCCCTCTCGGCGCTTGCAGAGGCGAGCCGGCGGCTCCGGCGCGTCGACTACCTGGACGCCGCCCGCGCCTGCGCAGGCTTCCTGCTGAACGACATGCGCGGGGACGACGGCCGCCTTCGCCGCACCGCGATGCACGGCCGTGCATCCGACATCACCGGCTATCTGGATGACTACGGAGCCGTCTCGCTCGGGCTGCTCGACCTCTACCGAGCAACCGGCGAGCCGCGCTGGCTGAGCGAGGCTGAGGCGCTCGTGGCCATCGTGCGCGAGCAGTTCAGGGACGCCGAGCGTGGCGGCTTCTACTACACGCCGGCCGACGGTGAGCGCCTGATCGCGCGCCACAAGGAGCTGGACGACAACCCCACCCCATCCGGCCAGTCGCTGATGGCGACCGTGCTCCTGCAGCTGGCCAGGCTCCGCGGCGACGACGCCCTCGAGGCGGAGGCGGCCGGCGTCCTCCGACTGGCCGCGCCCTACATGGAGCGCTCGCCGCACGGACTCGGCCAGGCGCTCTGCGCCCTCGACATGCACCTCTCCGCCCCGCAGGAGATCGCCATCGTCGGGCCGCCGGCCGATCCGTCCACCGAGGCACTGGCCGACGTCGTGGCGGACAGGTACCTGCCGAACGCCGTGGTCGCCTACGGCGGTCGCGCGGACGATCCCCCGCTCGCGCTGCTCGAGGGCAAGGGCACGGTGGACGGCCGTCCCGCCGTGTACGTCTGCGAGCGGTTCGCCTGCCGCGCCCCGATCACCGACCCCGACGCGCTGGCGGCGTCGTTGCCCGGATGACCGACGCCGTTGCCGCCCTCAAGCGCGACGCCGCCGAGGCGGCGGTCGACGCCGAGGTGCGAAGCGGCATGACGCTCGGGCTTGGGACCGGATCGACCGCTGCGTTCCTGCTCGACGGCCTGGCCGCGCGCCTCGACAGCGGAGCGCTCGAGGCGATCACCGGCGTCCCCACGTCGGAGGTCACCGCCGCGCGCTGCCGGGAGCTCGGCATCCCGCTTGCGACCCTGGAGGAGCGCCCCCGCCTCGACCTTGCCATCGACGGTGCCGACGAGATCACGCCCGGGCTCGACCTGATCAAGGGCCTGGGCGGCGCCCACCTGCGCGAGAAGGTGGTGGCCGCGTCGGCCGCCCGCTTCGTCGTCGTCGCCGACGACTCCAAGCTCGTCGCCCGGCTGGGAGAGCGCGCTCCGCTGCCGGTCGAGATCATCACCTTCGCCTATCCGCTCTGCGAGCGGTTGCTGGCCGAGGCCGGCTGGACGCCGGAGCTGCGCGGCGGTGACGGGACGCCGTTCGTCACCGACGAGGGCAACCACATCGCCGACTGCCGGCGGCAGGACTGGAGCGATCCGGCCCGGCTCGCCGCCGAGCTGGACGCAATGCCGGGCGTGGTCGCCCACGGGATGTTCCTGGGCATGGCGGCCGCCGCGTACGTTGCCACGCCTGACGGCGTCCGCGTCCTGCCCTAGGCCGAGCCGCCCAGCCGGCCCCGCATCACCTCGACCGCCTCCGGGTTGGAGTCGATCAGGATGTAGTGGCGCCCCAGCGACCGTGCCACAGCGCCGAGCGTGCCGGACCCCGCGAAGAAGTCCAGCACGACGTCGCCCGGCCGGGTCGAGGCCTGCACCATCCGCCGCAGGATGCCCTCCGGCTTCTGCGTCGGATAGCCGGTCTTCTCACGCCCGTTGGTCGGCACGATCGTGTGCCACCAGACCGAGGTCGGCAGCTTCCCGCGCTCCCGCTTCTCCGGCGTCACCAGGCCGGGGGCCATGTAGGGCTCGCGGTCGACCTGCTCGGAATCGAAGTGATAGCGCTTCGGATCGCGGACGTACACCAGGATCGTGTCGTGCTTGGTCGGCCACCGGCGCCGGCTCTTCGCGCCGTAGTCGTAGGCCCAGATCAGCTCGTTCAGGAAGCAGTCGCGCCCGAAGATCCCGTCCAGCAGCACCTTGACGTAGTGCGCCTCACGGGGGTCGAGATGCACGTAGAGCGTCCCCGTCTCGTCGAGCAGCCGGCGCGCCTCGACCAGCCGCGGCTCGAGGAACGCTGCGTAGTCGTCGAACGCGTCGTCGTAGCCCGCCCGCCCCAGCTCCTCGCTGCGATACCGCCGCCCGGCGAACCCGGTGCGGTCGCCGGCCGCGTCGGCCACCGTGGCGAGGGTGCGACGCTCCTGCCGGCGGCCGGTGTTGAACGGGGGGTCGATGTAGATCAGCTGGAACGCGCCGTTCGGCAGCGCCGGCAGCAGGTCCATGTTGTCGCCGAGCAGGATCCGGTCGAGCTCCACGCCGCCAGTGTAGGAAGCGCGGCGGCGGCTACGGCGTGGGCTTCAGCTTGCGCACGATCTGCTCGCTGCTCGGCCGGCGCACGTCCGTCACCCAGCCGAGCTTCTCCCAGCCGCGGATGACCAGGCCGGAGATGTCGATCTGGGTACGTCCCAGGCCGTGGAACGCGGAGGTGGGGAAGACGTGGTGGTTGTGGTGCCACGACTCGCCCAGCGACGGCAGCGCCAGCACCCAGTTGTTCGTGGAGAGGTCGTAGGCGGCGAACGGCCGGCGCCCGAAGTAGTGGCAGATCGAGTTGACGCTCCACGTCACGTGGTGGTTCAGGAACAGCCGCACCAGGCCACCCCAGAGCAGGCCGGTGAACGCGCCGCGCCAGGTGCCGCCGGTGAGCAGGAACCCGAGCACGAACGGCAGCACGAATCCCATGACGGCCCACAGCACGAACGTCCGGTCGACGAACCGGACGAGCTTGTCCTCGACCAGATCGCGGCCCATGCGCGCGCGCTCGAGCGCCTGGCGGTGGGTGAACATCCAGCCCATGTGCGCGTGCAGCAGTCCCCGCAACTGGCCGCCGATGCCGCCGCCGAACCCGTGGTGCGGGCTGTGCGGATCGCCCTCCTTGTCGGAGTTGGCGTGGTGCGTGCGATGGTCGACCGCCCACGTGATCGCCGGCCCCTGGATCGCCATCGAGCCGAATACCAGCAGCGCGGCCTTCAGCGGCTTGACGGCCTTGAACGCCTGGTGTGTGAGCATGCGGTGGAAGCCGATCGTGATGCCGAAGCCGCAGAGCACGTAGAGCACGGCGAGCAGCAGAAGGTCCGTCCACCCCACGAAGGTGTTCCAGAGCAGCATGATCGCCGCGATGAACCCGATGAAGGGGATCACGGTGACGATCAGCATCGTCGTCTTTTGCCCCCACCCGGCGGTGGCGATGGGCGGGTTCTCGGTGATCTGCACGTTGGTCATCCTGTTCGTGATTGTTCCGCGCGCACCTTCGCTTTATGCGCGCGTTTCGCAGCCTGGTACTCGGCCAGCGCCTCGGCAGAGTTGACGTCGCCGAGCGTGGGATGGCTCGGCAGCACCTCTTCCCAGCCCTCCGGCCGCACCCCGAACTGCTTGACGAGCGTGGCCACCAGGCTTCGCACCTTCATGTCGCCGATGCCAGGGAGCTGCCCGAGCCGGTCGACCAGGTCGCGTGCGCTCGCCGCCTCCGTCCAGACGCGGGAGCCGTCTCCGCCGTAGCGGTCGGCGATCACTCCGCACAGCGTCTGCACCCTGCCCGCCATCGCGCCCGGGAAGCGGTGGATCGCCGGCTTCTCGCGGAACGCCGCCTCCAGCTCGTCCGGAGGCATCGCGGCGATCCGACCCGGGTCGAGATGCCCGAGCCGTTGCCTGAGGACGAGCGGCCCGGCGAAGGCCTTCTGCACGGTCACCTGCTGATCGAGCGCGAATCCGATCAGCAGGGCGTTCGGGTCACTCGCCAGCAGCCGGTTGGCCTCGTCGTCCTCGGTCCAGGGCAGCGCGGCGGGGGCGGTCGCAATCGGCATTCCCAGCAGGTTACCTGTATCCGGCGGTCGCGGATCCCGATTCCAATGCATCCACAACCCAGCGCGCGACCTTCTCGGGCGGGTCGCCGCCGGTGCGGTGCGCGGAGCCGCGGGCGACGGCCGAGAACTCGGTGTCGGTCAGCGCAGGCTTGACGTTGACGACATGGATGCCCTGATCCCGCAGCTCGCGGTAGGCCGTGCGCGAGAGCAGGTCGACGGCGGCCTTCGACGCGGCGTAGGCGCCGCTCCCCGGGTCTGGGAACTCGCCCACGATCGACGAGATGTTGACGATGCCGCCACCCTGCCGCTGCCGCACCATCTGCTCGCCGGCGGCCCGCATCCCGTAGATGACGCCGAGCACGTTCGTTCGGATCATTCCCTCCACCCGCTCGGCGTCGATCTCGTGCAGCGGGCCGAAGACCCCGTAGCCGGCGTTGTTGACCATCACGGTCAGCTTGCCGCCCCAGTTCACCGCCGCGGTGACCAGCGCTTGCACCTGCCGGTAGTCGCCCACGTCGCAGACGACGGGCAGGCCGTCGAGCTCCTCCGCCAGCGGCTCCAGCCGCTCCATCCGCCGCGACGACACCACCACCCGGGCCCCGGCGTCGCGAAGCGCCCGCGCCACCGCCAGCCCGATGCCGCTGGACGCGCCCGTGACGACGGCAACGGCGCCGTCGAGGGACACGGTGGCCCCGCGCGGGCCTGGGATCTCCTGTGCGCTCATGCTCACCTCGCTACCCTGCGTCGTGATGCCGGATCGCCTGAAATCCGCCCTGCGCGCGCTCGAGCGGCGGCTCGCGCGGGTCGGCCTGCGCATGATAGGGCCCTGGGAGCGGCTGCCGGTGGCCGCGCAGGTGGTGATCGCCTTCCCGACGTGGGCGGTGCTCCTGTTCCTGTTCCACCTCGGGCCGCTCAACCAGCCGCCGGTGCGCGCGGCGTTCTACGGCGTGTTCTGGTCGCTGGTGTTCACGCCGGTGGGGGTGCTCGCCACGCAGAACGAGCTGCGCAAGCGGCGCGAGCGGGAGCGCGACTCAGCGGGCGACACGGCTGCGAACGACGGGGTGCAGGGCCACTCAGCTTCGTGACTCGCCCAGCGCGAGCCCTTCGCGGAGCGCCGCCACCACCTCGTCGTGCGTCCACGGCGACGGCGCAACAGA
Organism: Gaiellales bacterium; assembly: GCA_036263035.1. Lineage (GTDB taxonomy): Bacteria > Actinomycetota > Thermoleophilia > Gaiellales > JAICJC01 > JAICYJ01. Next base: position 3,048 of record DATAHR010000140.1, on the reverse strand, counting down.
GATGAAGTAGTCCTTGAGCGCGTTTTGGGCCAGCTCGTCGAGGTCATCCTCCCGAACGCCGACCGACTGCAGCGTCTCGAAGTCGAGCTCCTGCAGGATCCGGCGCACCGCGCGCACCGCCCGCGATCCGTCCGCGGAGCCGTCGTCCTCCTCGCCCAGCGCGTCGGCGACCCGCTCGAACTGGCCGGGCACGAAGGCGCGGTCGCGGTCCATCGTCTCTGCGAGGACGAGGCCGATCGTGAGCCCGTGGGGCAGCCCGTACTTGCCGCCGATCGCCTGCGCGATCGAGTGCTCGGCCCCGCAGTCGCTGATGTTCATGGCGAGGCCACCGAGCAGGCTCGCGCACATCATGTCGCTGCGGGCGTCCGCGTCGGAGCCGTCGCGCACCGCGCGCACCAGGGCGCCGCCGGCGAGGCGGGTGCCCTCGAGGCCGATCGCATCGCCCACAGGCGTCCGCGCGGTGACGATCAGCGCCGCGATGGCCTGCGCCAGGGCGTCGATCCCGGTGTAGGACGTCAGCTTGGCCGGCAATCCGTGCGTCAGCGTCGGGTCGACGAGGGCGTGCTGGGCTCGCAGCAGCGGGCTCGCGATGCCCGCCTTGATGTGGGTCTGCTCGTCGGTGATGACGGCGCCGCCGGACACCTCCGAGCCGGTGCCTGCGGTCGTGGGCACGCACACCAGCGGGAGGCGGGGCGGCTCGTAGGCGGCCTCGCCTCGCGCGAAGCGCATGTAGGGGCCGCCCTGTCCCGCGACCAGCCGCGCCGCCTTGGCCGTGTCCATCGAGGAGCCGCCTCCAAGCGCGACCACCGCGTCGCAGCCGGAGTCGTTCAGCGCGGCGGCCGCCTCCTCGACCAGCCCGACCGTCGGCTCGCCGGCGTCCTTCTCGAACCGGACCGCACCGTCGAGCGGTGCGATGGCGGCGGCGATGCCCGGCACGAACCCGTCCAGGCCCCGATCCATCACGAGGAACGGCCGTGTGGCGCCCTCCTCGGCCAGCACCGCGGCCAGCTGTCCGGCAACGCCGTCGCCGAAGCGGATCTTGACGGGGAGGTGGTTTCGGAAGGGGGCGATCATGGCGCTTCCTTTCAGATCGGCTCGACGGGGTCTCCGACTGCCACGTCGCCCGGCTCGACGACGTCCGCGTAGACGCCGAAGCAGACCTCGCCGTCGTCCTGGCGCCGGTACGAGGCGAGCACGCGCAACGTGTCCAGGTCGCGCTCGCCGCTGACGGGGTTCTTGGTGATCAGCGAACAGCGCTGATCACGCTCGGCCACGCGCAGGACGGCTCCGCCGGCGCGCACGTCCCGGCCGATCCACGAGTCCTCCTCGTGCGGCTCGGTGCCCTCGATCAGGAGCGAGTTGCGGAACCGGCGGGGGTCGAGCGGCTGGGACAGCTCGGCACGCGACGACAGCTGCTTGACAGACCCGAGCGAGAGCATGGACATGGGGTGGCTGTCCTGCGCCGGCCCGCCGAGCGCCCGCATCAGCCGCATCGGCACACCGGTCAGGCGCGACAGCTCGTCAGCCCAGGGCCCGTCGACGATCGTCCCTCGCAGCGGGCTGCCAAACATCACCACCTCGTGCGCCTCACCGTCGGTCACCGGCGCCGCCACCTCGCGGCCGTCGGGGAGCAGCATCGTCAGCTCGTCCCGCTCCACGTCATACCGGGTGCGGGCGTGTGCGAGGGCGCCGTAGCGCCGCAGCGTGGCCACCTCGTCGCGGTGGTCGAGCACCACGAATGCGCGGTCGCCGGGAATGCCGTCACCCGTCACGGCCGTCCGCTCGGCCTGCATCAGACCCAGCGACTTGACCGGTGACAGGAAGATGGCGCGGACGCGGGCCACGGACGTCGGATAGCCTACTGCGCGCACGGCGCAGGTATCCGATCCCAGGAGCAGGTTGCCCCATGGCCCAGTCCCGGTTTGCAGAAGCGCTCAACGGCCAGATCGCCTACGAGTTCGGGGCGTCGCAGCAGTACGTGGCGATCGCCATCTACTACGACGCCGAGACGTTGCCTCGTCTGGCAGCGCACTTCTATCAGCAGTCGCTGGAGGAGCGAAACCACGCCATGATGATGGTGCAGTACCTGCTCGATGCGGGCCTCGATGTCACGATCCCGGGCGTTGCGGCACCCCAGACGGCGTTCGGCGACGTGGTCGAGCCGGTCGCGCTCGCCCTCTCCCAGGAACGTCGCGTCACCGAGCAGATCGGTGCGCTGGCAACGCTCGCCCGCGAGACCGGGGACTACGCCGGCGAGCAGTTCATGCAGTGGTTCATCAAGGAACAGGTGGAGGAGGTGTCGAGCATGTCGAGCCTCCTGACGGTGGTCGAGCGTGCGCGCGACAATCCCCTGCTCGCCGAGGAGTACCTTGCCCGCGAAGCCTCCGCCGAGGCTGCGGATCCCACCGCCCCACATGCCGCAGGCGGCGCGCTGTAGCGCCGCCGTCGCCGGGGTGCTGCTGCTGCTCGGCGCGGGGTGCCTGGGTGGCGGCTCGTCGAGCAGCACCGGCTCGACGGCCGTCGGCGGCCCGACGCGTGCGCAGTTCACGCAGCAGGCGGTGGCGATCTGCCAGCGGTACCAGCGGCGCATCGGGACGCTGAAGACCGCGAGCGACCTCTCGCACCTCGCATCGCAGGGCGCGCGTGCCGTCGCGCTCGAGCGCGCAGAGCTTCGCGAGCTGCGGGCCCTGACCCCTCCGGCCGCCGACCGGGCGGCGGTGAAGCGGATGCTGGACAGCCTCGACCAGGCCATCGGGACGGGCGACAAGCTGGTGGCGGCGGCGAAGGCGAACGACGCCGCCGGCGTCGCGGCCGATGCGGAACTGCTGAAGGCGCAGCTGGGGACGACGGGCGTGCTGGCGCGACCGTTCGGCCTCGACGTGTGCACCTCGTGACCGAGAACGCGCTGCAGGTGTTCCCGCTGGACGACCATGGCTCGTTCGCCTGGATGCTCGGGCCCTCCGACCCCGCCAGCCGCACATCGACCGCGCTGGTGGTGCGCGCGGGGACGCTGCTGATCGACCCCGTCGACAGCCCGGAGCTGGACGG
>DATAHR010000139.1:0-55179 GCA_036263035.1 Gaiellales bacterium | reverse complement strand
AGCCGTGCAGCACCATGGCGATGCCGAGCAGGGCCGGGCGAAGCAGCACGAAGGCGACCAGGCCGGTCACTCCCAGGTGCAGCGCCGTGCGACGCAGGTCGGACGGGCGGAGGCTCGGATACCGTGCGTCGAACCACGCGGCCAGCGCGGCAGGGCACAGGAGGAGCACGATGGTCAGTTCCATGAGGGTCGACATGGCACCTTCCTTGACGGATATGGGAGCTTCGGGGCCGCCAACGCAAATCATCGACCCCGGTCTTTCATGCATCGGCCACATGTGAGGAAACCATTATGGAAATGTCATCAAATCCACCCTTCCGGGGGAACCGCGCGTACATCGGTCTGGGGAGCAACCTGGGTGATTCGCCGGCCGTCCTGCGAAGCGCCACCGCGAGGCTGGCCGGGCTGGGCGCCGTAATGGCTGCCTCACCCGTGTATGAGACCGATCCGGTCGGGTACGAGGATCAGCCGGCCTTCCTGAACGCCGTGGTGCTGCTGGATACGACGCTCGAGCCCGCGGCCCTGCTCGACGGCCTGCTGGCGATCGAGGCCGAGTTCCACCGCGAACGCACGGTGCGCTGGGGACCGCGCACGCTCGACCTCGACCTGCTCTGGTACGAAGGGGTGACCAGCGCCGACGACCGGCTCACCCTGCCGCATCCGCGGGCGCACGAGCGCGAGTTCGTCCTGCGGCCGCTTGCGGATCTCGATCCGGAGCTGCCGCTTGGGGACAGCACCGTGGGCGAGTTGCTCCGGGCCCTTCCCGCCCAGGGCGTCCGGCCCGTATAGCCAGATGATTGATCGATATCTCTTGCGTGCCTGGCCGCTGCGAGAGGTAGAGGGTTCGAGACGGTGTGGGTGGCTACGGCTGCGAACCGTCGCCTGGCGGCGTCCTCGGTCGCGCCAATATTCCCGATATTGACGCTCCCTGCCATTCGCGATCTGCGTAATCGCAGATCGCTCATGACCGGTGCAAGGCATCCGCCTTGCACCTGGCCAGGCTCGGTTCTCGCCCACTCGCGATCTGCGTGATCGCAGATCGCTCGTGACCGGCGCAAGGCTCCGCCTTGCGCCTTGGACTTCACGGAGATATCGATCAATCATCTAGGCTCACGACCGTGGGCCGACCGGCCGATGTAGTCGTCGTGGAGTCACGTGGATCGCTCTATCGGGCTGCGGCCCGGCTGCTCCCCGCCGCGCTGTTCGCCGCGGTCGGAGCGCTCAACCTGCGGTCCGCCATCATCGCCGACTCGCAATCCACCCTAATCCACCAGCTGCTCAGTGCCGCCCTGTGGTTCATGTTCGCCACCCTCGTCCTGCTCCGCCCCGTGCCTGTGCGCCGGACGACCGATCGGGTCGCCGTCGCCGTCGCCTTCGCCGCGCAGGGTGCCGTGATCGTGCTCGGGGCGCTGGGCGAGGACGCCGGTGGCGGAGCTCGGGTCACGGTGGGCTCGGTGCTGCTGGCCGGCGGCCTCATCTTCGCGCTTGTGTCCGTGGCCGTGCTCGGCCGGTGCTTCGGTGTCCTGCCTGACGTTCGGGGCCTGGTCACGCGGGGCCCGTACCGGTTTGTCCGGCATCCGCTCTACCTGGGCGAGCTGGTGGCTGCGTTGGGCGTGGCGCTCGGCACGAAACGATTTGCCCTCGCTATGGCCGTGTGGGTGGTGTGCGTCGCCCTCCAGCTTGCCCGTACGCGGTACGAGGAGCGTTCGCTCACCGCCGAGTTCCCGGAGTACCAGGCCTACTCCCAGCGGACGAAGCGGCTGGTGCCCTTCCTGGTCTAGGACGGGAAGCACCCCCGTACAAGGCGTAAACTTCGCGTCATGTCTCACATCGACGATCTCGAGGAATACGACGCCGAGCTGGAGCTGCGTCTCAAGCGCGAGTACGCCACCGTGTTCGGCCTCTTCAAGTACTGCGTGCTCACCGCGGAGGCGACCTACCTCTGCAACGAGATCACCGTCGAGCGCAACGACCAGGCGGCCTACCCGTTCGCCCGGCTGCTGATGACGGACGTGTGGGTGTGGGACAAGAGCCGGCCGACCCGGATCATCCCGCGCACCGAGGTTCACACCACGCAGGACGTCACGATCGAAGAGCTGAAGACCGATGACGATATCGAGACGACGCTCCCGCGCGGGTTCGAGCTGACGGACGACTGAGCCGCGTTGCTACTGACGATCGACGTCGGGAACACCCAGACGGTTGTCGGCCTGTACGACGGTGACCGGCTGGCCGAGCACTGGCGCACGGCGAGCGTCCGCGGGCGCACGGCCGACGAGGTCGCGGTCGAGCTGCAGGGGCTGCTCGCCGTGCGCGGCCGCGGGTTTGCCGATGTGACCGCGACGGTCGCGTCGAGCGGTGTCCCTCAGCTGGCGGAGGCGCTCCGCCAGGCTGCGAGCGTGCACCTCGGCCACGAGGCGCTGATCGTCGGGCCGGCCACCGACCACGGGCTCGAGCTGCGGGTGGAGAACCCGCCGGAGGTCGGACCCGACCGGATCGCGAACTGTGTGGCCGCGCTGGCCCTGGCCGGCGGGCCGCTGGTCGTCGTCGACTTCGGCACCGCCATCAACTTCGACGCCGTCTCCGCCGACGGCGCCTTCCTCGGCGGCGCCATCGCGCCAGGCCTGCAGGTCGCGGTGGAAGCGCTCGGAGAGCGCGCGGCGCGGCTGTTCCAGATCGAGCTGCGCGCGCCGGACAGGGCGATCGGGCGCACGACCGCCGAGAACATGCAGTCCGGAGCCATCTTCGGCTACGCCGGGCTGGTAGACGGGCTGGTGCGGCGGTTCGCCGCCGAGCTGGGCGGGCGCCCCAGCGTGATCGCCACTGGCGGGCTGGCCACCGTCGTCGCGCCGCACTGCGACACGGTCGACCGGGTCGAGCCGTGGCTGACGCTCGAGGGGCTGCGGCTGATCTGGCAGCGGGCCGGCGGGAAGGCCTGACGGCTCACACCAGGCCGAGGCGGCGTGCCTCGAGAACGGCCTCCAGCCGCGAGTGCACGTCGAGCGCGCGCAGGATCCCGCGCACGTAGTTCCGCACCGTCTCGGTCGCAATGCCGAGCGACTCCGCGATCTGCCGAGTGGTCGCGCCGTCGGCCAGCGCACGGAGCACCTCGAGCTGGCGGGGCGTCAGCGGCCGGGCCGGCTCTCCCGCTCCCGCGCGCTCGTGGTCGATCTTGGTGAACCCGAACACGCCGATCAGCGCGTCGCCGTCGTGCAGCGCAACGGCGTGAACTTCCGCGGGAAGCTTGCGGCCGTGCCGGTCGACCACCGTCGTGCGCCAGTCAAGCGTGCGCTGACCGCCCACCAGCACGCGAGCGAGGGCCAGCTCGGTCCAGGCTTTCGACTCGGGCGCGACCACGTCCGGGTAGCGCATGCCGCGGTGGTCGCCGAACAGCTCGATCGACCTCCTGTTGCACCAGCGAAGCACTCCGTTGCGATCAACGATTCCGGCGGGGAGGCTGATATCGGTCAGCGCTTGCTTGATCGCGTCGTCCGGCCAGAGTGTCGTCTGCTCCGACATGCGGGAATCATCCGCCGCTCGAGACGGCTCCGCAAGCCGCGCTCCCTCGGTCGTCAGCGCGGCATGAACATCTCGGCGTCGTTCGCGCCGCCCGAGGCCAGCCGCGCGCCCACGGCGAGCAGCTCCGCGCCCTCCGGGCCGGCCTCGAACCAGCGCACGGCGGTCGGGGTGACGCGCAGCGCGTCCCGGGCCCGCATCGCCACCGCCTCGTCGCCGATGTGGGCGGTGGCGGTGCCTGCCAGCAGCACGTAGACCTCTTCCTGCCGCTCGTGGCGGTGGGAGAACGGCTGGGCCGCCCCCGGGCGCATGCGGTAGAACGCTACGCCGAGCTGATCGGTCTGGAGCGGCCCGGTCGCGAAGTGGGCCTCATGCACCTCGCCCAGGCCGAATCCCGGCGCCGAGTCCTTCACATCGTCCAGGTTGATCAGCGTGTGGTCAGGCATGCCGCGGCGGAGGTCAGGCGCCCTCGTCCAGCACCTCGTCGCCGATCCGCTCGCGGAGCAGCGGCAGCACGTCGTCCGGCTCGGGGTAGCGGCCGATCATCTGCTTGGTGAACAGCAGCTCGTCATCGACGTGCACGTCGAAGATGCCGCCGGTGCCGGGCACCAGCTCGAGCACGGTCAGCAGCGGGCCCCACCCGCCGATGATCTTCGCCGCCAGACCGGCGGCGTTCGGCGTCGCCCCTCAGGGGACGCAGTATTCGATGCGGACGACATGTGTGGCGCGCGGCATCGCGGCAGCGTAGCGATCAGTCCGCTGCCGGCGCTACGCGGATCAGCTGATACACCGACGGCGAGTAGGGAGCGTCGGAGTTGAAGCGGAGGATCGGCAGCCGGTTGATCGTCATGTCACCGTTGCTTGCGAACTGCACCGGGCCGAGGATGCCGTCCCTGATCCGCACGCGCAGGAGCTCCCGTGACACGGACGCACGGCTCCCGTCCGAGCTCGCGATGGCCTTCAGGAGCACCTCGGCAGCCTGTGCGGCGTAGGGGGTGTAGAAGCCGATGTCCGCGTTCGGCTGGGTCGCGGAGAACGTGCGGGCGAACCGCGTTCCCGCGGGCGGCAGCTGGCGGAGCGGGTTGGAGACGCCCTCCCAGGCCACGTACATGCCGGTCCCGCGCTCGCCCACGGCGTCGGCCAGGTCACCCCCTGCGACCATGATGAATGCACCGGCGAGCAGGGTCAGTGGACGGCCGGGACTGCCCTTGCCTGTCTCGCGGATGATCCGCCCGGTCGTCGTGTCGAGCGTGTCGGCGATGACGACACCATCGAACCCCCGGTCCCGAAGCCGCCGGCCCAGATCTGCGCGCCACGCATACGACGGCGAGTCGAGCACCCGGATGCCGGCTGACCGGGCCGTCCGGGCGAACGCGGCGCCGACAGCAGCGCTGTAGTCGTTGTCGGGATTGCGATACACGTACACATGGCGCAGCCCGAGCTGGATTGCGAGCTGGCCGAGGGCGATGCCCTCCATGTCATCGCTCGGGATCACCCGCGCGAAGCCGGTGACGCCGCTCGGCCGGTAGATTGCCGGTTCTCCCGGCCGGGTCCCGGGCCCGGCATGTGTGAACCCGGGATACGACGCTGACGGCGAGATCACCGCAAGCGGCCCAGCCCTGTTGAGCAGTGCCAGCTCCTCCTTGGCACAGCCCGAGTTGAACGGCCCGATCAGCCCGATCAGCTCGGGGGTGTGCGCAAACCGCCGGGCATTGCTTGCGCACCGTTGGCCATCCCAGTACCCGTCTTCGCCTGTGTCGTCGCAGGCCTGGAACCCGACTCGGTACGACCCGGCCCGGAAGTCGCGCTGCCGCAGGGTGTAGACGATCGCCTGGCGCATCGGCAAGGTTGCAGACGCCAGGACCCCTCCAAGCTGGAAATCCGCTGCGATCAGGCGCTGTGGCTCGCCCGTGCCGTGCAGCAGCGGCCCGCAGTCGGCGGAGGGCAGGCCGTGCAACGGCACGCTCCCCGTCAGCGCCGGCGGGCCACCGCCCGGCGCCACCGCCACCAGAGCGCCGGCCGTGCCCGCGGCCACCGAACGGGGTGTCTCCCCGATCGGAAAGCGGTCGACCGCCAGACGTCCGTCGTGGGACGAGATGCGCGCGATCGTTCCGGAAACGCCGTCCGCGACCCAGACGCCGGTGCCGGCCGGCGAGACGCCGAGCGCCGACATGCCCACCGGTATGCGCTGGGGCCACCCGGCCGCGGCGGGGTCGACGCGCCACACGTCGCCGCTGAGCGGATCCGCGACCCAGACCGCATCTCCAGCCACGGCCAGCGATCCGGTGGATTGAACGGGAAGCGCGATGCGTTGTACGCGCCCGGTCGCCGGGTCGATGCGCGAGAGGCGGGGATCGGAGCTCTCCGCTGGCGTTGCCCACACCGCACCGAGGCCGCTCGCCAGTGCGCCGGCATCGACATCGTGTGCGGCCGGTGTTCTTCGGCGCGTGATCGGGTTGATCGCGCTCAGGTCGCCGAAGGCGGCGGCCCACAGCGTCTCCTCGCCGGCCGAGTAGGCCAGCGGCGCCGGATCGCCCACCGCCCCTGCTCCCGGAAGCGGGACGGTTCCCTCGTCCGTCATCGTGTCCGGGTCGAGGCGCACCACGTCGGCTGTCGCACCGTTTCCCGCGGGCGCGTTGCCGACGACGCTGATCCATAGCCAGCCGCCGCCCAGCACCATGTCCGCCGCGCGTCCTGCGGTCAGCCGGTACGTGCGTCGCCTGCCCGTGGTGAGATCCATGCGCGTGACGGTGCCATCGTTCTCGCTCAGGGCCCAGGCCGCGTCACCCGTGGTCACGACCTTGCTCGGTGCATCGCCGGCCGGAAAGTCGGCAAGGATCCGGCCCGACGCCGGATCGATCAGGCCGATCGAGTTCCCGCCCACCGTGACGGCAGGGGCTGCGCCCGACTGTGACATCCACACCGCGGCGGCTGCGGCCGCTGCCAGCAGGATCGCCCCGGCGGCCAGCGCCAGCCGCTCCCGGCCGCGGACGACGGGAAGCGCCCTGGGCCGCGACGGCCCGTCCAGATCCGGGTCGTGATCGAGGATTGCCCGCTCCAGGCGCTTCAGGTTCTCGCCGGGCTCGATCCCGAGCTCCTCGGAGAGCGCGATGCGGCCTTCGCTGTACACCTGCAGGGCCCGCGCCTGGCGGCCTGCCCGGTAGAGCGCAAGCATCAGCTGCCCTCGGAAGCCCTCCCGCAGTGGGTGGCGGGCCACGAGCTGTTCGAGCTCGGGCACGAGCTCCGCCCGTTCGCCACGGGCGAGGTCGGCCGCGATCCGTTCCTCCAGAACGACGAGCCGCAGTTCGTCGAGACGCGCGATCTCATCGCGCGCGAACGATCGGTACGCGACCTCGGGCAGCGGCGGCCCGCGCCAGAGAGCGAGCGCCGCTCGCAACGTGCGTGCGGCCCCATCGGCGTTGCCCGCCGCCAGCTCGGCGCGTCCCTGCTCGAGCAGCTCCGCGGCACGGTCGACGTCGGTGCCACCCGCGGGGGTGACCAGCATGTAGCCGCGCCCCTGGGTGACGAGCACGGCCCCGGATTCGTCTCCAAGCGCGCGACGAAGGCCGGAAACCGCGTTCTGGACGATCTTGGCCGCGGTGTCCGGCGGTCGGCCGTCCCACAGGTCGTCGATCAGGCGCTCGGTCGGAACGGCCGTGTTGCGGCGCGTCACGAGCAGCGCCATCAGCTCCGCCTGCCGGCCGGAGCCGACCGGCAGCGATTCGGTGCCGCGGTGGGCCTGGAGCGGCCCGAGGATGCCGAAGGTCAGCGGCTCCATCCGCGGCGAACGTATCACGCCGAATTCCGCGGAACCAGCCGCAAAATGGCCGGTCGGTGACCGATCCGTTACCGAGCGCCCGCACCATCCGCCCATCGCGGCTGCATCCTGTGGCCGCCGGACAAGGAGCGAAGATGCGTCGATCGATCGTCATCCGGATTGTGGTGCTGGGGCTCGCCGTGACCGCGTTGTCGGTTCCGTCGGCGTGGGCAGATCACGTGCCCGCGCAGAGCGCCGGGCAGAGCTCAGGCGCGGAGCGGCTGATCGTCCCTGTGCTGCACAGCACCGAGCACGGCTCGCCGAGCTCGACCAACGGGCCGCTGATCGTGCCGGTGCGTCCGAGCAGCGAGCATGGCGGCACGGTTGCGGTGTCGCCGCCTGTCGTGATCCTCGGGACGAGCAGCGGCTTCGACTGGACGTCGGCGGGCATCGGCGCGTTCAGCGCGTTCGGACTGGCCCTGATCCTCCTTGGCGCAGTCACAGTCCGCGGGCGCCGCACTCGCGTCGCGTGATCACTGCCGTGGCCGACGCCCTCGCCGGTTCGCCACGGCGGGGGCGTCGCCGCTACCCGCCGCCGTAGATCGAGATCGGCAGGTCGAGCGTGCGGTCGCTGTCGGCGTCCGGCAGCGCCGCCAGCTCGGCCTCCGCGTCGGCCACCAGCGGCAGCGCCTCCGGGCAGGCGTCGAGCAGCATCGCCTCGGCCAGCTCGACCGATGGAGCCTGGGTCAGCACCACCCGTAGCTCCTTCGCACCGTCCAGGCCGCGCAGGTACCAGCCGTAGAACTTGCGCAGGAACCCGACCGATCGCTCCTCGCCCATCTCCCGCACCACCTCGCGCATGAACCGGACGAGCTCCGCCACCACCTCTGCGCGGCTCGGCTGCTGGGCGCCGCCGTCCGCCATCTCGCGCAGCGCCCAGGGGCGCCCCTGAGCGCCGCGGCCGATCATGACCGCCGCGGCGCCGGTCTCGGCCAGCACGCGCTCGGCGGTGGCGCCGTCGGTGATGTCGCCGGACGCCATCACGGGCACCGACACGCGCTCGACCAGTTCGGCGGTGAGGGCGTGGTCGGCGGTCCCGGTATACATCTGCTGGGCGCTGCGCGGATGCAGCGTCAGGGCGGCCACGCCGACCGCCTCCAGCTTCGGCCCGAGCTCGAGCGCCGTTCGCGAGCCGTTACGGACGCCCCTGCGCATCTTCACGGTCACGGGCACGTCGACGGCGTCGACGACGGCGCCGGCCAGCCGGCAGGCGAGGTCGTGATCCTCGAGCGCGCTCGCGCCGGCGCCGGTCTTCGTCACCTTGCGCACCGGGCACCCGAAGTTGATGTCAACGATGTCCGCGCCGGCGTCCACGACCATCTCCGCCGCCTCCGCCATCCGATCCGGCTCCGAGCCGAAGATCTGCACCGCGAGCGGGTGCTCGTCGCGGGCGATGCGCAGGTAGCCGAGCGTGCGCTCGTTGCCGTAGGAGAGGCCGCAGGACGAGACCATCTCGCTGCAGACGAGCCCCGCCCCGAAGCGGCGGCCCTGGCGGCGAAAGGCCTGGACGGACACGCCCGCCATGGGTGCGAGCACGATGCGTGAGGGGATCTCGACGTCGCGGATGCGCCAGGAGGAGGAGAGGCCGGGCATGCGGCGAAGGGTACCCGAGCCTGCAGTTCGTGCTGCATGTCACGCGCTGGTTGACGGGACGTGCGGGCCGCGGGTACAATCCGGCGTTCCGCGGTGTCGGCCGGGGAAAACCGCTGCAAATGTGCGGTTTCCGGTGGGCGCCGCGTATGCACGTAGTCGTGCGGTTCCGGCACGGTTCCGCGATCACACCACCAGGGGAACTGTCGTGGAGAAAGACGTCATCCTCACCCAGACCGGGTACGACAAGCTGAAGGCGACGATTGAGGAGCTCGAAACGGTCAAGCGCCGCGAGGTCGCCGACCGGATCAAGGCCGCCCGCGAGTTCGGGGACATCTCCGAGAACTCCGAGTACGACGACGCCAAGAACGAGCAGGCGCTGCTCGAGAACCGCATCGCCCGCCTGAAGGAGCAGCTCCGCGGGGCTCGCGTGATCGACACGACGGACATCCCCAAGGACGTGGTGTCGATCGGCTCCAAGGTCAAGGTCAAGTACGTCGACGACGGCGAGACCGACGAGTACGAGATCGTCGGCTCGGCCGAGGCCGACCCCGCGAACAACCGGCTGTCGAACGAATCGCCGGTCGGCAAGGCCGTGCTCGGCCACAAGAAAGGCGACGTGGTCGAGGTGGCCGCGCCGAGCGGTTCCATCAAGCTCCAGATCATGAGCATCAAGGCCGCGTAGACTCCGCGGCCGATGACCGAGCCGCAGGACGCCGAGCAGCAGATCCGAAGCGACCGCCTGGCCAAGCTCGACGAGCTGCGGGCCGGCGGAACCGAGCCGTACCCAAACAGCTTCGAGGGCCGGGTGCCGATCGCGGAGGTGCGGTCGCGCTACGAGGGCCTCGAGGCCGGTGCCGAGACCGGGGAGCGGGTGCGCGTCGCCGGGCGGATCATGGGCCGCCGCGGCCACGGCAAGGCACAGTTCCTCGATCTCGACGACGGCGCCGCGCGCATCCAGCTGCACGCGACGGCCGACGCCACGCCCGACTACGAGGCGTTCCGCGACCTCGACCTCGGTGACGTGATCGGCGTCGACGGCGAGGTGTTCCAGAGCCGCCGCGGCGAGCTGTCGATACGGGTCGAGGCGTGGCAGCTGCTCGCGAAGTGCCTGCGGCCGCTGCCCGAGAAGTGGCACGGGCTGACCGACACCGAGCTCCGCTACCGGCACCGCTACGTCGACCTGATCACGAGCGAGGAGTCCCGCCGCGACGCGGTCGCCCGATCGCGCGCGATCACGGCGATCCGCGCCACGCTCGACGAGGCCGGGTTCGTCGAGGTGGAGACGCCCGTCCTGCAGCCGATCTACGGCGGCGGCGCGGCCCGGCCGTTCACAACCGAGTCGGAGGAGTACGAGCGCACGCTCTACCTGCGCATCGCCACCGAGCTGTACCTGAAGCGGCTGATCGTGGGCGGCCTCGATCGGGTCTACGAGCTGGGGAAGGACTTTCGCAACGAGGGCGTCAGCTTCAAGCACAGCCCGGAGTTCACGATGCTCGAGTGGTACCAGGCGTATGCGGACTACCGCGACGGTATGGCGCTGGTGGAGCAGGTGGTCTCGCGTGCGGGCACGGCGGTGGGATGCGAGATCGACCTGTCGCCGCCGTGGCCGCGGAGGACGCTCCGCGAGGCGATCATCGAGGAGGCGGGCATCGACCCGCTGGCCGATCGCGACCGCGACCGGCTGGTGCGGTTCATGCAGGAGCAGGGACTGGACACGTCCGGCGACCACACGTGGGCGAACGCGGTCGACCACCTGCTCGGGCACTTCGTCGAGGCGCGGACGACGACGCCGGTGTTCATCGTCGACTACCCGGTCGAGCTGTCGCCGTTCTCGAAGCGTAAGGCCGGCGATCCGTCGCTGGTGGAGCGGTTCGAGCCGCTCTGCAACGGCATGGAGCTCGGTAACGGCTACAGCGAGCTGAACGATCCGGTCGAGCAGCGGGCGCGCTTCGAGGAGCAGCGGCGGGCGGCGGCGATGGGCGACGAGGAGACCCAGCCGATGGATGAGGACTACCTGCTGGCGCTGGAGTACGGGATGCCGCCGACGTGTGGCGTCGGGATCGGCATCGACCGGCTGATGATGGTGCTGCTGAACCGGCCGTCGATCCGCGAGGTGATCCTGTTCCCGGCGATGCGGCCGCGGCAAGAGCCCGGCGCGCCCTGACGCTGGGGTGACGGAAAAGTGCCGGGCCCTTTTCCGTCCCCCCCGCGATTGGTGCACGACCGGCACCGTCGTATCGGCTTGGCAACGGAAACGGCGCTGCCCCGGGCGGCGCCGCCAGCGTGGCGGCGATGTCGGCCCTCAGTGCAGGCTTTCGCCAGCGCGGGTTCGTCGAGTCAGATCGATCTCACGTCGCACGCCCGGTGCGAGAGCGGTACGCCTGGATCACGATGAAGCAGACTATGAAGGCGAGGACGAACCCGACGATCCCGGCGACGTTGAAGAGCGCGAGGATGATGGTCAACACGATCGCGGCGGGAAGTGCCATCAGGGCGGAGCGTTGCCAGCCGGTCATCGTCATCGGCGGCAGAGACTACCCGAGCGTCTCCGCTTTGACGAGCGCCACGGTGATGACGCACACGTGACCCTGGCCTCCTCCGAGACGATCCGGCGCGCCGACCCGGCCGCCGGCTGCGGCGGGGTCTGACGGCTCCCCTGTTCGCGGGCTCCAAAACTGCCTCTCAAGAGACGCTTCGCACACGCCGAATACACGGCCACGAACCGGCCGGCGCGAGAAGGGCCCGGCAGGGCCGGGTGGTATACTTGCCTGGTCTCACTCCCCGGACGGACCGTCAGACAGATCGTGCCCCGCGGCACGCGACTTGACGGGCCGCGGTCGGGGCATTTCACATCATCAGACTTCATTATCGACGAGCGACAGGAAAGGGGGCACGAGGATGTTTGAACGGTTTACTGAGCGTGCCCGGCAGGTCGTCGTCCTGGCCCAGGACGAGGCGCGCACGCTCAAGCACAACTACATCGGCACGGAGCACATCCTGCTTGGCCTCCTTCGTGAGGAGGAGGGCCTTGCTGCGCGCGTCCTCGAGTCGCTCGACATCACCGTGGAGGAGGTGCGCGCGCAGGTCGCCCGCATCGTCGGCCAGGGCGATGAGGTCACCACCGGCCAGATCCCGTTCACACCGCGCGCCAAGAAGGTGCTCGAGCTGGCGCTGCGCGAGGCGCTGTCGCTCGGCCACAACTACATCGGCACCGAGCACATCCTGCTCGGCCTCGTCCGCGAGAACGAGGGCGTTGCCGCTCGCATCCTGCTGGACTTCGACGCGGATGCCGAGAAGATCCGCAACGAGATCATCCGCATGCTGTCCGGCCCCGGCCGGCGGCAGCAGGGCCAGGCCGGCGGCTCGGGCGAGAAGTCGAAGAGCTCGAAGCTGCTCGACCAGTTCGGCCGCAACCTGACCAAGCAGGCCGCCGAGGGCAAGCTCGACCCGGTCGTCGGGCGCCAGAACGAGATCGAGCGCGTCATGCAGATCCTGTCCCGCCGCACCAAGAACAACCCGGTGCTGATCGGCGAGCCCGGCGTCGGCAAGACGGCCGTCGTCGAGGGCCTGGCGCAGCGGATCTCCGGCAACCAGGTGCCCGAGCTGCTGAAGGGCAAGCAGATCTACACGCTCGACCTGGCCGCCCTGGTCGCGGGCTCGAAGTACCGCGGCGAGTTCGAGGAGCGGCTGAAGAAGGTCATGAAGGAGATCGCCCAGCGCGGCGACATCATCCTGTTCATCGACGAGCTCCACAACCTGGTCGGCGCGGGAGCGGCCGAGGGCGCGATCGACGCGGCCTCGATCCTGAAGCCGGCCCTGGCACGCGGCGAGCTGCAGACGATCGGCGCGACGACGCTGGACGAGTACCGCAAGTATCTCGAGCGTGACTCCGCCCTCGAGCGCCGGTTCCAGCAGATCAAGGTCGAGGAGCCCTCGATCGACGACACCGTGCAGATCCTGCGCGGGCTGCGCGACCGCTACGAGGCGCACCACCGCGTCCGCATCACGGACGAGGCGCTGCAGGCGGCGGCCGAGCTGTCCGACCGCTACATCCAGGAGCGGCAGCTGCCCGACAAGGCGATCGACCTGATCGACGAGGCGGCGTCGCGCATGCGCATCAAGCTGATGACCGCACCTCCGGTGCACAAGGAGCTCGACGAGGAGATCGAGACCGTGCGCAAGGAGAAGGAGGCCGCGATCGAGGCGCAGGAGTTCGAGAAGGCCGCGAACCTCCGCGACACCGAGCGCAAGCTGACCCTGAAGAAGCGCGAGATGGAGGACAACTGGAAGTCCTCCGGTGAGGCCGACCAGGCGCAGATCGCGGAGGAGGAGATCGCCGACATCGTCTCGATGTGGACGGGCATCCCGGTCTTCAAGCTGACCGAGGCGGAGTCGCAGCGGCTGATCCGGATGGAGGAGGAGCTGCACAAGCGCGTGATCGGCCAGGACGTGGCGATTGAGGCCGTGTCCAAGGCGATCCGGCGTGCCCGCGCGGGCATCAAGGATCCGAAGCGGCCGACCGGCTCGTTCATCTTCCTCGGCCCCTCGGGCGTCGGCAAGACGGAGCTGGCACGCACGCTGGCCGAGTTCCTGTTCGGCGACGAGGACGCGATGATCCAGGTCGACATGTCGGAGTACATGGAGAAGCACGCCGTGTCCCGGCTGGTGGGCTCGCCTCCCGGCTACGTCGGGTACGACGAGGGCGGCCAGCTGACCGAGGCCGTTCGCCGCAAGCCGTACTCGGTGGTGCTGCTGGACGAGATCGAGAAGGCGCACCCGGACGTGTTCAACATCCTCCTGCAGATGCTGGAGGAGGGTCGCCTGACCGACGCGCAGGGCCGGCACGTGGACTTCAAGAACACGATCGTGATCATGACCTCGAACATCGGGGCCGGCGCGATCGCGAAGAACACGACGCTCGGCTTCAGCGTCGGCGAGGACGAGACCGGCGTCTCCTACGAAGACATGAAGAACCGCATCATGGGCGAGCTGAAGAAGGTGTTCCGCCCCGAGCTCCTGAACCGCATCGACGAGGTGATCGTCTTCCACAAGCTGTCCAAGGACGAGATCAAGTCGATCGTCGACCAGCTGATGAAGCGGCTGCGCGAGCAGATGAAGGTGCACGAGGTGGCCATCGAGCTGACCGACTCGGCGAAGGAGTTCATGGTCGAGAAGGGCTACGACCCGACCATGGGCGCACGGCCGCTGCGGCGTGCGATCCAGCGGTGGATCGAGGATCCGCTCGCGGACTTCGTGCTCGCACGGAACCTGCAGCCCGGCTCGACGGTGCTGGTGGATCACGTCGAGGGCGACGAGGAGGTCTCCCTCCAGATGATCGATCCGGTCGACGTGCCCGACGCGCCCCCCGCCGACCTGGTGCCCGCAGAGGGCCCGGCCGGCGACCACGAGGGCGACGAGGACACCGGGGAGCACGACTCGCCGGCCGAGTAACGGCCCCCGACCCGATGTACGCGAGAGGGCGTCCCGTTTGGGGCGCCCTCTCGTCGTTAACATGCAGCGCGATGTCCGACCGCGTGGCTCCGTGACCTCCGTCGCCGACCGCATCCGGCGGCACCTGGATCAGCTCTCGCCGAACGACCGGCGCATCGCGCACCACCTGCTCGACCATCCTGCCCATGCGCCGTTCGAGACGGCGGAGTCGCTGGCGGCGCAGACGGGGGTCAGCAAGGCGGCGGTGGTCCGGTTCTCGAACCGTGTCGGCTTCTCGGGGTTCGCGGAGCTGCATGAGGCACTCCGCGGTGAGGCGGTGGCGCGGCTGTCCGTCGTGCGGGAGGAGAGCGGACGCGGCGACATGGTCGACGCCGTGGCGACGCGCGCGCGGGCGGATCTGGAGGCGATGCGCGGAGGGGTGGATCGCGAGCAGTTCGCGGCAGCGGTGGCGCTGCTCGCGAAGGGGAGCGGCAAGATCGGCATCTTCGGCCACCGCAAGTCGGCGGCGCTCGCGGAGTACGCGTACTACCTGCTGAACCCGCTGCTCTCGAACACGTGGCCGATCGCCGCCGGCGAGCCCGGCATCGCCGATCAGCTGATCGACCTGGAGCCCGGCGATCGCCTGGTCGCGTTCACGTTCCGTCGCTATGCGAGGGTGACGAAGCAGGTGATCCAGAGCTTTCACGAGGCGGGCGCGCCGGTGGTGCTGGTGACCGACGACCTGATGGCTCCGGGCGCCGATCTGGCGACGCACGTGCTGGCCTGCGCGCCGGCGGAGGCGGGGGAGTTCGACACGGCGGCTCCGGGGATCGTGCTGATCGAGGCGCTCGCGGCGGCGATCGCGGCGCGGTCGGGCCGGGTCAGCAAGAGGCGGGATCTCGCCGAGCGCTTGTGGAAGCAGTTCGGCACGTACTAGGGGTACCGTCTGTCACATGAGCGAGGAACCTCTCAACGAGCCGAGCGGGATGCACGAGCCGGTGCAGCCGCCGCGCCCGAAGCGCCCGCTGGGCGAGCGCATCCGGGAGTGGTGGAACCGGCTCAGGGGGAAGTAGCGCCCCGGCGAGCACGGCGGCGACAGGCGCTCGACCGCAGGCGCCGAACGTCTCGATCCCGCAACGACGACGTAACGATCCGCGTGCGATTTCGGCGCCGGCCAACCCGTCACGAAACCGTCACGCCACGGTCACGCCCACCCGGTGGGGCTTTGACTCCAATAATTCGGGTGAGGAAGCGGTTTGGCTCTGGTTGGGGCCTCGCGTGTCACAGGTGAGTCACGCCGCCGTCACGACCGCACGTGGGGTCTTTGACACCGTTACGGCCGCTGTGACCCGTTCGGGACGTGTTCGTTGGTCACGGAACGCTCGCGAGTCGTAACAAGTGTTTCACAAGTTGCGTTGTGACGACTCATATGATTCACTACCTCCTTGCCGACGAACCGGACAGCTCAGCCCGAGCACGACGCCTGTGCGCTTGCCGCGGTGGTGGCCCGCAACGGCCGCGCCTCGGCGTGGCCTCTGCGCCACGCGGTGGCTGCGCTCGAGCGAATGGCGCACCGTGCCGGCGGCACGGGCGGTGAGGGCGACGGCTGCGGCGTCCAGGTCGATATCCCCCGCAGGCTCTGGCGCGACCGCCTGCGAAGCGACGTCGTGGACAGCCGGGCCTTCGCGGTTGCCCACCTGGCCGCGGAGGACCCGGAGCAGGCACTCCGCGCGACCGGGCTCGAGCTGCTGGCCCTGCTCGAGCAGGACGTCGACCCCTCTGCGATCGGCCCAGACGGCCGCGATGGCACGCCGGCGCTCTGGCAGGCGGCCCTGCTCGTCCCCGAGGATGCCTCGCTCCTGCAGGCGTGGCTTGCGCTCGAGCGCGCCGGCATCCACGTCGCCTCCCTCTCTCGAAGCAGCTGCGTCTACAAGGTGCTCGGCGACCCCGGCACCCTGACCGCGTTCGCCCGCGACCTCCAGCACCCGCTGTTCGGCACCCGCGTGGCCGTCGCCCACAGCCGCTACTCCACCAACACGCTCCCCGCCTTCGAGCGCGTGCAGCCCTTCGGTCGCATCGCCCACAACGGCGAGATCAACACCATCCGCCGGCTGCGCCTCGAGCTGCCCGGCCTCGGCGCCGGCCCTCTCCCGGGTGCGAGCGATACCCAGGACCTCGACCTGCTGGTCGCCCTCCTGCTCGACCGCGGCCTCAACCTGGCCGAGGTGCTCGCCATGCTGCTGCCGCCGGTCCGCCCCGCGACGCCCCTCGACCGCTACCACCGCGCCGTCATCGGCCCCGTCGCCCAGGGGCCCGCCGCCCTGCTCGCCCGCAGCGGTGACACGCTCTGCGCCGCGGTCGACCGACTCGGGCTGCGCCCGCTCTGGCGGATGCGCACGCCCGGCGAGCTGTGGCTGTCGTCGGAGCCGGGCGTGCTCAACGTCAGCGAGCTCGACGACGAGCCCGCACCGCTTGCACCCGGTGAGCGGGTGCTGATCGATCTGCGCCGGCCGGGGGCTCGTCAACCCTCCCTCTCGACGTCCCTGGCCGGCGCGGCTCGCCGCTCGCGGTTCACCCGCCCCCGCCTCGGCCGCCCCGCCTTTGCCCCGGTCGAGCCGGCCGACCACGCCTTTACCCGCGACGACCTGGCCATGCTCGAGTCCATGGCCGACACCGGTGAGGAGCCGATCGGCTCCCTCGGCTACGACGGCCCGCTGGCCGTGTTCGACGACGGCGCAACCGTCTCCGATCACTTCAAGGAGGAGGTCGCCGTCGTCACCAATCCGGCCATCGACCGCGATCGCGAGCGCGAGCAGTTCTCCCTCCGCGGGCTCGCCGGCCGGCGTCCCGCGCCGGGGGCGCCCGCGTCCATGTGGCAGCTCGACTCCCCGCTGCTGCCCTCGCCCGACGGCCTGCCCTGGCTCCGCCTGCCTCTCCGCCACGACGTCGCCGACGCCGCGGAGGCGGCCGTCCTCGACGGCGCGGCGCTGATCCTGCTCGACGACCGGCTCGGCGCCGACCTCGACCCGCACCTGGCGCTGGCAATGGTCACCCGCCGGCTGCGCGACCGCAGGCTGCACCGGCGCGCATCCGTCGCGCTGGCGGCCGGCGGCCTCCGCAACCTGCACGACATCGCCGTCGCACTCGGCACCGGCGCCGCCGCGGTCGAGCCCTACGCGCTCTGGTCGCTGGCCGGGCCGGCGCGCTGGCGGCGGCTGCAGGCGGCGCTCGAGAAGGGCCTCGAGAAGGTGCTCTCCACGATGGGCACGCACGAGCTTGCCGGCTACGGCCCGGCCTTCGCCTCGATCGGCCTGCACCCCGACGCGGCCCGGGAGTTCCCGTGTCCCGCGCTGCTGCCGGGCAGCCTGCCGCCGCGCCGGCCGGCGCGGGCGGACCGCCCCCGCCAGGTTTTCCGGATGGCGCCGAAGCTGTGGAAGGCGGCCGGCGCGGTTGCCGACGGCCGCGGCGATTACGTCTCGTTCTCCGATCAGGCAACGGATGT
This sequence comes from Gaiellales bacterium, assembly GCA_036263035.1. Classification (GTDB taxonomy): domain Bacteria; phylum Actinomycetota; class Thermoleophilia; order Gaiellales; family JAICJC01; genus JAICYJ01. The sequence goes on along the minus strand of DATAHR010000139.1, from coordinate 37,321 downwards.
CGAGCGTGAGCACCCGGTGGCGCTCCGCCATCTGCTCGATCTGCGCACACGTCCGGCACGCGACCCGGAGTCTGTCGACCTGCGGGTCGGAGACCACGCGCTGCCCTTCGTGATCAGCGCCATGTCCTTCGGCTCCCAGGGCGAGGCGGCCTTTCGCGCCTACCTCGCCGCCGCGACCCGCCTCGACATCATCGCGATGAACGGCGAGGGCGGCGAGCTGCCCGAGCTGATCGGCTGGAGCCCGCGCAACCGCGCGCAGCAGGTGGCCAGCGGCCGCTTCGGCGTGAACGCCCGCATGCTCGCGTCCTGCCGCATGATCGAGATCAAGATCGGCCAGGGCGCGAAGCCGGGGGAGGGCGGCCACCTGCCGGGGAGCAAGGTCACCGCCCGCGTCGCCGCCGCCCGGTCCGCCTCGCCCGGCGTCGACCTGATCTCCCCGTCGAACAACCACGACCTCTATTCGATCGAAGACCTGGCCCAGATCGTCGAGGAGCTGCGGGCGAGCAACCCGGACGTGCGCGTCGGCGTGAAGGTGCCCGTGGTCAGCGGCATCGGCACCATCGCCGTCGGCATCGCCAAGGCCGGCGCGGACGTGATCACGCTGTCGGGCTACGACGGCGGCACCGGCGCCGCGCGGCGCCACGCGCTGCGACACGCCGGCCTGCCCAGCGACCTGGGCCTCGTGCTCGCCCACCGGGCGCTCAGCGAGGCCGGGCTCCGCGACGGTGTCGAGCTGTGGGCCGACGGCGGCGTCCGCACCGCGGCTGACGTCCTCAAGCTCATGCTGCTCGGCGCCAACCGGACCGGCTTCGGCACCATGTCGATGGTCGCCCTCGGCTGTACCGTCTGCCGAGCGTGCCAGGCGGACACCTGCCACGTCGGCATCGCCACGCAGATCGAGGACGAGAACGAGGCCGCGGCGCGCGGTCTGAAGCGGTTCACACCCGTCGAGCCCGCGGACGGTGTGACCAGGCTGTGGCGCTTCTTCGACCAGACGGCCGCCGAGCTGCGACGGCTGGTCGCCGGCCTCGGCGGCTCCTCGGCGCAGGAGCTGGTGGGCAGGTCGGACCTGCTGGTGCAGGCTCGCGGCCGCGACCGGATCGACCTCGCGCCGATGCTGGAGCCGGCCGCACCGTCGCGCCCCCGCCGGCCCGGCTGCCGCACGCCGGCGCTCACGCATGTCCTGGCCGGCAGGCTGCGGGCGGCACGGGAGCAGGTCGTGCAGCTGCCGGCGGTGGCGTCGGGCAGCGATCGTGCGCTGCTCACCGCCTTCGCGCAGACCGTGCTCGAGCCCGGGTTCGACGCCCGCACGGCGGAGGTCGACGTGGCAACCGGCAGCGTGGCCGGCTCCGGGCTCGCGGCATTCGCGCCGGCGGGGCTCTCGGTGCGCGTGCGCGGCGGGGCGCAGGATGGAACGGCGAAGGGCGCGTGCGGCGCTCGCGTGGTCGTCCTCAAGGCGCCGGATGCCGACGGCGTGCTGCGAGGCGGCCACGTGGGGAAGGGGTTCGCGTATGGCGCGCAGGAGGGCCTGCTGATCGTGCAGGGAGAGGCCGACGCCCGCGCAGGCATCCGCCTGTCCGGCGCCGACATGGTGATCGGCGGCGAGCCGCGCTGGCCGGTGCGGTCGCGGCCGGCGGCGGCCGCGGCGCAGATCAAGGGCTTCGCATTCGAGTACATGACCGCCGGCCGGGCCGTGGTGCTCGGCGACGTCGGGCCGTGGGCCTTCGCGGGCATGACGGGCGGCGTGGTCTATCTGCGCCACGAGCCGGAGCGTGGATTGGACGAGACGGCCATCCGCCGGCGCTTCGCCGCTGCTGCGCGCGTGGCCCTCGAGCCCCTCGACGCCGACGGAGAGCGGGACGTCGGGGAGCTGCTCGGCGCATACGAACAGGAGCTGCGCGCATCGGGGCAGCCGGCCGAGGCGGCCGAGGCAGCCCGCCTGCGCCGCGACGCCCGCTGGTGCTTCCGCGCCGTCGTGCCGGTCGGGATGCAGGGTGATCAGGGCGTCTCCACGGAATAGCCGCGAGCCGGGCGGCGTCCGCGGCCGCTGCCACACTAGTGGGCCCTCCATGGCACGCACCCTTACCGCCTTCACCTGCACCGCTTGCGGCTTTGAGAGCCCGCGCTGGCTCGGTCGCTGCACCGGCTGCGGCGAGTGGAACACGCTGGTCGAGGAGGTGCGCGAGCGGGCCGCCGCGAACGGCGCCAAGCGTCCCGCGCGCCGGGAGCCGCGGCCGCTGGCTGAGGTCGAGCTCGACGGCGCCCGCCGCATCTCCACCGGGAGCGCGGAGTTCGACCGGGTGCTCGGCGGCGGCCTCGTCTCCGGCTCGCTCGTCCTGGTCGGCGGTGAGCCCGGAGTCGGCAAGAGCTCGCTGCTGCTCCAGGCGCTGGGTGCGATCGGCCAGGCCGGCCGCTCGACGCTGCTGGTCTCGGGAGAGGAATCCCCCGCGCAGGTGCGGATGCGGGCGGAGCGCATCGGAGCCGTCGACCACATCGCGATCCTGGCCGAGACCGAGCTCGAGACGGTGTGCGAGACGATCGCGGCCGTCCGCCCGGAGGTGTGCGTGATCGACTCCGTGCAGACGCTCTGCTCGGCAGAGCTCTCGTCCGCGGCCGGGAGCGTGGCCCAGGTGCGCGAGGCGGCCGACCGCCTGCTCCGCGTGGCAAAGGGGCACGGCGTCACGATCGTGCTGGTCGGGCACGTCACCAAGGAGGGCGCCGTCGCCGGCCCGCGCGTGCTCGAGCACCTGGTCGACGCCGTACTGCAGCTGGAGGGCGACCGCTACCGCTTTCTGCGCGTACTCCGCGCGGTCAAGAACCGGTTCGGCTCGACGAACGAGATCGGCATCTTCGAGATGACGGATCGCGGGCTCGAGCCCGTCTCCGACCCGTCCGCCGCGTTCGCGTGCGACGGGCCGGCCGGCCCGGGCTCCGTGCTGCTGCCGGCGATCGAGGGCAGTCGGCCGATCCTGCTCGAGTTGCAGGCGCTGGTCGCTCCCAGCGATCTCGCCATGCCCCGCCGCGCAGCCACTGGCATCGACCGCAACCGGCTCTCGATGATCGTCGCAGTGCTGGGGCGGCATGCCGGCGTCGCGCTCGGCGCGAGCGATATCTTCGTCAACGTGGCCGGAGGCGTCCGCGTCGACGAGCCGGCCGCCGACCTGGCGGTCGCGATCGCCATCGTGTCGGCCCATCGCGGCGTTCCGCCGCGCGACGGCCTTGCCTGCTTCGGCGAGATCGGCCTCACCGGAGGCGTGCGTGTGGTCGGTCAGGCCGAGCGCCGGCTGCGGGAGGCGGCCAAGCTCGGCTCCCGCGAGGCGCTCGCTCCGCCTGGTACCGTTTCGGTCGCAGGCGTTGCCGTCCGTACGGCCGCCACCGTGCAGCAGGCGATCGAGGAGGCATTCGCGTGAGCGACGTGGTGTCCGACCCCCGGCAGGATCCCAAGCTGATGGATGCGCTCGGGCGGATCGCGCCGGGAACGACCATGCGGCAGGGGATCAACGACATCCTGCGCGGCAGCGAGGGCGCCCTGATCGTGATCGGCGAGCCGGCCGAGCTGTCGTTTCTGTTCTCGGGCGGGATCCGGCTCGACCAGGCCTTCTCGCCCTACCTGCTCTACGAGCTGGCGAAGATGGATGGGGCGATCATCCTCAACTCGAACGCGACCCGGATCGTGTACGCCAACGTCCAGCTGATGCCGGATCCCACCATCCCGTCGGCCGAGACGGGCACGCGGCACCGCACCGCCGAGCGCGTCGCGAAGCAGACCGGGGCGCTGGCGGTGTCCATCAGCCAGCAGCGCGACGTCGTCACCGTGTACGTGGGCGACTCGCGCTACCAGCTCGAGGAGATCCCGGCCGTGCTGGCCAAGACGAACCAGGCGCTCACGACGCTCGACACCTACCGCTCCCGGCTGGAGCAGATCTCGACGCGGCTGACCGCGCTCGAGTTCCAGAGCGCCGTCATGCTGGACGACGTCCTGACAGCGGTGCAGCGCGCGGAGATGACCACGCGCATGGTGGACGAGATCGAGCGCAACGTGGTCGAGCTGGGGGTCGAGGGCCGCCTGATCAAGATCCAGCTGAACGAGATGACCGAGTGGGTGCCGGCCGACAAGCTCGCACTCATCCGCGACTACGAGATCTACGAGGCGACAGGCGGGGCCGACCGGGTGCTGTCGCATCTCGCCTCCCTGCCCGATCAGCAGCTGCTGGAGTTCGACGAGCTGGCCGCCGCGCTGGGATACCCGCGCACCGTCAACCCGATGGACTACGCGGTTGCCCCGCGGGGGTACCGGGTGCTGTCGAAGATCCCGCGGCTGCCCGAGCACGTCGTCGACCACGTGGTGGGCTACTTCAACGGGCTCGAGGCGTTCGTTCGGGCGTCGGTGGAGGAGCTGGAGGAGGTCGACGGCGTCGGCTCCGTCCGCGCTCGCGAGATCCGGGAGGGGCTCCGCCGCCTTCAGGAGCAGAACTTGGTCGATCGCTACCTCAACCTCTAGCAGCAGGGGTAGGAATCGGCCAGCGCGGATGCGCGGCGCGCGGCGGAGGGATCCAACCAGGCCAACGGAAAGCCGTCATGGGCCACGACGACAGTCCGGCGCGTCGAATACACGACGGCACTGACGCCGGCGAACAGCTCGCCGTACGCGATCGCCGTTCCGGCTGGCGACCACACCGGGCTGGTCGCGCCGACGTCCGCAGTCACGACGTGCGGCTCACCGCCGCACGAGCAGGTAACGAGCAGGCGACCGGCCCGGGTGAAGGCGAGACGCCTTCCGTCCGGCGACCATGCTGGCTGGCAGGGCACGCCGGTTCGGGCAACGGTCGACTCCAGCGTTCCGTCGGCCGACAGGAGCACGAGGTCTCCCGCTTCCGTGCACGCCGCCAACCGTGCGCCGTCAGGCGACCATTCAAGGCCGGTGAGTCGCATTCCAGGGTCGATCGTGGACAGCCCATCCTCGGATCCGATCATCAGGTCTCCATGCCCGTTCAGCGCTGCGATCCACCCCCGCGGAGAGCACTCGATCAGCGCAGGCCGGACAGGTGCGCTGATCGGCCGCGCTCTGCCTGGCAGGTGACGAGTCACCACACCGTCGGCGGCGGCGTAGACGACAGCGCGCGATCCGCACAGTGAGATCTCGGCAGCAGAGACGGGGATCCGCAGCAGCCGGCCGGTGTGGATGTGACCCTGGGATGACCAGCGTACGTACGTCCCCTGGCGGCCGTCCTCGTGGTAGTCGTTGATCACCACCGCGCGGCCGTCCTGCGCCACGTGGAGCACCTGCCGGTGGTCTGTCTGTGTCATCTGTGCGCGTTGGTACGGCTGCCGACCCCTGACCGCGCTGCTCTCGATCGAAAGGAGGAACCCGTCGGACGACCACGAGTAGAGCACCGCCCCGCGATCCGGCAGCGTTCCCAGGCGGGCTTCCCGTGTCGGCGGGGCAGCCGCGGTGCACCCTGCGCCGAGCGCGGTGGCTGCGATGACGACGATCACGAGTCGGAGCCGCATGGACTGGATGGTGCGCCGGTCGCGACGCGGCGGCGTCGGGTTCATCCCTCGGCTGTCAGCCGGCGGCTCGGCGAGCCGCGTGCCGGGCGACCCGGACGCGGTTGCCGCAGGCAGGTGAGCACCACCGCCGGCGCGGAGTGGCGGCGATGAACAGGCGCTCGCAGCCGTGCGCGCCGCAGACGCGCAGCCGTTCCCGGTCGCGGCCCGAGAGCAGCTCGATTGCCGACCGTGCGACCGCTCCCAGCGCCGAGGCTTCCGGCCCGCCGGGGGTGCTCAGCCACATCCGCGGCACCCCGGCCGCCGGCCAGTTCAGCTGCAGGCAGGCCGCCGCCGCGGCGCTGCGCGCGTTCAGCTCGTCGAGGGCGCTCGCCGGGGGAGCGGTGTTGGCGGCGGCGGCGCGCAGCAGCGCGTCGATCGCGTCTCGCAGTGTCCGCAGATCTGCCAGTCTGTCGGCGTTGAGGTCGGCCCGCAGCCCGTGGGTGCGGAGCCAGCGTCCCGCGGCCGTGGGGTCGGCGAGGTCCCCGTCGACGGAGGGGTCGCAGAGTTCCAACGCAAGCATGTGCGATATCCTAACGCGCGGTCAGGATGATACGCATTAGGTAGATAACGGCTAATGCCTAGAAATACTGGTTTCCGTTAGTACCACCGGTTGTTGCGAGCGGTTCCGCATGCTCGCCCCGGCTCGCCCTCAGAGGCGTGGTCTGATATCATTTACCCCTCTTGGGGTACAAAAACTGCCGGTCCCACGGCGGAGGAGGTCAGACGTCACGTGTATGAAGTTGGGGACAAGGTCGTGTACCCGCATCACGGCGCGGGCACGATCGTGAAGAAGGAAGAGCGTGACGGACGCGAATACCTGACCATCCAGATCATCCACAACGATATGACCGTGATGATCCCGTCCGACAGCGCGGACCGGGCCGGTCTGCGCAAGGTGATCGGCGAGGAAACGGTCGACGAGGTGCTCGGTGTGCTGGGCGGTGACGGCACCAAGATGCCGAAGAACTGGAACCGCCGGTTCAAGCACAACCGGGACAAGATGAAGACGGGGGACATCTTCGAGCTCGCGGAGGTCGTCCGCAATCTGGCGCAGCGTGACCAGGAAAAGGGCCTCTCCACGGGCGAGAAGCAGATGTTCTCGAAGGCCAAGCGCATCCTCGCCTCGGAGCTGATGTATGCCAAGGGCATGGAGGAGGAGGAAGCGCGCGAGTACCTCGAGGAGGTGCTGGAGGAGATCGGCGCGGCCCGCAAGGCCCGCGCCTAGACGCGCTTTAACCCTGGTTCGGCGCCGGAGGCTTGCGGGCCCAGCCGGCGGACGGACCACATGACCGCCTCCTGAGGAGGAGCAGGCGATGATTCTCGTCTCACGAATCGTCCTGTCTCTCTTGAGTGCGCTTGGTGCCGTATACGCTGGCCGTTCTTTAGATCTGGTCAACCGTTTCGATTCGTCTTCTTACGCGTACGCCACGTTCGGCATCATCGTCTTCCTCGCGTTCGCCGTCGGCTGGATGGTCGGCGGGCTCGTCGGGAAGGGACTCGCGCGCGGGTTCAAGAGAATCGAACGGGCAACACAATCTCGCAGCGCCGGTGAGCTGACGGTCGGCGCCATTGGCCTGTTGGTGGGCCTGCTGGTGTCAGCGCTTCTGTACCTGCCGGTGCATGCGCTGCCATATATCGGCAACTGGGTGCTCCTGCCGATGGTGCTGGTGCTCGGGTACCTGTTCGCCTTCACGGCCGCGCGCAAGCACCGCGGCATCCTTCGCCTGGTGGGCGTCCACTCGCTCGGAGATGCGGACGGCGAGCGCGGCTCGAACGGCAGCTCCACGCTGGTCGACACCAGCGCCATCATCGACGGCCGCATCGCCGACATCGTCCGTACGGGCTTCCTCGGGGGCGAGCTGGTGGTTCCGGAGTTCGTGCTGAAGGAGTTGCAGCAGGTGGCCGACTCGGCCGATCCGCTGAAGCGAGCGCGCGGCCGGCGGGGGCTTCAGGTCGTCCAGGACCTGCGCAGCGACGTCAGCGTTGCCACACCGGACGTGGACTTCCCGCAGGTGCCGGACGTCGATGCGAAGCTGCTGAAGCTCGCGAAGGAGCGCGGCATGGCGATCCTGACGACCGACTTCAACCTGAACCGGCTGGCTCAGATCCAGGATGTCCAGGTGCTGAACGTCAACGACCTCGCGAACGCGCTGAAGCCGGCGGTGCTGCCCGGCGAGCGGCTGGACGTGCTCCTGATCAAGGAGGGCAAGGAGCAGAACCAGGGCGTTGGCTATCTGGACGACGGCACGATGGTCGTGGTCGAGCGCGCCCGCGAGCGGATCGGGGAGACGCTGGGTGTGCAGGTGACGTCGGTGCTCCAGCAGCCGTCGGGCAAGATCATCTTCACGAAGATCGCCGACGACGGCGGCTGAGCCAGTGGCCGACCTGCTCTCGGCGTGGGCGATCGTCGTCGGTGCGGGCGACGGTGCCAGGCTCGGCGCCGACCGGCCGAAGGCGTTCGTGGCGCTCGGCGACAGGGTGCTGCTGGCCCATTCCGTGGAGCTGCTCGAGGAGCACCCGGCGATCGACGGGGTCGTGCTGGTGGTGCCCGAGGGCTGGGAGGAGCCGGCCTCCCTGCTGGCCGATGACCTCGCGGCCGGGAAGGTGACCGCGGCGGTGGCGGGCGGCGCCACCCGGTCGCACTCCGTCGCGGCGGGCCTGGCCGAGGTGCCGGACGACACCGACCTGATCCTCGTGCATGACGCGGCGCGGCCGTTCGCATCCGCCGAGCTCGTCTCCGCGGTGCTGGCAGCCCTGGGCGATGCCGACGGCGCGGTGCCGGGCGTGCCGGTGGCCGACACGATCAAGCGGGTCGAGGGCGGCCGCGTGGCCGAGACCCCCGACCGGTCGCAGCTGGTCGCCGTGCAGACCCCTCAGGCGTTCACGGCGGCGACGCTTCGCCGGGCGTATGCCCAGCCGCCCGAGGTGATCGCCGCGGCCACTGACTGCGCGTCGCTGGTGGAGGCGTCGGGCGGCTCCGTCGCGGTCGTCTCCGGCGAACCGGACAACATCAAGATCACGACCGCGGCCGATCTCGAGCGAGCCAGGGAGCGGCTGGCGGGAGCGGCCGGATGACCGAGGGCATGCGGGTGGGGATCGGCTTCGACGCGCACGCCTTCGCGGACGGCCGCCGGCTGATCCTCGCAGGGGTCGAGATCCCGAGCGACCGCGGCCTGGCAGGCCACTCGGACGCCGACCTCGTCTGTCACGCGGTCACGGACGCACTGCTCGGGGCCTGCGGCGGCGAGGATATCGGTGCGCTGTTCCCGTCGGACGACCCGGCGCTCGAGGGCGCCTCCAGCATCCAGCTGCTGCGGCGCGCCTGGAGCTCGCTCGAGGCGCAGGGCTGGAGCATCGTCAACGTCGACGCCGTCGTGGTGATGCAGGAGCCGCGGCTCTCGCCGCATCGTGACGCGATGCGAACGTCGCTCGCGGCCGCGCTCGGCGTGGAGCGCGACAGCGTGACTGTTCGTGCGTCGACCACCGACATGCTCGGCTTCGTCGGGCGCGGGGAGGGAGCGGCATGCCAGGCGGTCGCGCTGGTGCGGGGTCCCAGCGCAGCCGCATGACCGGCGTCGTCTCCTTCGACCTCGACGGCACACTGTGGGAGTTCGGGCCGATGATGGAGGGCGCGATGGCGGCGGCGATCGAGTCGCTCGAGCGGCATCATCCCCAGCTCGAAGGCCGCCTGACCGTCGAGGATCTGCACCGCCACCGGGAGCTGGTCGGGCAGGAGATGCAGGGGACGCTGGAGGAGCTGCGGCGCGAGTCGATGCGTCGGGCGCTCCGCTCCGTGGGGCATCACGACGCCCAGCTGGCAGAGTGGCTGGCGGATGAGCTGCTGGCGGCCCGAGCCCGGGTGGTGGGCGTGCACTCGGATGTGGAGCCGGTGGTCGACGAGCTGCTGCGCCGCGGGCACATCGTCGGGGCCATCACCAACGGCAACTTCCCGTTCGAGCGGCTGCCGCTCGCGGCCCGGTTCGCGTTCACCGTTCACGCCGAGGAGGTGGGCGAGGCGAAGCCGGCCGCCGCGCCGTTCCGGCGGGCGGTGGAACTGGTGGGCCGGGATCCGGCGCGTTGGGTGCACGTCGGCGACGAGATGGTGACCGACGTGGAGGGCGCCCAGGCGTATGGCATGCTGGCGGTGTGGCTGAACCGCTCGGGCGTCGGCGCTCCGCCCGGTGCCCGGCCGGACGGCGAGATCGCGTCGCTGCACGACCTGCCCGACCTGGTCGACCGGCTGCTGGCCGGGCGCTAAACGGGCAGCGCCGCGATGTCGCCGTCGACAACGGCGAGGCCGTCCTTCACCAGCGCGGCCAGCGCCTCGCCGTCCAGCTCCGACACGTCCAGCGGCCCGGCGACAAGGCGCTTCAGCACAGCGCTTCGGCGCTGGCGAAATGAGCCGTGAAACGGCGACTGCTTCCGCTCCGGGGCGAACGTCATCCCGGCCGAGGGGCACGAGCCCGCCAGCGGACAGGCCGCGCACCGCGGACGGCGCGCGATGCAGATCGTGCTGCCGAGGTCGAACAGCGCCTGGTTCCAGTCGTAGGCGCGGCCCTCGGGAGGCGGCAGATCGGGGTCGCCAAACGCGCGGCCGAGCACCCGGCGCGCGTTGACGTCGGGCGCTGCCACCTCTGTCCCGAAGGCGAAGCAGGCGATGGCTGCTGCGGTGTAGGGGCCGAGGCCGGGCAGCTTCCGCAGCTCGGCGGGGTCGCGCGGGAACTCGCCGCGACGCGCGACCTCCTGCGCGCAGCGGTGGAGGTTTACCGCCCGCCGGTTGTAGCCGAGTCCGGCCCAGGCGCGGATGACGTCGGCCGGCGAGGCGGCGGCCAGTGCCTCCACGGTCGGCCACCGCTCGAGCCATTCCAGGTACCGGGGGACGACCCGCGACACCTGCGTCTGCTGGAGCATCACCTCGGAGACGAGGATGGCGTACGGGTCGTGGGTGCGGCGCCAGGGCAGGTCGCGGCGGTGCTCCCCATACCAGGCCAGGAGGGCGGTCTGACCCGCGTGCGCACTGATCGCCATCATCGGCGCACGCTACTGCCCCGGCCGGCCATCCGGGAACCGACACCCGAGGGACATCCCCGACGCCACGTGTGTATCGCCGCTGCACACTGGCGTCATGGACGACGAACGAAAGCCGATGTCGGGTTGGGTCAGAGCACTTCGCTGCTCACCGTTCCTGGCGGTCGCGTTGTGCTTCGGCCTGCCGTTCTTCTCGGTCTCCTCCTGCGAGGGCGGTACGCAGGCGACGACCAGCGGGGTCGGGATCGTGCTCGGTGCCGACCCTGTCATCCACCAGGGCCCGGGCGTCGCCGAGCCCGTGGACGGTGTGGTAGACGAGTCGAAGTCGATCTCGCGAGCGGCGCGTCCCTGGGCGATCGCCACGCTGATCCTCGTGAGCGTCGGCGGCATGGTCGCGGCCAGGGTGCGAAGGTTCCATCGGGTCACCAGCCTGGCGAGCTCCGTCGCAGCGTTCTCCGCTGCGACTGGAATATGGGCCGCCGTCGGCCTGTCAGCTGACGGCCAGGTCGAAGGCGGTTTGCTGTTCGCGAGCGCAATCCTGCTCCTTACTGCGGTGTGGCAGGTGTGCGCCCTCGTGTTCCTGGCCGTACGTGCGGCTCTGGCATCCGGCGGCTCAGCGCCCGCACCCGCGGAGTGGGAGCCCGCCGCGGGTGACGGTTCGCGTTGATGCCCTGACGATCCTGTCAGGGCAGGGGTACCGTGCCAGCCGGAAGTCTGATCCATGTGGAGGGGGACACTGATGAAAGCCAGACTCACCGGACTGGTCGCGATCGCGCTGATCGCGCTGCTCGCCGCTGCCGCACCGGCCGGCGCCGCGGTCAAGCCGTTCACGACGCTCGGCTCCGCGCCGAACCACTCGGGCACCACCATCCCGTACTTCAGCAGCTCGTTCACGTACGGCGGGGTCACCTACCCCTACCAGATGGTCGGCACCAGCCCGTTCACGTCCGGCGCGACCACACGCATCGCGAACGAGGTCGTTCCACTGCGGTTCGTGTTCGCCGACGGGTCGGTGTTCAATGCGGGCACCATCGTGCCCGAGGCGATCCGTTCGCCGATCTGGCAGCGTGCGCACTTCCTGTCGGGCTTCACGCAGTACGGCGACGCCATCCAGCGAGCAGAGTTTTGGCGCAGGCTGCATCCCGGCTACCACGTGCTGCTCAGCAGCCCGACGGTGATGCCGACGGTCACCATCGACGTGCCCTCGAACCAGGGCACCGTCATCGCGGCCGGCACGACCTTCGGGAATCACGTCGCGCTGAAGCGGCTCGGCCTGGTCAACTACTCATGGTTCGCGGGCCGCTACGGCCGCATCATCAACGGCCTGCACGTCAGCGCCCGCACGCTGCCGATCCTGCTCACCCACGACGTCATGCTCGACTTCAAGACCCCCGCCGCCTGCTGCGTCGGCGGGTTCCACGGCGCAACGTCGTCGCGGAACGGCAGCGGCAACCGGCAGGTGCAGACGTCGATGTTCGCCGACTACGGATCCGAGAACGCGCTCGCGCATGTGGACAACCCGAACGCCACCTTCGCCGAGGACATCAACGCCCTCTCTCATGAGCTGTCCGAGTGGATGAACGATCCGTTCGTCGACAACGTCGTGCCCGTCTGGCAGTCACCGCTCGCTCCCCAGTACGGATGCAGCAACGTGCTCGAGTCGGGCGACCCGCTGGTCGGCGTGTCCTTCACGGTGAACGGCTACCACCCGCAGGACGAGGCGTTCCTGTCCTGGTTCGCCCACCAGACGCCGTCGATCGGCATTCGCGGCCGCTACACCTACCTGGGGACGTTCACCTCACCCTCTCCGCTCTGTTAGGCCATCCGCGCAGGGAGGGGGCCGCGGTCCCCCTCCCTGCCGGCTCGGCGCTTGCGCCTCTGGCTACCCTGCTCGTATGCCAGAGCTGAGTCCGCTCGATGCCTACTCCCAGGCCGTGATCGGCGCCGTGGAGCGCGTCTCGCCGTCCGTTGCCAGCCTGCGCGTGCGGCTCGGTGCGGGCCCGCGTACGCGCGAGGCGGGTGGCTCGGCTGTGGTGATCGCGGACGACCGCCTGGTCACCAATGCGCACGTCGTTCCCGCCTCGACGCGCAACGGCACCGCCTCCTTCCCCGACGGACGCGAGTTCCGCTTCGAGGTGGTCGGCCGTGACCCCTTCAGCGACCTCGCCGTCATCGGCGTCCGCGACGCCGGGCTGATCCCGGCCGAGCTGGGCGATGCCTCCACGCTGCGCGTCGGCCAGCTCGTCGTCGCTGTGGGCAACCCCCACGGCTTCGCCGGCTCCGTGACAGCCGGCGTCGTCTCCGCGCTCGGCCGCTCGCTCCCCGCCCGGTCGGGGGGCACGATGCGGATCATCGACAACGTCATCCAGACCGACGCCACCCTCAACCCGGGAAACTCCGGCGGCGCGCTCGCGACGACGGACGGCGGCGTCGTCGGCATCAACACCGCGCTCGCGGGGGCGGGCCTGGGCCTCGCCGTCCCCATCAACGACCACACCCGCGCGCTGATCGGCTCGCTGATGCGCGACGGGCGCGTGCGCCGGGCATACATCGGCGTCGGCGCCGCCCCGCGGCCGCTGCCGCCGCGCGCCGCCTCGGTGCTCGGGCGCTCCGCAGGCGTCGAGCTGATCGACATCGCGCCGGGCAGCCCCGCGGCTGCCGCCGGGCTTCGCTCCGAGGACATCGTCGTCGCCCTGAACGGCGACCCCGTCGAGCGCACCGAGGATCTGCAACGGCTGCTGTCCGGCGAGGCGATCGACCGGCCGCAGACGGCGACCGTCGTCCGCGCCGGCGACCTGATCGACGTGACGGTGCGGCCGGTCGAGCTGACCGCGGCCTGACCCGACCGCATAGGCTTGCGAGGTGCCCTCTGACGACCTCGCGCTCGCGCTCGACCTCGCCGATCTCGCCGACTCAGTGAGCATGCCGCGGTTCGGCGCGAACGATCTGCGCGTCACCGCCAAGTCCGACAGCAGCCCGGTGACCGACGCCGACCACGCCGTCGAGCAGGCGCTGCGCGGCAGGCTGGCGGCCGAGCGGCCGCAGGACGGCGTGCTGGGCGAGGAGCATGGTGCGACCGACGGAGGCGCACGGTGGGTGCTCGACCCGATCGACGGCACTCGCAACTTCGCCCGCGCGATCCCGGTGTGGGCGACGCTGATCGCGCTCGAGCGCGACGGCGTCGCGGTCTGCGGGGTCGTCTCGGCTCCCGCCCTCGGCCACCGCTGGTGGGCGGAGCGGGGCGCAGGGGCGTTCTGCGATGGCGAACCGATCCAGGTGTCCGAGACGGAAGCCCTCTCCCGGGCGGCTGTCTCCTGCGCACACGGCGACGACCTGGCCGCGCTGGAGCCCCTGGTCTGGCATGCCCGCGGGTTCGGGGACTTCTGGCAGCACATGCTCGTCGCCGCGGGCGCCCTCGACGCGGCCGTTGACGCGGCCCTGTCGCACTGGGACGTCGCGGCGGTCGCGCCGATCGTCGAGGAGGCGGGCGGCCGCGTGTCCGGGCCGCGCGGCGAGCCGGCCGGCGCCGGCCGTCAGCTCGTCAGCTCGAACGGCCGGGTGCACGATGAGCTGGTCGCCGCACTGCCGGACCGCTGATCAGCCCACGCCGGCGAGCCGCTCGACCACGCGCCGGCCGTCGGCGTCCAGGAACGGCGGTGCCCCGGCGGCGGCGTTGTCTCGGGCGTGAGCGGGCGACGACGTCGCCGGCAGCAGCACCGAAACCCGCTCGTCCGCCAGGATCCACTTCAGCAGCGCCTGTGCCCACGTGCCGGCCCCGAGCTCGGCGAGCGCGCGCTCGTCGACCGCCCGGATCAGCGCCCGCTGGGAGAAGGGACGCATCACGAGCACCCCGATGTCGAGCTCCTGCGCAAGCGGCAGGATCGTCCGCTCCACCTCTCGCTCGATCGGGTTGTATGGGATCTGGATGACGTCGATGCGGCCCGTCCGCATCACCGCGGCAAGCTCGTCGAACGCGCTCGGGGAGTAGTGCGTGGCGCCGATCAGCCGCACCCGCCCGGCGTCGCGCTCCTGCTCCAGCCACTCCAGCTGCTGCCTCCATGCGCGCAGGTTGTGGATCTGCTCGAGCAGGATCGGCCCGCCGTACAGCCGGAGGTGCCGCTCGAACTGGCGGCGTCCCTCCTCGGCCGTGTCCGCCCAGATCTTGGTGACGACCAGTGGCTCGCCCGGCAGCGAGCCGAGCGCCGCGCCGATCCGCTCCTCCGAGCGTCCGTACATCGGCGAGCTGTCGATCAGCGTCGTGCCCGCCTCGAGCGCCGCGGCCAGCACCGCATTCACGTCGGCCTGGCTCTCGGGCCCGACGTCGAACGTCTGCCAGGAGCCGATGCCGATCACGGGGATCTCGAGCCCGCTTCGGCCCAGGCGGCGAGAGGCGATCGGCATCACCGTACGCTACTCGGCTGCCGTGATCCGGTGCTCCGCCCGCTCCAGCCAGGCGGGTTCGATGTCGACGCCCCATCCCGGGCCGCGGGGCGTGTCGACGAGGCCGTCGGTCGCGGTCGGCTCCTCGCGGAACAGCCCGCGCTGCCAGGGGTAGTAGTCGTCGTCCTCGATCGAGAGCTCGATGTAGGGCCCGGCGTTGGGGATCGCGCACATCAGATGCAGCGAGAACACGGTCACCAGGGTGAGGTTCGCCGAGTGCGGCACGACCGGGATGCCTGCTTCGGCAGCCATCTCGGCCACCCGCAGCGCCCGGGTGAATCCGCCCACGTAGCAGACGTCCGGCTGGGCGACGTCAAGCGCATGCAGCTCGAACATGCGCCGCCACGTCGGAAGCAGGCAGTCCTGCTCGCCACCCGTGACGTCGAGGTCGAGCGCGGCGGCCACCCGCGCCGTCCACTCGAGCTCCCAGTACGGGCAGGGCTCCTCGTAATGCACGACCCCGTGCGCCTCGAGCATCCGTCCCACCTCGATCGCCCGCTCGGGCGTGTAACAGCTGTTGGCATCCACCAGCAGGCGGGCGTCGTCGCCGACCGCCGCGCGCACCGCCGGGATCAGCTGCTCCGTGCGGCCGGGCCACTCGTCCCCGTCGTGCCCGTTCTCCGCGCCGACGCGCACCTTGAACGCCCGGTAGCCGTGCTCCTGCTGCAGCTCCGCCAGGCGGCGTGCCTCGTCCTCGGGCGTAATATCGCGGCGCATGCTCGACGCGTAGGCCGCGAGCGGCCGCGGGGAGCCCCCGGCCAGCTCGCAGACAGGCACGCCCGCCCGCTTGGCGCGGAGATCCCAGAGCGCCGTGTCGAGGCCGCCGAGCGCACGGCAGACGTAGGAGCCCGGAAACTTGAACTCGCGCTCCAGGATCGCCCGACCGAGGGCCTCCGGCTCATCGGCGTCCCAGCCGAGCGCGTGCGGCGCGACCTGGCGGTGCAGCACGCGCGCGGTGATGTCGGCGTTGTACGGCGCCACCTGTCCCCAGCCTTCAGCGCCGTCGCGCGTGCGGACGCGGACGAGCGCGACGTCCTCGGTCGCGAACGACTCGACGCTGGCAATGCGCGTCTCGTCAGGGGACAACGACGACCCTCAGCGCCTCGCCCGCGCGGGCGGTGGCGATCGCGTCGTTGATCTGGTCGAGGTCGAAGCGATGGGTGATCAGCGGCTCGAGCTGCAGCCGGCCGGCGAGGTTCAGGTGCGCGAGGTGCGGGACGTCGGCGTGTGGCCTGGCGGAGCCGACCTTGCTCCCCACGATGCGGAGCCCGCGCTCAGCGATCACCTCCGGATCGAGCGCGACCGTCGTCCCGGAGGGCAGGCCGACCAGGACTGCGGTACCGGCGTCGGCCAGCATGGCAACGGCGCCTTCGACCGCCGACGCGGAGGGAGCGGTGACGACGACGAGGTCGAGGCCGCGGCCCGCGGTCAGCTCCAGTGCGCGTTCTCGCGCCGCGGCCGGCTCGGCGGTGTGCGTGGCGCCGAAGGCGGCGGCAGAGCGGCGCTTGCTCTCCACCGGGTCGATGCCGAGGATGAGCGGCGACCCGGCCAGCACGCAGCCCTGGACGGCGTTCAGCCCGACACCGCCGAGCCCGACCACGGCCGCGGCGGCACCGGTGCGGACACCGGCCGTGTGGAGGACGGCGCCGACGCCGGTGATGACGCCGCACGCGAGCAGGGCGGCCTGCTCAGGCGGGATCTGGGCGGGCACCCGCACGACCTGCGAGGTGTGGACGACGGCTCGCTCGGCGAACCCAGCGCAGCGCAGGCCCTGGTGCACCGGAGCGCCGCCGAGCGTGAGGGGCGAGTGGGACAGGTCGTTGAGCCGTGACCGGTTCTCGCAGAGGCCGGGCAGGCCGGCGGCGCAGGTCGGGCACCGGCCGCACCAGCGGATGAGGGTGACGACGACGGGATCCCCGACGGCCACCTCGTCGATCCCCTGGCCAAGCTCGTCGACGACGCCGGCCACCTCGTGGCCGAAGACGGCGGGGAGGTGGCCGCCCCAGGCGCCGTCCATGTAGCTGATGTCGCTGTGGCAGATGGCGCAGGCGGTGATCCGGACGCCGATCTCATCAGGACGCGGCGGGCGCAGATCGAGCTGTTCGATCGTCAGCTGCCCGCCGAACTCGTGCGTGACGGCGGCCCTGATCCGGCGCGCGG
Organism: Gaiellales bacterium; assembly: GCA_036263035.1. GTDB lineage: Bacteria > Actinomycetota > Thermoleophilia > Gaiellales > JAICJC01 > JAICYJ01. The sequence continues at coordinate 20,143 of DATAHR010000139.1, read as the reverse complement.
GCTGGGCACCAGCTTCCATAGGCCCGGGAGTATGACGCGGCCCGCCGCCGACGCCGCCCGGTGACGGAAAAGTGCCGGGCACTTTTTCGTCACGGACCTCGGAGTTGCACAATCGTTACGCTCTGAGACGGGGTCGTGAGCCTCTCCGCCGTGCGAGAATCGCCCGATGGAGCCGATCGATCCCCAGGATTGGCAGGCCCTGGTCGACGCCGGCCAGGAGCAGGACGCCGAGCCCGGCCAGGTGCTCGTGCGCGAGGGTGCGACCGGCGGCTCGCTGTTCGTCGTGCTCAGCGGCACCGTCGTCGTCACCCGCGGCGGCCGCCGTATCGGCGAGCTCGGCCAAGGCGCCCTGCTGGGCGAGGCTGCCATGCTCGACGGCCGGCCGCGCACAGCCAGTGTGATCGTCGACCAGCCGGCCCGGCTGCTGGTCGTCCCGGGCTCGGCCATCCGCGCGCTGATCGCCGAGCGTCCCGGGCTGCGCGAGGCGCTGCTGCAGGCGGCCCGCGCCCGCTTGCTAGCGTAGGCCGATGTCGCCGAAGGTTCGCTTCGCTCCCAGCCCGACCGGCTCCCTGCATCTCGGGAGCACGCTCACCGCCGTCGCCAACTGGCTGTTCGCACGCAAGCACGGCGGCACCGTGCTCCTGCGCATCGACGATACCGACGACGAGCGCGAGCTCCCCGGCGCGCAGGAGGAGATCGAGCGCGACCTGCGGTGGCTCGGCCTGGAGTGGGACGAAGGCCCCGTTCGCCAGAGCGACCGCCGTGCACGTCACCTCGACGCGGCGGCAACCGCGCAGGGCGCCTACACCCGCGACGGCGCCGTGTGGCTGTCCGCGCCTGGCGCGAGCGAGTTCGTGATCGTCCGCTCCGACGGCCGGCCGACCTACCGGTGGGCGTCCGCCGTGGACGACGTCGACTTCGGCATCACCCACGTCATCCGAGGCAACGACCACCTGCCGAACACGGCGCTCCAGGTCGCGGCGATCCGCGCGCTCGGCGCCGAGCCACCCGAGTTCATGCACCACGCTCTGGTGCAGGAGGGGGACGGCGGCAAGCTCTCGAAGCGGGCCGGCGCCTCGTCGATCGCGTCGCTGCGCGCGGAGGGCTACCCGCCGGAGGCGGTGGTCAATCTGCTTGCGCTCGTCGCCACGTCCGGGCCGGGCGACGTGATGGGCTGGGACGAGCTGGTCTCGCGGTTTGACGAGTCGCGCCTCGCGCGCGGGGAGATCGTGCTCGAGCCGTCCCGCCTGCGCGCCCTGTCGACGGCGCACTTGGCCGCGCTGCCGCCGGAGCAGCTGGCGGAGCGGGTGACAGCCTTCGCGCCGGGCGCCGACCCGGCCCTCGTCACCGCGCTGGCACCCGCGCTTCGCGGTGCCCACACGCTCGCGGAGGCCGCCGACCTCGTCGCCTGCGTCTCCCAGCCGCCGGAGCCGCATCCGGTGCCTGAGCTGGCAACAATTCGTGGTCGCTATCCGGACCGGCTGTCGGAGCAGGACGCCCGCGCGCTGGTGGACGAGCTGCGCAGCGCCGGTGTGCCACTGCGCGAGGCCCGCGTGGCGCTGACCGGCCGCGAGCGTGGGCCCGAGCTGTGGGCGGTGCTGGCGGCGCTGCCGCGTGACGAGGCGATCCGGCGGGCTGCATGAGGCTCCGCGACTCCCTCACCAGAGAGACCCGCGAGCTCGAGCCGGGGCCGGACGGAAGCATCGGCATGTACTTCTGCGGGCCGACGGTCTACAACCGCATCCACATCGGAAACGCGCGGCCCTTCGTGGTGTCGATGCTGATGAAGCGCTACCTCGAGTGGGGGAACCAGCGCGTGACGCTGGTCGAGAACATCACCGACATCAACGACAAGATCTACGTCGCCGCGGCGGCGGCGGGCGTGCCCTCGGACGGCTTCGCGCGGGAGATGGCCGACGCCTACATAGCCGACACCGACCGCCTGGGGCTCGGCCGTCCCGACCGTGAACCGCGGGCGACCGAGACGGTGGGCGAGATCATCGGGCTGATCGAGGAGCTGATCGCAGGTGGGCACGCCTACGAGGCGGACGGCGACGTCTACTTCGCCGTCGCCACGTTCGACCGCTACGGACAGCTGTCCAACCAGCGCACCGACCAGCTCCGCGACGGCGGCGACACCGAGGGCGGGGAGCACAAGCGCGACCCCCTCGACTTCGCATTGTGGAAGGCGACCAAGCCGGACGAGGACACGGCCTGGGACTCGCCGTGGGGGAGGGGCAGGCCAGGCTGGCACATCGAGTGCTCGGCGATGGCGGAGCGGTGGCTGGGGCGTGAGTTCGCCGTCCACGGCGGCGGCCGCGACCTCATCTTCCCCCATCATGAGAACGAGATCGCCCAGTCGCAGGCGGCCGGCCGGCGCTTCGCGCACGTGTGGGCCCACAACGGGATGCTGCGCCTCGGCGGCGAGAAGATGTCGAAGTCGGTCGGCAACATCGAGCCGCTGCATGCGGCGCTCGACCGGTGGGGCGCCGAGACCCTGATCATGTTCTTCCTGCGCGGCCACTACACCGCGCCGATCGACTACACCGACGAGGTGCTCGAGCAGGCCCGCGCCGCGGCGGGCACACTCCGCAACCGGCTTCGCGACGGCACCGGCGGCACCGATGACGCGCTCCGCGAGGCCGTCGCCGGCGCGCTCGACGACGACTTCAACACGCCCCGCGCACTGGCCCTGTTGTTCGACGCTCCGCCGGAGGCGTCCGGAACGGTGGCCGAGGTGCTGGGCGTGCTCGGGCTCGGCTCACTCGCCGAGGAGCCGGACGCGCCCGCGGAGCTCGTGGCGAAGGCGCGTGAGCGGGACGAGGCACGCGCAGGCCGCGACTTCGCCCGTGCCGACGCCCTTCGCGACGAGATCGAGGCGGCCGGGTGGGAGGTGCGCGACACGCCCGACGGCACCGCGCTCTACCGGGCATGAGCGGGGAGGTCGTGTACGGCACGCATCCGGTGCGCGAGGCGCTCCGGGGGCGTCGCGAGGTGCTGGCGGTGCACGCCACGCGCCGCGCGGCCGAGCAGCTGGACTGGCTGCCCCGCGCGACGGTGGTCGAGCCGCCCGAGCGGCTGGCCGAGCTGGCCGGCAGCCCCGACCACCAGGGAGTCGTGGCCGAGGTGGGGCCGTATCCCTACGCCGACCCGGCGGAGCTGGTGGGCCGCGACCGCGCCCTGCTGGCGGCCCTCGACGAGGTCACCGACCCGCACAACCTGGGTGCCATCGCCCGGGTGTGCGAGGCGGCGGGCGCGGACGGGCTGCTGATCACCCGCCGCAGATCGGCTGGCGTGACAGCCGCGGTGGCACGTGCCTCCGCAGGTGCCGTGGAGCACCTGCCGATCGCGCGTGTCGAGAACCTGGCAGAGACGCTGCTCGCGGCACGGCGCCCGGGCCTCTGGACGTACGCGGCCGACCTGGCCGGGGACGACGAGGCATACGATCGCCACGACTACAGGGACGGGACGATCTTCGTGCTCGGAGCCGAGGGCCGCGGCCTGCGGCCGCGCGTGCGCCGCTCCTGCGACGCGGTCGCGTCGATCCCGATGCGCGGCCGTGTCGAGTCGCTGAACGTGAGCACGGCGGCCGCGGTGCTGGTGTTCGAAGCGGTCAGGCAGCGTCGCGGTGCCTGACGAGTCGCCCACCCTCTGGATCGTGGACGGCGACAACGTGGCCCACGTGCGCGGCGGCGCCGACGACTACGAGCAGGTGCGGGCGGGACTGGTGACTGCTGCGGTCGACCACGCCGCCCGGGCCGGCATCAGCGTGGTGCTGGTCTTCGACGGGCACGGGCGCGAGACCGCAGTTGGGACGACGCGGATCCGGTTCGCCGGGAGCGAGACAGCGGACACGGTGATCGAGCGGCTGGCCCACCGCAGCCAGCACGACCACGAGGTGACCGTGATCTCGTCCGACACGGTGCTGAGGCACGTCGCGCAGCGAGGCGGGGTGCAGGCCATGAGCGCCCGGGAGTACGTCGACCGGCTGGGCGCCGCTCCATCGGCCGAGGCGCCGTCAACGCCGGCCGCGCGGCAGCGGTTCACCGTCGCGGAGTCGGTCGACGACGCTGTGCGCGACGCGCTCGAGCGGCTCCGCCGCGGGCAATAGCCCGACGTGCAGGGGAAATCCGAGCTTGACAACGCCGATCTGGGCGCTATGCTCCCAGCCTCAAGTTGTACTTGACGTTCAGCTTCACGGTTATGACGTCGTCATTCGTCCCGTTTCGAGTGATCGGAACCTCTTCCCGGTCGGAGGTGCAGGGTGTCTAGGTCGAACGCAGCGCTGGCGAGGCAGGTGCACCCTCGGGTGTGGCGCGACACGGGGGAGGTGGCGGTGATCGCCGCTGCGCGCAACGGCGACGAGCGGGCGATGGACACCATCATTCGCCGCTACGAGGGGTTCGTGCGGCTGAAGGCGAGCTCCTACTTCCTGGCAGGCGGCGACTCGCACGACCTCATCCAGGAGGGCCTGGTCGGCTTGTACAAGGCGGTTCGGGACTACCGTGCCGACAAGGACACGTCGTTCCGCTCGTTCGCCGAACTCTGCATAACCAGGCAGATCATCACGGCGATCAAGACCGCCACGCGGTTCAAGCACGCACCGCTGAACAGCTACGTCTCCTTCAGCCACACGCCTGCAGGGCAGGAGTCGGAGGCCGACTGCACGCTCGGAGACGCCCTGCCCGGGCCGGCCGTCGACGATCCCGCAAGCTGCGTGATCTCGACCGAGGAGCTCCAGAGCCTGCTCGGCTGCCTGAGCACGGCGCTCTCGGGGCTCGAGTCCCAGGTGCTGACGTGCTACCTGGAGGGGCGCAGCTACGAGGAGATCGGCGAGCTGCTCGATTGCGATCCGAAGACGGTCGACAACGCCCTCCAGCGCGTCAAGCGCAAGGTGCTGGCGCACCTCCAGTCGCGCCGCGTGTCGGCCTGACCCTCCAGTCGAGATCGAGATCGGTAGAATCGGCCGGGCGCCGGGATAGCTCAGCTGGTAGAGCGCTCGCCTTGTAAGCGAACGGCCGCGGGTTCGAGTCCCGCTCCCGGCTCCTCACATACGGACGACACCCCGTAGGTTCGCGTCAACCACGACGTTTGGCGCCTAGCCATGCGGTTCCTGTTTCTTCGCCTCAGCGCCGGACGATGCTGTGAACCTCAAAGACGTCCGGATCCGCCGAGAACTCGATCCCCGCGTCTGCGAGCATCGGCATCAGGATTGGGCCGTAGGCTTGGAGGTGCTCAAGAGAGTCCCAAATCTCGCTGACCTGCAGGTCGCCATCCCTGCCGAAGCAGACGTGGTACTCCCTACCATCTGGCGGATACGTCTCGGTGGACTCTTCGCGACGTATTACGGCGTCGTACTGCTCGGCGGTGAGGTTCTTCGGATGGAACCGGACGACGATGCTCATGACAACCTCCGCGCTAGGGGCCAGTGCCAACCCTACCCGGATCACGCATGGCAGTGCTGTCTGCCTTCGCGGAAATGCGTTGCCGGATGGGACGACGTGGCCTGTCTACGCGTTGGGAATAGATCTGCTCCGTTGATCGTTCAACTTTATGGCGGGGTACGCCGATAGCCCCAGCAGGGGCTCACCCAGACGTCCAGCCGGACGCGGGTTCCGCGTACGACCCTGCCCTCAATCATGACTCTCGATCGCATCAACACACCCGTCACTCGCCTGGCCGTAGCGCAGGGCGTCGCGTACGCCGGCCGCGGCGCGGCCATGACCGCCCTCATCTGGCGGCTGTACGAGCTGAGCGGCTCGTCCTGGTGGGTCTCCGGCGCCATGCTCGCTGTCTTCGGCGTCTCGACCGTGCTCTCGCCATTCTCCGGCCACCTCGGGGATCGGCACGACCGCCGTCAGGTCGTGCTCGTGTCAGCGCTGATCGCCGCTGCCGGCTTCGCCCTGTGCGTGCCGCTCTCGCTGCTCGGCTGGCTGACGCCGATCGTGATGGTGATGATCGCGGCCGCCTCGACGCAGGGCGCGCTCTCTGCGGCAGTGCAGGGCGCGATCCCGAACCTGGTCGACGACGACGACCTCGGCAGCGCCAACAGCCTTGCCGGCGCCTGGAAGAGCGCTGGCTTCATGCTCGGCCCCGGCGTCGGCGGACTGCTGCTGGCGGTGATCGGTCCGGCCGGCGTCTTCGCCGCGAGCGCGGTTGCGCTGACCGGCGCGGCGGCCCTCGTCTGGCGCCTCGAGGGCCGGTTCCGCACCGCCGCGCCGGCGGAGCACGCCGGCAGCAGCATGGACGGCTACCGCATGCTGCTCCGCGATCCGTGGATGCGCCTCCTGACCGTCTCCTGGGCTCTTGTCATGGCCGGCATCGGGCCCGTGATCGTGGCCGAGGTGGTGCTCGCGAAGCAGTTCGCCGTCGGTTCCACCGGGTACGGACTGATCGCCGTCTTCTGGGACGGCGGCGGCGTGGTCGGCGCGCTGCTCGGGCGCGGCCTGTCTCGCCGTGCCGAGCGACCCGCGGTGGTGGGCGGCCTGGTTGCGATCGCGGGAGGCCTCGCGGTCGTCGGCCTGACGCCCGTGTTCTGGCCGGTGCTGGCCGGCATGGCGGTGGCGGGGCTGTTCGACGCCTTCGGTGTCGTCGCCGCGCAGAACATCATCCAGCGGCGCACCCCCGATCACGTGCGCTCGCGCGTGTCGGCGGCTCTCGATGCCGTGGTGCTGGGGACGATGTCGCTGTCGTTCGCGCTCGGCGCACCCCTGGTCGAGTGGGTGGGGGCGCAGGGCGTCTACCTGCTGTCGGCGGGCGTCTGCCTCATCGGCGCGATGCTGCTTCTGCCCACGCTGGGAGGCGTGCCGGACATCCCGCGCCGGGCGCGCGGCCTGGCGCGCGCAGTCGGCGGGAGCCCCAGGTCGGCCTCACGCGCCCTGCGCGGAGCCGTGGAGCGCCGGAGTCCGGAGCGGTCGGGCGACGGACGCGCTTCCGGCAAGCGCCATTCAGAGCGCCGGCCCGGCTAGGACCCGTACCCGTCGTGTGGTTCGGCTGATGTCGAGCTCGAGCTGCTAGCGATCAGACTGGCCGCCGAACAGCGGCGTCATCACGTTTCGCAGATCCGTCTGCGCGCGCATCGTGTCGAGGTCGCGGCTGACGGGGTCACTGAGCTTACCCAGCAGAAGCGCGGTCGCACCGACCAGCGCGGTTGTGAGAACTGTGATCATGCTACTCACAGTAGTAGAGCGACATTGACGGCGTGTTGTCCTGCGACGCCGTTTGTGTTAAGCCACGTGAACCGGGGCGCCGGCCTCGGCCTTCGCAAAGACGATGCGCACCTCGCTGACGGCGTCCCGCTCGTCGAACCGGATCTCATCTCCCACCCGGCCGAGGATGGCGACGTTCAGGTCGTCGGTTCGCGGCGTCCGCCGGCGGCCGGCTCGATCCTCCACCAGGATCGTGAAGGTCTCGGGACGGTCGTGGATCGTCACCGCCAGCTCCGCGTCGCAGCCGTCCTCGGGGAGCAGCCGCATGCAGGCCTCGCTGACCGCGATCACCGCGTCCAGCGTCTGATCGGCCGGGAGCGCGGCACGGTGCGCCGCCTCTTCGACCGCCCGCCGCGCGGCGTCGAGCTGCTCCACGCCGCGGACGGCGATGTGGTTCACTCGCGGCCGTGCGACCACCGTCTGGTTTCGGCCGGCGCGCTTCGCCTGATAGAGCGCGTCGTCGGCAGCTGCGACCACCGTCCGCATTGCCGCCCCGGGCCGCGCGGCTGCGGCGCCCACCGAGATGGTCAGCGCCACTCGGGCGCCCTCGAGCAGGAACGGATGATCCTCGACCGCCTTGCGCAGCTTCTCCGCGGCCGCCGCGAGCTCGTGCTCCGCGATGCCCGGCAGCAGGAGCAGAAACTCCTCGCCACCCCATCTGGCGAGGACGTCGTCTTCGCGGACAACAACCTGCAGCACCTGCGCGACGTCGCGGAGCGCCTGATCGCCGGCAAGGTGGCCGTACCGGTCGTTGACCTGCTTGAAGTGGTCGATGTCGAGCACGATCACGCCGGCTGAGCGAGCCCTGTCGAGCGGAACCGTGTCCAGGATGTCGAGCATGCGGGCGCGGGAGACGAGGCCCGTCGCCGCATCGAGGTCGGCACGCCGCTCGGCCTGGTGCTGCGCCCGGCGCAGGGCGACCACGAGCAGGTGCAGGGCAAAGGCGATCACGGCGAGCGTCAGGCCGCGCACGGCGAACGTCAGCCAGTGCCCGGCCGTGCTCTCCACGAGCGCGGGCCACGCGAGCGCGAGCGCGTTCAGGGTCACCGACGCGGTCACCATCCGCACGGACAGAAAGACGGCCACCCAGGCCACCGGCACCACCAGCACGATGCTGAGCGCCTCCCCGGCGGTGATGCTTGCGTACGCGTAGGCGACGAACGACGCGGGGATGGCCGCGATCAGGAACAGCCAGCCTGCATCGGGCATCGGCCGGATCAGCCACGTCGCAGCAGCCTGTGCCACAAGGAAGACGGTGGTGGCCGCGACGAGCGCCGGATGGTCGGTGGCGCCGCCGCTCACCAGCTCGAGCAGGAATGCGAGCGGGACAAACAGGCAGTAGAGCGTGAACGCGGTGATTCGCCGCACGGCCTCGGCGTCGGCCAGCAGGCCGACGCGCAGCCAGCCGGGCAGCCGCACGACCCAGCGCAGCCTCTCGCCCGCCCTGCCCGAACGGGCGACGAGGCCGATGCTTGGCTCGCCCACGTGCCTCCTCACCCTTGCAGATACGGCAGCCGTGTTGAAACTCCTTGCACCTAGACCGGAAGGAAGCGTGGCACTGGTTTTCGACCCGGGCATCCCCCGTTCGAGGGACGGCGTAGGGATGCTCTAGCCTTCGCAGCCGATGACCGCGATCGGGTGGCAGCAGGCCTTCAGGCGGCGGCTGCAGCGGTCGCACCTGCTCGAGCGTGCGTCCGCCGGCTCGGCGATCGACGTCGCGCGGGCCGTGTGCGGCCTTCAGGCGCAGGTGCAGGCGTCCACCGAGCAGCAGCTCGCCGCGCGCATCGACGGGCTGCGGCAGGCGGACGTGCGGGCGGCGATGTGGGAAACGCGTGAGCTGGTTAAGGCGTGGACGATCCGCGGCACGCTGCACCTGCATCCGGCGGGAGACGTGGCGCTGTGGATGGCCGCGCGCCGGGCTGTGACCACGGGCGGCGATGGCAGTCTGCCGCCCTGGCGCGATCCGGCCGGGAAGCTGCATCCCGGCCTCACTGCGGAGGAGGCGGCAGAGATGCGCGCGGCCGTGTGGGATGCCCTCGACGGGCGGTGCCTCCGCCGGGACGAGCTTGCGGACGCCGTCGCGAGCCGTGCGGGCAGGAGGCATCGCGACCGCCTCCGGTCCGGCTTCGCCTTCTTCCTCGAGGATCTCTGCCAGGGGCCGCCGCAGGGGGCGAGGATCACGCTGGCGCGTCCCGACCAGTGGGTGGACGGTTGGAGGCCCGCGGACGAGGACGCTGCCCTGGCCGAGGCGTGCCGCCGGTTCCTGCACGCGTATGGCCCGGCCGCGCCGGCGGATTTCAGCGAGTGGTTCGGCGGCGGGGCGCTCCCGGTCGCCGCATGTCGTGACCTCTTCGCCCGCCTCGCGGACGAGCTCAGCGAGGTGGCGGTGGACGGCCGCGAGGCCTTCGTGCTGCGCGGCGACGACGCGTTTGCCGCCGGCTCCGGTGGTGTGCGGCTGCTACCCGAGTACGACGCCTACGTGATGGGCAGCCGCGACCGCGCCAGGCTGGTGCCGCAGGCCGTGCGGGCGCTGGTGGCGGCACATGGCCGAGGCCGCTACGAGGGCCCGGCCGGTGTTCGCTTCGTGATGGTCGACGGGGTCGCAGCGGGCCTGTGGGAGCGGGCGAAGCGCGGCCGAAGGCTGGAGATGCGGGTCACCCTGACGAAGCGGGTCGCCCGCGCGGCGCTCCAGCAGGAGGCGGGACGGATCGGCGTCCTGCTCGGCCTCGAGCCGGAGCTGAGCGTGGAGCGCGGCTAGCTACCTAGCCCGCGAGCTGCAGCGCTGTCCATGCGGGCAGCGGCGCGAGCCGCTCCGCGGGCCGTGCGTCGGCTACGAGGGGGAAGGCGAGCCGCGCCTCCGTGCCGCCGCCCTCCCGCATCGCGAACTGGGCGTCGGCGAGCTGCTCGATCAGCGCGATCCCGAGATGGGAGCCGGGGTCGCGCGTGGGGGTGTCGATGCCGACGCCCCGGTCGAGCACCTGGACGATGAACAGTCCCTCCTCGAACCAGCCGCGCACGGTCATGCGGCCGTCGCCCCGATGCGGATACGCGTGGCGAATGGCGTTGGCGGTGGCCTCGGTCACTGCCAGCGCGACATCGCCGGTGAGGGATGGATCGCCGCCGCCGTTCTCGTAGACAGCGACGGCCTCTCGGCGAACGATGCCGATCGACTCCGGGACCGCGGCAAAGCTTCGATCGAGCACAAGCTGCATGAGAGACAGGTGCCCGGCCGCGGCGGTCGAGAAACGCCCCTTTCGCGATCCGCTCGCGGGCGTCATCTTGACGCCGGCCGAGCCGCTCGTATGGTGAGAAGTGCACCGTGTGCCTGGCTCCCACTTGCGTGGCCCGCGGTGCCACCGGCTGCCCTTCACCCGGCGGAGGTGGCGTGCGCCGTCGCGCCTGGTGGGAGCCCCGGACGGCGCACGCGCGATCGGCTCAGCCGTCGAGCGCGATGCTGCCGCCGTCGCCCTCGAACTGGTCCAGCTCGCGCTCCGCGCGCTGCCAGTTCTCCTCGGGCGAGCCGGCGTCCTCCTGCTGGGAGATCTCGTACGCGCGCCGGCGAATCCGCTCCTCGCGGTCGTCGCCCGTCGTCTCGGCGCCTGGAAGATCGGTCATTGGTGCACCACCTTGTCGGGAAGCTTTGGCGTACCCGGCCGGGCGATGAGCCATGCCCGAGTGGTTCAGCCGAGCGAGGCGATCCGCTCTGCCATCCAGTCCGTGAACCCGGGGTCGATGGCCGTCGCCACGTGAACGTTCGGTTCCCGTCCCGTGATGTGGAACTGGTCGACGAGCGTCCGCCCGCGGCTGACCGGCCCGCAGTCGACGTCGACGTGGCAGTGCTCCACGGTCAGCTGCGAGGGGTCGATCACCTGGGCGACTGCCACGGCGTCGTGGATCGGGGTGCCGGACATGTGTGGGTGTGACCGCGCGTAATAGTCGACGAGCTCCGCAGTCAGCCGCCCCGCGATGCCCCGCCCACGGATTGCCTCCGTCTGCTCGGGCGTGAACAGCGCATGATGGGTGACGTCCAGCCCCACCATCGTGACGTCCAGCCCGCTGATGCAGACTCGCCGGGCCGCGTCAGGATCGGCCCAGATGTTGAACTCGGCCGCGGGTGTGACGTTGCCGAGCCCGATCGCTCCGCCCATGAACACCACCCGGTCGAGCGCCGCCGCGGCGTCGGGATGCCGGGCGACGAACAGCGCCACGTTGGTCAGCGGGCCGGTCGCAACCAGCGTGACGGGCCCGCCAGGCGCGAGCGCCAGCTCGGCCATCAGGTCGATCGCATGGGCGGCGACCGGCTCGCGGCCGGCCGGCGGCAGGTCAGGCCCGTCCATGCCTGTCGGGCCGTGCACGTCGCCCGGCGTGAACGGGTCTTGAACCAGCGGACGGTCGGCGCCGGCGGCGACGGGGATGTCCGGGCGCCCCAGGTGGTCGAGGACACGGATCGCGTTGGCCCGGGTGTGGTGCAGCGGCGCGTTGCCGGAAACCGCCGTCACGCCCAGCAGCTCGACCTCCGGGCTGGCCAGGGCGAGCATGATCGCGATCGCATCGTCGTGTCCGGGGTCGCAGTCGAGGATGATCGGGGTCGCCACCCTCGGACCTCTCAGCCGGCCAGCCGCCGGTCGACGACGTGACGCTGCGGCATCGCCGGCTGGCACCCCTCGTGCTCCACGGCAAGGGATGCTGCCGCCATGCCCAGTCGCAAGGCGTCCGGCACCGGCATGCCCTGAGCCAGGCCCGCGGCCAGCCCGCCGACGAGCGCATCGCCGGCGCCGGTGGTGTCGACGACATCTGCCGGGAATGCCGGCAGCTCCGGACCGTCCGGCATCACGCGCGCGCCTGATCGCCCAAGCGTCAGGATCGTCGTCGGAGCGTGGTTGCCTCCGAGTGCGTCCAGCTCGGTCTCGTTGACCACCACGATGTCGAACCTGGCAACCAGATCGGCCGGGAGCCGGCCGGCCGGGGCCGGGTTGACGATCGCCAGGGCCCCGGTCGCGCGGGCGGCGTCGAGCACACCCTTCGCTGCCGCTGCCGGGATCTCCGCCTGTGTCACCCAGACGTCGACTCGGTCGTCTGCCGGCGGCGCCGTCACGTGCCCATTGGCACCCGGCACGAAGACGATCTCATTCTCCCCCTCGCGGTCGACGAGGATCATCGCGACGCCGGTGGCGTCCTCCACGCGGCGCACGCCCGTCATGTCGATGCCGTCCTCCTCCAGCGAGGCGACCAGGCGATCGCCGAAGCCGTCCCGCCCGCAGGCGGCATGGAACGACACGGTCGCACCGAGGCGCGCGGCCGCCACCGCCTGGTTCGCGCCCTTGCCGCCCGGCGCGTAGAGCAGCCGGTCGCCGGTGAGCGTCTCGCCCGGCCGCGGCAGTCGCTCGACGTACGCGAAGACGTCCATGTTCATCGATCCGCAGACGCCGACATGACCCATGGCGCCGGAGACTACAACGGCCGGATCGAGCTGTAGCCACGGCGGAAGCGGTCGCACCCCTCGTCGCAGGCCTGGCGCCACGCCGCGTGGCCCCGAGCCCCGCTGACGACGCTACCGGATCGCGTTCCCCGTCTGGAGATCGAAGAAATGCGCTCGGTTGGTGTCGACCTGGAGCCGGATCGGCTGTCCCAGCGCCGCCGACGTGCGCGGGTTCAGCCGCGCGACGAACGCCGTCCTCGTGCTGTCCGCCTCCTGCTCGATCTCGTCGAGCAGGTCGGCGTCCGCGGCCAGGTCCCGCGTGTCGTCCGTGACGACCGGCGGCGCCTCGACGTCGAAGTGAACGTACACCTCTGACCCCATCGCCTCGCGGTGTTCGACCGTCACCGGCAGGTCGGCTCCCTCGATCCGCCGGCTGGCGTGCTCGGGATCCTCGATGTCCTCGGGCCGGATGCCGAGGGCCACGCGCTTGCCGACATAGCCGGACAGCCCCGTCCGCTCCTGGAACACCTGCTCGGGAATGGGCAGCCGGACGCCGCCGAACTCCGCGGCGGCGCCCCCGTCGCCCCGGACGAGGTCCGCCTCCACCATGTTCATGGCGGGCGAGCCGATGAACCCGGCCACGAACAGGTTGGCCGGCCGGTCGTACATCTCCTGCGGGTTGTCGACCTGCTGCAGCACGCCCCGGTTCATGACGGCCACGCGGTCGCCCATGGTCATGGCCTCGGTCTGGTCGTGCGTGACGTAGATCATGGTCACGCCGAGCTCGCGCTGGATCCGCGAGATCTCCGTGCGCATCTGGACTCGCAGCTTGGCGTCGAGGTTCGACAGCGGCTCGTCCATCAGGAACGCCTTCGGTTCGCGGACGATGGCGCGGCCCATGGCCACGCGCTGACGCTGGCCGCCCGAGAGCGCCTTCGGCTTCTTGCGCAGCTGGTCCTCGAGCCCCAGCGTCTTCGCCGTCTCGCGGACGCGGCGGTCGATCTCCTTCTTCGGAACCTTCCGCAGCTTCAGGCCGAACGCCATGTTGTCGTAGCACGTCATGTGCGGGTAGAGCGCGTAGTTCTGGAAGACCATCGCGAGGTCGCGGTTCTTCGCCTCCACGTCGTTGATCACCCGATCGCCGATCCGGATTTCGCCGTCGGTGATCTCCTCGAGCCCTGCCACCATGCGCAGCAGCGTGGTCTTGCCGCAGCCGGACGGCCCGACGAGCACCATGAGGGTGCCGTCATCGATGGTCAGGTCGACGGAGTTCACGGCCCGGGTGCCGTCGTCATAGATCTTGGTTACGTCGTCGAAGCCGATGTCTGCCATTCGGACAAGGATACCGTCCGGCGACGTGTGTGAGTCGCGTCGTCTGCGGGGTATAGACCGCGCATGATCTGGCTACTTCTGCTTCTGCTGCTGATCCTGATCGTGGGTGTGATCGGTGCCATCAAGATCGCCCTGTGGGTGATCCTGATCGCGCTGCTGGTCGCGCTCGTGGCCGGCTTCCTCGGCCGCGGGCTGTTCTCACGCTGACCGCTCACGGAATCGTCACGCACCCGTAACGGCGCCCGACACGGTGCCCGACTCCTGTCGTGCGACCGTTGCGCTTCCGTCACACATCCGTGACGCGCAACCGGCCTCGTTGAGCGGAACGCGCCGCGCACCCGAATTATTGGAGACCAACACCTGTCGGGTGGGCGTGACCGTTCTGTGACCGCGGCGTGACAGGTACGGCGGCGGCGCCCTGACGGCCGCTCAGCGGGCCGCCGTGGTGCCGGCCGGGGCACCGGCCAGCTCCGCTATCCGACGCCAGTCGCCGCCGCTCGTGACGGTCACGTGGCCGACCTTGCGGCCCGGGCGCGGCGCCTTGCCGTAGAGGTGCAGATGCGCGCCGTCGACCGCCAGCACCGCGTCCGCGTCGGGAACGGCACCGATCAGGTTCACCATCGTCGACTCGCCCCTGGCCGACACGTCTCCAAGCGGCAGTCCGCACACCGCCCGCATGTGGTTCTCGAACTGGCTGGTCTGTGCACCCTCGATCGTCCAGTGCCCGGAGTTGTGCACCCGCGGGGCCATCTCGTTGGCCAGCAGCCGGTCCCCGGCCTGGAACAGCTCGAGCGCGAGCACGCCGACGTACTCGAGCTCCTCGAGCACCGCCGTCACGTACCGCTCGCCGAGCGCCTGCAGCTCCGGTGTCAGGCCGGGGGCAGGCGCGTGGGTGACGCGCAGGATGCCGTCCGCGTGATGGTTCTCCACCAGCGGGTAGCAGCGAACCTCCCCGTCGCGGCCGCGCACGGCGATGGCCGACAGCTCCCGGTCGAACGCCACCAGATCCTCCAGCAGCAGCGGCACGCCACCGAGGTCGTCGAATGCGCCCTCGGCGTCGCCCGCGCCCTCGAGCACCCGCTGGCCCTTGCCGTCGTATCCGAGCCGCCGCGTCTTCAGCACGCCCGCCCGGCCGGCCGCATCCAGCTCCTGCTGTGAGTCGATCGCGAGGAACCCGGTCACCTCGATGCCCAGCTGCTCGAACAGCCGCTTCTCGAACAGCCGATCCTGTGCCACCTCCAGCGCCCGCGGCGGCGGATGCACCGCCACCCGCGAGGCCAGCCGCTCGGCCGAGCTGGCCGGCACCGACTCGAACTCGAACGTCACCACGTCCGCGCTCGCTGCGAGCCGGTCGAGCCCCTCCGGCGAGTCATAGGCGTCGACGATCAGCTCGCCCGCAACGCCGGCGCACGCGTCGGCGGCGGGGTCGAGGAAGCTCGAGGCGATCCCGAGCGGGATCCCGGCCAGCGCCATCATCCGGGCGAGCTGCCCGCCTCCCAGGAACCCGACCGTGGTCACGCCGACGGATCCGGGTGGGCAAGCACCTCGTCCGTCTGGCCGGCGCGGAACTCGTCGAGCGCCCGGCGGATGCCCTCGTCCTCGATCGCCAGGATTGATGCCGCAAGCAGCGCCGCGTTCACCGCGCCGGCGCGTCCGATCGCGAGCGTTCCGACGGGGACACCTGCCGGCATCTGGGCGATCGAGAGCAGCGAGTCGATGCCCGAAAGCGCCTTCGACTGCACGGGCACGCCGAGCACGGGAAGGCTTGTCTTCGCCGCAGCCATACCCGGCAGGTGGGCCGCGCCTCCGGCCCCCGCGATCAGCACTCGAAGCCCGCGCTCACGTGCCGACGAGGCGTACTCGAAGAGCAGATCCGGGGTGCGATGCGCCGAGACGACCCGGTGCTCGCAGGGCACCCGCAGCTGCTCGAGCGTCTCGACCGCATGCCGCATGGTGTCCCAATCCGAGCGCGATCCCATGATGACGCCCACCATCGGCGCGGCCGTGTCGCTCATGGGGCGGACACTACACTGACCCGGTGACCCAGGAGGCGCAGGCGCCCCCGGCTGCAGCGGCCGGGCTGACCCGGGAGGAGGCAGCTCGCCGCCTGGCGGCGCGAGGGGATCTGCCGCCGCCGCCGTCGAGCCGCTCGGTCGCCAGCATCGTCAGGTCGAACACGCTCACGCTGTTCAACCTGATCCTGGCGGCCTTCTTCGTGCTGATCCTGGCGGCGGGCCGGCCGGCGGACGGCCTGTTCGCCGGGATCCTCGTTGCCAACACTGCCATCGGCATCATCCAGGAGCTGCGCGCAAAACGGGTGCTCGACCGCGCCGCGCTGCTGGTGCAGCCGCAGGCCCGCGTCGTCAGGGACGGCGCGGAGGAGTCGCTCGAGATGGGCCAGATCGTCGACGGCGATCTCGTGAACCTGCGAAGCGGGGATCAGGTCGTGGCCGACGGCGAGGTCGTCTCCTCGGTGGGGATGATGCTCGACGAGTCGGCGCTCAGCGGCGAGTCGCTGCCGGTTGCCCACGATGGCGGCGACCGCGTCCTCTCCGGCTCCTACTGCGTCGAGGGCAGCGGCTCCTACGTCGTAACCGCCACCGGGCCGGACAGCTATGCCTGGCGCCTGCTCGGCACCGCCCGCGCGAACACGGCCGAACGCTCGCCGCTGGAGCAGCAGATCAACCAGCTCCTACGGCTGATGGTGGCCGTCATGATCCCCCTCGGCGCGGCGCTGATCTGGACGCTCGTCCGGCGTCACACGCCGTTTCGCGAGGCCGCCGCGACGGCCACAGCAGGCATCGTCACGCTCATCCCCGAGGGGCTCGTGCTGCTGATGAGCCTCACCTTCGCGGTGGCCGCGGTCCGCCTCTCCCGGCGCGGAATGCTCGTGCAGTACATGAACGCGATCGAGTCGCTGGCCAATGTCGACACGGTGTGCCTGGACAAGACGGGGACGCTCACGGACGGCACGCTCGAGCTGCGCGAGCTGATCCCGCTGGGCGGGGCGGACGAGGCCGATCTGCGGGCGCAGCTGTCGTCCTACGCCGCGAGCGCGGGCTCGCGGAACGCCACGCTGGACGCCGTCGCGGCAGGGTTGCCCGGTGAGGCGCAACCGGCTGCCGGCGAGGTGCCGTTCTCGTCGCGGTGGAAGTGGAGCGCGCTCGACCTGGACGGGACATGGCTGGTGCTGGGCGCGCCCGACGTCCTCCTCGCCGGCGCGCAGCCACCCCAGGCGGTCGAGCACGAGCGCACCGGCCGGCGGGTGCTCGCCTTCGGCCTCGCGCCGGGCGGCGTCGAGACCGACGACCGCGACCACCGGCCGCCTGCGCTGGAGCCGCTGGGGCTGGTCGTTCTCGAGGAGCGGCTGCGGGACGATGCGCGGGACACGATCGCCTTCCTCTACGACCAGGGCGTCGAGGTGAAGGTGATGTCGGGCGATTCACCCACCACCGTGGCGGCGGTTGCAGATCGCGTCGGCATACGCGTCGGCGAGGAAGCGGTGGACGGATCGAGCCTTCCGCAGGACGCGGAGCAGCTGGCTGCGGTCGCCTCGACCACCACCGTGTTCGCGCGGTTGAGGCCCGAGGACAAGCGCCGCCTGATCGAGGCGCTGCGGCAGAAGGGGGCGTACGTTGCCATGATTGGCGACGGCGTCAACGACGTGCCCGCGATGAAGAGCGCCAGGCTGGCCGTGGCGCTCGGCAGCGGCACGCAGCTCGCAAAGAGCGTCGCCGACGCGGTGCTCGTGTCCGACCGGTTCGGTGCCATCCCCGACGCCGTCGCCGAGGGGCGGCGCATCATCGGCAACGTCCAGCGCGTGGCGAAGCTGTTCGTCACCAAGTCGGTGTTCGCCGCCTTTGTGATCGCCACGTTCGGCCTCTGGACGGGCGAGTTCCCGCTGCTTCCCCGCCATCTCTCGCTCGCCGCCACCTTCACGGTCGGCGTTCCCGGCTTCGTGCTCGCATTGGGGCCGGCGAGCGGCATCCCCGAGACCGGCGGGTTCGTGCGGCGCGTGCTCCGCTTCGCGCTGCCGGCCGGTGCCGTGATGGGCGCCGCCACCCTCATCGCCTACCTGGCCGTGGGCGATGTGCGCGGGCACTCCGACACCGAGGCGCGCACGGCGGCCGTGACGGTGTACGTGGCGATCGGCCTCTACCTCCTGCTGGTGCTGGACGCAGAGCGGATGCAGCGCAGCCCCCGCTACGCGGGCCTGGTGGTGGCGCTGGCCGCGTCACTGGGGGCGGGCTACCTATTGGTGCTCGGCACGCCGGCCCTGCGGCAGTTCTTCGCGCTCACGGTGCCCGGGTTCTGGGCCGTGCTGGTGATGGTGGGGTGCGGGGTGGGGGCGGTGTGGGCGCTCTCGCGGTTCGGGCTCTCGCCCTATCGCGGCAGCTCCCTGCCCGATCCGGCCTCGACGGCCGAGCGCAGCACGTAGTCGGCGAAGATCAGGTCGGCTGCGCCATTGCCGAGGTTCTGGCACACGACCCGCCCCTCCGGTCGCTCGGCCCGGATCGCGTCGCCGCAGTAGCCGTCGGGATCGCGATAGCTCGGGAACGAGCCTGATTCCCGGTAGCGCAGCAGCTGACCGACGTCGTCGGAGTAGAGGGCCGCGTCGTTGGCGATGTCGGCACCGATCGAGGTCGCGTAGTCGATCGGCAGGAGCAGGGCGTCGTCGCGGAGCCACCCCGGATCGAGGCGCGCGCCGTCAGTACCGATCGGCACCGCCGTGACGACCACCGACGCGCCGTCGACCGCCTCTTCGGCCGTCGTGACGCAGCTGAGCGAGATCCCGGGCGCGTGCTGCTCTGCCCACGACCCGAGCGCCTGCGCGGACTCCGGACGGCGGGCGACGGCCGTGACGTTCTCCATGCCGAGCGCCTCGAGCACGAGCAGGTGCGTGCGCGCCTGCACTCCTGCGCTGGTGATCGCGACGTGGCCCGGACGCGGCGGCGCAAGCGCCTGGATGCACGCGCCCGACACCGCCGCCGTGCGCGATCCCGTCAGCGCCGCCGCGTCCATGACGGCGGTGGGCATTCCCGTTGCCGCGTCAGACAGCACAACCAGTCCGAGGTGCGTCGGCAGGCCCAGGTCGGCGTTGGTCGGGTAGGCAGCGATCCACTTCAGCCCGAGCAGGTCACCATCGGCCAGGTAGGCCGGCATGGCGTTGGCCAGAACCCCCTCACGCGCGTGCACGGACGGCTTCGGCGGCAGCTGGGCGGAGCCGTCGGCGAGGGCGATCAGCGCCCGCCGGGCCATCGCCACGGCCTCGAGCGGCGGCGGCAGGGCGGCGGCGACCTCCGCCTCCGACAGGTGAACGAGCGGCATGGAATCGGCAGCCGGCATGGCCGGCGAGCCTACACGGCACGGAGGTCGTGCGCGAGGCGGCGGAACGGGCCGTCCTCGGCCAGCAGCTCGCGCTCCGTGCCGCGCTGGATGATACGGCCGTGGTCGACGACCAGGATCTCGTCGGCCCGCCGGACGGTTGCCAGGCGGTGCGCGATGATCACCGACGTGCGGCCGCGCAGCAGCCGATCGAGCGCGCGCTCGATCTGGATCTCGGTGGGGCGGTCGATGTTCGATGTGGCCTCGTCCAGGATCAGGATGCGGGGATCGGCGAGCAGCGCGCGGGCGATCGAGATCAGCTGGCGCTCACCGGCCGACAGGCCGGCGCCGCCCTCGTGCACCTGGTGGTCGAGCCCGCCGTGCAGCCGCGCGGCGATCCGGTCGACGCCGACCGCGGCCGCCGTCTCGCGCACCTGCTCGTCGGTGGCGTCCGGCCGCGCGAAGCGGATGTTGTCGGCGATCGTGCCCGAGAACAGGAACGGATCCTGCAGCACTACTCCCAGCTGGCGCCTGTAGCTGCCGAGCTGGACGTCCCGCAGGTCGATGTCGTCGACGCGCACGGCCCCGCTGCTCGGGTCGTAGAACCGCGCGATCAGCTTCGCCAGGGTCGACTTGCCGCCGCCCGACTGGCCGACCAGCCCGACACGCTTGCCCGGCTGCAGCCGAAGGCTGAAATTCTGGAACACCTGCAACCCGCCCGGGTATTTAAACGAGATATTATTGAAAGCGATCGCCGCGCCGCTCTTCACCAGCGGTCCGGCCTCGGGGTGATCGCGCAATTCGTGCGGAACCAGCAGCGTCGCAATTGCCTCGGACAGCCGCGCGACATGCTGGGTGA
>DATAHR010000138.1:0-19443 GCA_036263035.1 Gaiellales bacterium | reverse complement strand
GAGCCGCGTCCGGACCGTCTGGTCGTCGCCGGCGGCGATGGGAGCATCGGCCCCGCCGCCGCGGCGGCCGCGAAGGCGGGCGTGCCGCTCGCCGTTGTCCCCGCCGGCACCGCAAACGACTTTGCGCGCGCAGTCGGCCTTCCCGATGACCTCGACGACGCCTGCCGCATCGCGATCACTGCCACCCCGCTCCCCCACGACCTCGCATGGATCGGCGAGCGACCCTTCGTCAACGTTGCAAACGCCGGAGTCGCCGTCGAGGCGGCGCAAGCGGCCGGGCGGTGGAAGCGTGTGCTCGGCGCGCTCGCGTATCCGGTGGGGGCGATCCGGGCCGGGCTCTCAGCGCAACCGGTGAGGTGCACAGTGCGATGCGACGGCGACCGGCTGTTCGACGGCCAGGCCTGGCAGCTGCTGGTCGGAAACAGCAACGCATTCGGCAGCGGCGCCGACATGGATATGGGCAACGCACGCGACGGGGTGCTCTCGGTGGCGATCGTGCCGCAGGGATCGCGACTCGCGCTCGCCCGCCACGCGCATGCCCTGCGGTTCGGCGACCTTCGCCGTCAGCCCGGCATCGTGCGGCGCCAGGGCACCGAGGTCTCGGTCGACGGGCCGAGCCCGCTCGTATTCAATGTCGACGGCGAGATCGTCGAGGCCGGCACGAGCGTCACGCTGCGCATCGAGCCGGGCGCGTTCGACCTCGCGGTCAAAGACTGACTCAAGGACGATCGAACGGGCGCCAGGCGGCGATGCGGTCGATTCGGTCCTGCGCCGAACGTACCCACTCATGCACAGTGCCGCCGTCCGGCAGCGGCACGTTTGCCTCCGAACGCCAGAGGGCGTCTCCCAACATCGTCCGGAGATGCCATGCCAACACCGGTGCGGAGGCCACCTGCCTCCCGGTGCTCCGCTCGTACGCCTCGGCAACCGCCTTAAAGAGCTCGATGCTGCCGACCATCGCCGGCAGGTACCTGAAGTCGTAATGGTGGTCTCCGTCGCACACCTCGCCGAAATCCAGCAGGCACACGAGGTTCCCGCCGCGGTGGAGGACGTTGTATCCGTGGAGATCGCCGTGCAGGAGGACTGGGCCCCCCCACGCCGTTCGCTGCACCTCGTCGATCCAGTCGCACCATCGCTGCACCACGGCCGTATCGGCCGGTGAGAGAAACCGGTCGAGCCGGGTGCGAATCGACGCGGTGTCCGCCTGAGGGACGGGACCCGGCAGGTTCACGACCGACCCGACAGCTGCGAGAGTCGCAGGATCGTGGACGACAGCCAGCGCCGCAGCGAGCTGCTCTGCGAGCTGAGGCGAGGGCGAGGAACCGAAGCCGACGGGGTCGCCGACGACCCGCCGGCTGACGATCATCGCCGGTCGCTCAGACGTCGTCTCGAGCGGCGGACAGATCCGCGCCGCGGCGGTCGTACGAAGCGCGTCCAGCACCCGCGCCTCCCGGAGCACCTCGCCAGCCGCGGGCCGAGACCAGGCGAACTTGACGATATGCGTGTCGCCCACCCACGCGGTACCTCGAGCCCACCATGGGTCTCCGGTGTCCAGGATGTCGTTCAGCTCGATCCGGGCCGTTGCCAGCTCCGGCGCAACATGGTGAAGCGCCGCACGGACGTGCTCCTCGGTGGGTGCGCGGATCCAGGCGTTCACCACCGGGCGAGCGTACCGCCCCGCCGCTCCCGTACGATTGCCTCGTGATCCGTATCGGCCTCCTGGTCGCCTGCTGCATGCTGGCGCTTGTCGTGGCGGCCGGTGGCCGCGCACCCGCCCAGCATCCGCGGCCATCGGACACGCCTCAGCCGATCAACCTCACCATCCGCTTCAAGATGGCGGAGGATCTCGGCTAGCTAGATGATTGATTCCACGACTCCGCACGTCTGACCGTCACGTTGCCGGTAGATAGCGGATGCTCGGGGGCTGCGACCGCAAGCCGTCTCATCGCGGCGTCCTCGGTCGGGTCGATATTCCCGATATCGACCCTCCCTCGATCCTTGCGCTGCTCGGCTTGCGACCGCTCAGACCGCACGGCGCCGTGGAATCAATCATCTACTCCGCCGCCCGTCGAGCCGCACTGTCCAGGGCTCGACAGCATCGACGACGAGGTGCGTCCCGCTCCACGGATCCCGAGCAAGCGTGTCGTGGACTTCCTGCTCGTCCTGCGCCTCGATCGCGTGCACGACCCGATGCCCGTCCTGCAGCGGCCCGCCGAGCACGATGAAGCCACGCTCCACGAGCTCGTCCATGTAGGCCGCATGCGCCTCCCAGCCGGTCTGCTCCTCGAGCGGCTTGCCGCGCTGCCACTCCGGCCCCGAGCGCAACACGACCACGTGGAACATCGCCATCTAGCCCACCTCCCTGTTCACATCGTCGCGACCCGGGATCCAGCGCAGCGCCACCAGCGTCCCGGCGATGCAGAGGCCCGCGGCGACGGCGATCGCCGCCCTGAACGCGGAGGTCGCGGCGTCCTGCTGGTCGGGCGTCAGGTGCTTGGCGAAGGGGTCGCCCTGATGATGCGATGTCATCGCAGCAAACACCAGGGTGATGACGACGCCGAGCACGGGCGTCGCGATCAGGCCGCCGATCCGCGACACCGTCGTGTTGACGCCCGCGGCCAGCCCCGCATATTCGTCGGGCGCGGCCTTCAGCGCCGTCGAGGTGATCGGCGCGACCAGCACCGCCAATCCCAACGCGAACACGAGCACGCCCGGTAGCGGCGCGAGCGGATTGGTCGACGTCACCACCGTGAGCAGCCCGAGACCGGCGGCCATGATCAGCGGCGCCACCGCGAGGTACCTGCGCGGCCCGTCCCGGTCGGCCAGGCGCCCGAACCGCGCCGCCAGGAAGAACATGACGATGCTGATCGGCAGGAAGATCAGCGACGCCCGGGCAGGCGTGTAGCCCACGGCGCCGGACTGCAGATAGAGGGCGAGGTAGAACGTCGAGCCGCCGAGCGCCGCGTACACGAGCAGCGTGTAGATGTTGGCCGCCTGGAAGACGCGCGAGCGCAGAAGCTCCATGGGCAGCACCGGGTTGTCGCTGTGCCGCTCGCTGAACACGAACAGCCCGAGTCCCGCAAGGGACAGCGCGAACGCCCACAGCACTCCCCCAAAGCCGGACTGCCCGCCCTCGATCAGGCCGTACGTGAGCGCTCCGAACGTGAGCGCGATCGCGAGCGCGCCGACCGGCTGCAGCGGTCTCGGCTTCGCCGTCGAGTGCTCCGCTCCACGCCCGGCCCACGCCGCCCCGAGCGCGAGCACGGCGGCCGGCAGGTTGATCAGGAAGATCCACCGCCACGACCCGTACTCCACCAGCAGGCCGCCCAGCGGGGGGCCGATCATCGTGCCGATACCGCTCCACGCCGTCCACTGGCCGACAGCGCGGCCGCTGTCCTGCGCGTAGGTGGCACGGAGCAGCGCCAGGCTGTTCGTCGTCATCAGAGCACCGGTGATGCCCTGCAGCACGCGTGCCGCGAGCAGCAGCGCGGTGGTCGGGGCGGCGGCCGCAAGCGCCGAGGCGACCGCGAAGCCCGCCACGCCGATCACGAACAGCCGCCACCGCCCGAAGCGGTCGCCCAGGGACCCGGCCACGATGTACAGCGAGGCGACCGCCAGCGAGTACGACAGCGCGATCCACTGTTGCAGCGCCAGGCCGGCACTGAGGTCGCGACCGATCGTGGGCAGCGCGATATTGACCACCGAGCCATCGACGAAGGCCATCGACGAGCCGACGATGGTTGCGATCAGGATCAGCCGCCTGCGCCGCTCCTCCGCCGGCTCCAGCGCCACGGCCACCTGGGCCGTCGTCACGGCGTCCGGCGTCCTTGCGCCGTGCAGGTGCTGCGTGTCACGATGTCCCCATGAGCGTGGCCTTTGAGCTCATCGAGGCACCATATCCGTACCTCTGCGCCGTGTACCGGTGCCGCTGCGGCGCCACTGAGATGCGCCACGGCGAGCAGGCGGCCGTTGCGCCGGCCGGGTGGCGGGTCGACCAGGACGACCAGGATCAGCCGCGCGCCATCTGCCCGCATTGCCTCGACCGCATCGAGACGCCGCGGTAGCGCGCATGCGCTCCGCCGTTCTCTACGACGTTCACGGCAACCTGGCCGCGCTGGACGCGGTGCTGGCAGACGCGGAGGCCGAGGGATTCGAGCGCCTGGCCCTCGGCGGCGATCTCGCGCTGTTCGGCCCCGAGCCCGCAGCATGCGTCGACCGGCTCCGAGGCTACGGTGAGCGGCTGGTCGCCATCAGGGGCAACACCGACCGCTACCTGGTCGACCGCATCGACGACTTCGTCTGGTGGGCCGACCGGCTGGGCGACGAGCGCCTGCGGTGGCTCGACAGCCTGGGGGGCCGTCAGCGTCTGGCCGAGGACGACGCCCTGCTCGTGCACGCGACACCGCGAAGCGACGAGGAGCTGCTCATGCCGGACACCGCCGACGAGACGGTGGACGAGATCGTGGCCGGGGTGCCCGAGCGGCTGATCCTCTGCGGCCACGTCCACATCCAGTACCGCCGCACGCACGGCACGCACGAGATCGTGAACCCCGGGTCGGTCGGGCTGCCGTTCGACGGCGACCAGCGGGCGGCCTGGGCCCTGCTCGAGGACGGCACGATCTCGCTGCGGCGCACGGAGTACGACGTTGAGTCGGTGATCGCGGCGGTCGAGGCCTCGGACGCGCCACTGGCCGAGCGGATCACTGGGCGCCTGCGACGAGCGCGCGGGGACTGACTCAGTTGCAGTAGTAGCGCAGGGTGACCGTGGAGATGGTCAGGCGCGCCTGTCCAGCGAGCTGGATCCACACCCCGATCACGCCGTTGGCTCCCTGCCGCGTCCCGTAGGTGAACGGATCGCCGGTGGCAACGACGGACGCCATGACGCTCGGCCCGCAGCCGGCCTTCAGCTTGAACGGGTACCGGACCGTCACGGTCCCGCCCCCGGAGCAGCGAAGCACCGCGGTCGTCAGCACCTTCCGTGCCGAGCACGTGCCGCTCTGCGTTTTGCTGGCGTACTTGTTGCCCGTGTAGGTCGGCGCGTATTGCATCGCCATGGCGGTCGCCGGGAGGGCGAGCGCAACGAGGGCAAGCAGGGGGATGAGGATCTTTGCCTTCATCAGCATCGGGCGGCGCTGGAGCGAGCCGCACACTCACGGATACCGCAATCCGATTTCTGCCTCTTCCCCATTCCGGGGGATGACCGGCTCACCCCGGCTTGGTCGATATGAGACGAAGCGCGGCACGGCCGTGCCCGTTCCCCATGCATCGACTGTCCCACACGCTCGCAGCGCGCCGCACCGCCCTCGCCGGCGCCGCGCTCCTGATCCTGATCCTGGCCGGGTTCGCGGTCTGGGCGGCTCATGCGAACAAGCAGGCGGTGGACAACGTCCAGCGGCTCGAGACCGCGAGCGATGCCTACCAGGCGGCCCGGCACGCGGTCGCGCAGGAGCACCTGGCCGCCCTGCGCTACCAGTTGGACGGGAACGACGTCCATGTGGCCGAGCTCGAGACGGCACGCGTGACGCTGGTACAGGCACTTGCGACGGTTGCCCGCCTGGGCGGCGCTCAGGACACGCGCACCGTCTCAGCCGTCCTCGCGAGGAACCGGTACGCCCTGGAGCGGTTCAACGCGATGCACGATCTGATCTTCAACAGCGGTGACATCAACCAGATCGTCCCCATCAGCCAGAACCAGATGCAGCCCGCCTTCGACGACATCACCGCCACGCTCGACCGCGCCGGCCGCGCCCACCGCCAGGAGGCGCTCGCCAGCCTGTCGACCGCACGCAACACCCAGCGGGTCGTGCTCGTGACCACGGCCATCACCATCATCCTCGGCCTGCTGCTGCTGACGACGGCCTCCGCGGCGATGCTGTTCCGCGAGCGGCTGGAGCGCGTGCGGCAGCGGGAGATCGAGCGTCTGAAGCAGGCCGCCCTCACCGACAGCCTGACCGGCCTGGGCAACCACCGCGCATTCGAGGAGGCGCTCGTCCGCGACCTGACAGCGGCGCTGGAGGCGGGCGAGCCGCTCAGCCTGGCGCTGCTCGACCTCGATGGCCTCAAGCAGACGAACGACATCCACGGCCACCAGGCGGGCGACGAGTGCATCCGAGCGCTGGCGACCACGCTCGAGCAGGCCGGCAGCGGCACGAGCGGCTTTCGGATCGGC
Organism: Gaiellales bacterium; assembly: GCA_036263035.1. Lineage (GTDB taxonomy): Bacteria > Actinomycetota > Thermoleophilia > Gaiellales > JAICJC01 > JAICYJ01. Next base: position 13,274 of record DATAHR010000138.1, on the reverse strand, counting down.
GGCGACGAGTTCGCCCTGATCGTCCGCGGCCGCCGCGCGGTCGACGCCATGTACCTCGTCCAGCGGCTGCAGTCCCGGATGGCGGAGGCCGCCGGCGACCGGCCCGTCGCAGCCAGCGCCGGCGTAGCCGAGGCCGTCGACGGCATCAGCCGCGACACGCTGATCCGGCATGCCGATCTCGCGCTGATCCAGACCAAACGCAGCCACCGGCGCTGCCTGCTGTTCAACGAGGCGCTCGAGCCGATGATGGCCGCGGCCGACGCGCGGTCCGGCGAGGTGGACGCCGTGGCGGTCGCGCTCGGCCGGGCGGTCGACGCCAAGGACGGGTTCATCCACAGCCACTGCGAGGCGGTGTCGGAGCTGTGCGGTCTGATCGGACAGGAGCTCGGGCTGCGTCCCGAGCGTGTCGCTCAGCTGCGCCTGGCCGGCCTTCTGCACGACGTCGGCACCCTCGGCGTGGCCGACGCGGTCATGCAGAAGCCCGGGCCACTGGACGCGCACGAGCTGCAGATGGCCCAGTCCCACGTCCGGCTCGGGCACGCGATGGTTTCCGCCGCCGGGCATCCGATCGAGGCGGAGTGGATCCTGCACCACCACGAACGGATCGACGGAGCCGGCTACCCGATGGGCCTCGAGGGCGACCAGATCCCGCTCGAGTCCCGGATTTTGTTCGTCGCGGATGCATTCGAGGCGATGACGACTGCGCGGCCGTACCGCGCGGCACGCAACGCTGAACAGGCGCTGCAGGAGCTCGAGGCGCATGCCGGCACGCAGTTCGATGCCGAGTGCGTGCACGCCCTGGCACGCGTTCTCCGCGGCCACGAGCTGCAAGACGCAGCGTAGGGCGATCGATCGCCATCCGCCCCGGCGGCTACCCTCGCACGGTGGCCGGCCGGACGCAGGCGGAGCTGTACGCGCACATCGACTCCGAGCTGTCGTGGTCTGAGGCAGATCTGCCCGAGCGCGAGCGAACGAAGCACGTGCACCGGCTCCACCCCTACCTGGGCAAGTACCCGCCACAGCTGGTCGAGGTGCTGCTGCGACGGCGGTTCGCGCCGGGCGCCCTGATCTACGACCCGTTCGCCGGCTCGGGCACCACCCTGGTCGAGGCATCGGTGCTCGGGATGCATGCCGTGGGCTGCGACGTGTCGGCGTTCAACTGCCTGCTGTGCGAGGTGAAGTCGTCGCCCCCGGACGTCCATGGGGTTGAGGCCGAGCTCGCCCGGGCGCTGGCGCTGCCGCCATCAGACGAGCCGGCGACACCGTGGCTGGAGCGGTGGTATGCACCCACAGCGCTGGCCGAACTGTCCGGATTCCGCCGCGCGCTCGAGGGTTCACCGCAGCAGCCGGTGCTCAGCGTCGCGCTTTCCCGCGCCGCACGATCGGCGCGGCGGGTGCCGCATTTCGCGCTCGACGAGGCGCGCGAGCCGGTGCTCGAGCCCTACTGGTGCCACAAGCACCGGCGGACGTGCAAGCCCGTGGAGGAAGCGGCCAGGTTCCTGCGGCGGTACGCGGCTGACACGGTGCGGCGGCTGGCGGCCTACGGCGCGATGCGGAAGGACGTCGACGTGGCCGTGCTGCATGCCGACGCCCGCGAGGCGGTGCTGCCGGAGGGCATCGACGGCGTGATCACGTCTCCGCCGTACCCGGGTCTGATCGACTATCACGAGCAGCATCGCTACGCCTACGAGCTGCTCGGGCTCGAGGACCGGCGGTCGCTCGAGCTGGGGGCAGCGGCGCACGGCACGACGCGCCGGGCGGTGGCGGCCTACTGCGACGGGATCGTCGAGGTGCTGGCGCACACGCGGCGCCACCTGGCGCCGGATGCCTGCGTCGCCATCGTGGTCAACGACCGGCGCGGCCTGTACGACGACATCGCGCGGCAGGCCGGCCTGCGTCTCGAGAGCAGGACGGCGCGGCACGTGAACCGCCGGACTGGACGGCGCGCCGGGGAGTACTTCGAAGACGTGCTCTGGTTGCGGCCGGCGCGCAGGCCGACCGCCGCCGCAGCTCGCTGACCCAAATGGGTCAGAACGGAGGTTCTGGCTGTAAACGCGCGGGAGCGAGCCGATTCACCAGGCAGGGCGGACAGCCGTTCGCCTGTTCGTCCCTGTAATGCGGATGCGAAAGGTGTCATCATGGATCGGCTTCGGAATCTCTCGCTGCGCTGGAAGCTGTTCGGCAGCTTCGGCATCACCATCGCGTTGCTGCTGTGCCTGCTCGGCGCCGCCTTCTGGATGAGCAGCCAGCTCGCCACGGCGACCGGCCACATCACCAACGGCGCGAATCCGAAGGTGAACGCCGCGAACGCCGTCAAGTACGACTCGGCGGACATGGACGACTGGGAGACCTCCTACGTCCTCGACATGGGCAAGAGCCACAACGGGTTCCTGCAGGCCAAGTCGCAGATCCTGCACGACATCGCGACGCTCCATCACGTCTCCGTCGACTCACACGACAAGGCGAGCGCGGCCGCGGTGCAAGCCGCCTACCAGAGCTACGCGTCAGCCGACGCGCAGGTGTGGACGGCCGTGCAGGCGGGCGACCAGGCGAAGGCCGCCAAGATCGCACAGACGCAGGCGGCTGCCGCGTTCGCGCAGCTGGCCAAAGCCTCTGACGGGTACGTCGCGCAGGCCAAGCAGGAGCAGGTCGACGACACCGCGAGCTTCGACTCGGCCAAGTCGACCGCGCAGCTGATCATGATCGTGATCGGCCTGATCGCACTCGGCTTCGCCGGCGGCATCGCATTCCTCCTGACCCGCTACCTGGTCGGCACGTCGAACGAGCTGGTCGACAGGCTGCAGAGCCTGGCCAACCACTGCGCGGCGGACCTTCGCACGGCGATCGAAGCGGTCGCGAAGGGCGATCTGACCAAGACGGTGACGCCGGTGACGCCGCTGATCGAGAACCCGTCGAACGACGAGCTCGGCTCAGCCGCCAAGTCGGTGAACACGATCCGCAACTCGATCGTGGCGACGGTGGAAGCGTACGGCGAGATGCGCTCGAGTATGTCGGGGATGATCCGTGAGATGACTGATGCAGCAGCTGCCGTCGCCGGCGCGAGCCAGCAGATGGCGGGCGCATCGGAGGAGACGGGCCGCGCCGTCAGCGAGATCGCCCAGGCGGTGTCGGATGTCGCGCAGGGCGCAGAGCGGCAGGTGCGGATGGTGACCCATTCGCGGGACTCCGCGGAGCAGGCGTCGCAGTCCGCATCCCAGGCGTCGGAGATCGCCGCCGAGGGTGTGGGCACGGCCGAGCAGGCATCGGAGGCGATGCAGACGCTGTCTGCGTCGACCGAGGAGGTGACCAGCGCGATCACAAGCCTGTCTGCGAAGGGCGAGCAGATCGGCGGGATCGTCGAGACGATCACGACGATCGCCGGTCAGACGAACCTGCTCGCGTTGAACGCGGCGATCGAAGCTGCCCGGGCCGGTGAGCAGGGCCGCGGTTTCGCGGTCGTCGCCGAGGAGGTGCGGAAGCTGGCCGAGGAGTCGCAGCAGGCTGCCGGCACCATCGCCGAGCTGATCGGCGAGATCCAGGCCGAGACCGAGCGTGCCGTCACCGTCGTCATGCAGGGCGCCGAGCACACCTCGCAGAGCCACGTCGCTGTGGAGCGGGCGAAGCAGGCGTTCATGACGCTGGGCGGATCGGTCGAGCAGATCACCGTCCAGGTGTCCGAGATCGCGACCGCTGCCACCGAAGTCGCCGCGGTTGCCGAGCAGTCGTCCGCGTCGACCGAGCAGGTCAGCGCATCGACCGAGGAGACGAGCGCATCGGCGGAGGAGATCTCTGCGCAGGCGCAGGAGCTCGCGGCGACAGCACAGACGATCGAGCGGATGACGCAACGGTTCACGCTCGCCGCCGAGGTCTAGGTACTGATTCCACGGCGCCGTGCGGTCGCTCAGACGCGCGGCGTCGTGGATCAATCATCCAGGGCCGTCCGCCGGCCAGGAGCACCTCAGATCAGGTAGTCGCCGACCAGCGCGCGAAACTCCGGCGAGGTCGTGTAGTTGCCGCGTCCCCGGCGATAGGCCGTGACGACGACAGGCAGGGCGGCGACGGCCGCAAGGACGGCCAGTCCGGCGATACCAGTGCGATGACGCTTCATGGAGAGCCTCCACGCGAGGATCGGAACCGCCACGGTTATCGGCCAGGTGCGGGGCTCTCTAAAGGGGCGTGTAGGCGGTGCCGATTGCACAAGGGTGAGACGAGTACTGCTCCCCGCCCTGCCGCTCGCGGTCGGGATCGCCCTGTTCGGCGCGACCGGCCAGCCTGCGGCTGGGCGAATCGAGCTGCCACACGACATCGGGCAGGCGGTGCGCATCGCACCGGAGCCGGCGCCTGCGCAGGCGGCGACGAAGCACCAGCGGCCGCTGCGGTTCACGCTGATCGACACCGCGGGAGCGGTGGTTCGGCGCTGGCCGGGCGGCCCGGTGATGGGGACGATTGCGGCCACGACCCCGCTCGGAGCGCACAGCTGGAGCTGGGCGTTCGTGACGACGAAGGACGGGCGCTGGGCGAAGGTCGGGCTGACGTGGACGCCGAACGGGCGCACGGGATGGATTCGGACGGCGGGGCGGCACGAGGTGACCACGCCGACGTGGGTGCAGGCGGATCTGTCGCAGCGGCAGGTGACCCTGATGCGGGGTCGGCATCCGCTGGTGGTGTTCAAGGCAGCGATTGGCGCACCGGCGACGCCGACGCCGATCGGACGGTTCTTCGTGACCGATCCGGTGGCAACGGGAGACCCGTACGGGCCGTTCGGGTGGTACGCGTTCGGGCTGTCCGGGCACCAGCCCAACCTCCCGGCCGGATGGTCGGGCGGCAACCAGCTGGCGATCCACGGGACGAACGACCCCAGCTCGATCGGCACGGCCGCGTCAGCGGGGTGCTTACGGGTGAGCGCGGCGGCGCTGGGCACGCTGAAGCGATATCTGCGGCTGGGCACGCCGGTCGTCATCCATCCGTGACGCTGGCCTAGACTCTCCGCGACGGGACGTGGCGCAGCCTGGTAGCGCACCTGCTTTGGGAGCAGGGGGTCGCGAGTTCAAATCTCGCCGTCCCGACTTGCTGAAACGGCCCGGTTGAGCAGAAACAGCCGCAGTGCCCGTCATTGGCCCGGTCGCCCACTTCTGACACAGGCCGAGTCCGAAACTCGGCATTGAGTAGGCCAGAATCAGCGGACCCGCAAGCGTTGATTGGGCGGATCCGTGACGTCCCCGGTGCCGATCCACGTGAAGCCGTGGGTGCTTCCGTCGTCACGGGTGTAGACGATCGACCCATGCGCCACGACCAGCTCCCCGGGCGGAGTCGGCGCGAATGCCGCGCCGCTCCACGCGACCGCGGAAAGTTGCGACGTGACCGGATAGGGCTGAACCGTTGCGGTCAGCATCCATTCGTCCTCGTCGCCTCCCACCTCCTCCTTGCATCGCTTCTTGCTGTAGTTGGTATTCGGGAAGACGCCGTCGGCGGTGGCGCGTCCCCGGCCAGGCCGGAAGACATCGCGCTTCCTATCCCTGGTCGGCTGCTGCTTCAGATCGATGCTCACCCGCGCGCTGACATCGCATCCAAAGAACCTGAGCGGGCCGCATGCGACCACCTGGTGGCCGTCCTGGATCAGTGTCAACGGCTGGTCAAATCGGGATCCGGCACCCATGGTCATCCTTTCTGGTCGGGAGCCAAGGAGCTATGGTCTCACTCCGGGGCCGAGCGTGCCGACACGAGTTTCTCCGCCGCCTCGATGTAGCCCGAGGCCCCGACCCGTCGCCAGAGCGTGACGCTCTGCTCGAGCTCGGCGAACCCCGCCGCGTGGTCACCGCCCTCGACCAGGCTGCGCCCCGCTTCGAAGCGAGCGATCGCCTCATCGGGCAGCGAACCGATCTGGGCGTACAGCGACGCCGCGGTCGTGTAGTCCCTGGCCGCGAGCGATCGCCCGGCCTCCACCCACGCACTCGGCAGCGGATAGCCGGACGTCGCCGCGACGAAGGCGTCCCTGACCTCCGGCAGTGAGCTCGCCGCCAGCGCCGCGCAGGTCAGCGTCTCGGCCGAGATGGCGACGCCCATCCACCAGCGGTCGAGCAGCTCGCGTACACAGTCGGTGGCCTCGTCGACCCGTCCCTCGGTCACGTGCAGCTGCGCCTGAAGACCGAGCGGGGGCACGAAGTACTGCGGCTCACCGATGTCGCGAGCGAGCGCCAACGCCGCCGCCGCATGGTCCGCCGCAAGATCGGCGCGACCGCCAGCCAGATCCAGACGACCGCAGATCGCATGCGCCTCGACGGTGTCGCCGTGCATGCTTCCTGCCGCCTCCGCGATCACGCGTTCGGCGACCGTGCGAGCCTCGTCCCACTCACCCGCGTGGAACATCAGGCAGGCGAGCGTGCCGTCGACGAGCCGACTGGTGTATGCAAGTCCGAGCCGCTGCGCCCGTGCCTTCGCGTGCAGTTGCGCCCGACGCGCCTCCTGCAGGTCGCCCAGCGCAATCACCGCAACGCCGTAGTTGTGCTCGATCATCGCCCCGTCGTACGTTTCCAGGTCGTGAGCGATCGCCTGCGCTTTCCGGAACTCGTCGATTCCGCGCACGTCACCGCTCTGCAGAAATGCCAGCGCGAGCGTCTGGTGGCTCCAAGCCGCCAGGTCCTCCAGCCCCAGCGAGGTGGCGAGCGATCCCGACCGCGTTGCTGCGTCGATCGCCTCATCCAGCAGTCCGCGAAGCACCAGCACGCTCGCCAGCGACACCAGGGCACTGGCCATCGCGGCCGAGGTGGGCGTCGATTGGAGCAGCGCCACCGCCCGGCGCAGATGCGTCAGCGCCTCGTCCTTGTGTCCGTGCTGATCGAGCCACAGCCCGATCTCGCTCTCGACCTCGGAGGCGGTCTCGAGGTCGCCCTCCTCCGCGAGCCTGCCGGCAATCGGCGCGAGATCGTCCGGCAGCACCTCCTCGCCGTACATGCGCGCCTTGGCGTGGCGGTACTGCAGCACGAGTGGGATGTCCGTGTCGTACAGCTTCAGCGCCTGGCTGTAGAAGCGGGCGGCCGCCGCGTAGGCGCTCATCGAAGATGCTCGGTCGGCTGCCTCGACCAGCGCGGTGCGTGCCCGGCTCGGCAAGTGATCGGCCATACCGGCCGCGGCTCCCAGTTCCAGCGCGGTCACATAGTGATGCGCGAGCAGCTCCACCCGGTCGGCGCGGTCGCCGCCCAGCGACTCGATCCACTCGGCGGCGCGCAGGTGCTTGTCCGCGCGCGCCGGCCGCACGATCTGCGAGTAGGCGACATCGCGAACCAGCGCGTGCGTGAACGCATATTGCGTCTCCGTGGCCACCGATGTCACATGGTGCAGGCGCAGCAGCTGCTTTCGCTGGAGCGCCTGCAACTGCTCGCGCACGAATGCCGGATCGCGCCGCTCGACGTGAGCAACCGCCCCCAGCCACACCACCTTGCCGATCACCGACGCATCCTGGATCACGGCCTTCTCGTCGGCCGTCAGCGCGTCCAGGCGCGCCGCGATGATGCCCTGCACCGTGTCGGGAAGCGGCAGCTCGTCGTCCCCCGTCAGCGCCCAGCGGTCGTCCCGCCGTACGATCAGGCCGCGGTCGATCAACATCCGCACGTACTCCTGGGCGTAGAGGGCGTTTCCGTGCGCACGCTCGATCAGCGTCTCCTGCACCGGAGGAGGCAGTGGGATCTCATCGAGCATGCTGGTGACGAGCACGGCCGTCTCGGCGCCCGATAGCGGCGGCAGCGTCAGTACGCCGGTTCGCCCCCACGCCGGCCGCCGCTCGAGCAACTCCGGCCGGGCGGTGCAGAGCAGCAGCAGCGGTGTGTTCAACGTCCACTGCTGCAGCTGCTCGATGAAATCGAGCAGCGCCTGATCGGCCCAGTGCAGGTCCTCGAACACCAACACCAGCGGCGCCCGCCGACCGAGCGCCTCGATGAATCGCCGCCACGCCGCGAACGCCTCCACCTGGCGGTCGCCGCGCAGCTCCTGGCGGTGTTCGAGGCCGACCAGCGGACGCAGCTCGGCGACCAGGCCATCAGTGATGCTTGGATCGTCGACCAGGCTGACAACGGCGCGGCGCAGCTTGGCGTCGGCGGTGCGCGCATCGTCCGAATGCAGAATTCCCGCCTCGCCCTTGACGATCTCGGCCAGCGCCCAGAAGGTGACGCCATCGCCGTAGGGCAGCGACCGGCCCTTGCGACAGATCATCTCGACCGGGTCGGCGGCGATCAGGTCGAGCAGCTCGGCCACCAGTCTGCTCTTGCCGATGCCGGGAGCTCCCACCACCGTTACCAGCTGCGGTGTACAGGTGCTGCGCGCCGCGGTCAGCGCTGACCAGAGTGCGTCCAGCTCGGCTCGGCGGCCCACCAACGGCACGCGGGACCCGAGCTCCGCAGCGCCGATCGGCTCCGCCGATTCCGCGATCCAGACCCGCACCTGCTCGCGCTTTCCCTTCAGCTGCACGGGCGGCGCCTCCCGGTAGCGGATCGTCCGGGAGGTCGCGCGCTGCGTCGCCTCACCCACCAGCACCCCGTCGATGGGTGCCACCGATTGCAGGCGTGCCGCCGTGTTGACGACGTCCCCCGCCGCCAGCCCTTCGCCGGCCAGAGGATTTGCGTGCAGGGCCACCAGCGCCTCGCCGGTGTTGACGCCGACCCGAACGTGGACGCTGAACGCTGGGTCCTGCTCGCGGCGTGCACGTGCCGCCGCCTGAATCGCCAACGCCGCGCGCACCGCCCGATCGGCATCGTCCTCACGGGAGGCCGGAGCGCCGAACACGCCCACCACCGCGTCGCCGATGAACTTCTCGACGGTGCCGCCGAATCGCTCGAGTTCCACCCGCACCAAGCGGTGGTACAGCGCCAGCGTGTGGCGGACGTCCTCCATGTCGAGCTCCTCGCTGATGCTGGTGAATCCGACCAGATCGGCAAACAGGACGCTGACGATCTTCCGCTCTTCCTGGTCCGCCTTCGCGGTCAGCGCGGCGCCGCACAGCGGACAGAACCGCGCCTCAGGCGGAGCGGGTTGGCCACACACGGGGCAGGCGCTCATGACGACTGCTCGAAAGTTGGCGGTTCGCCGCGCGCTCTCATTTGGCCTTAGCCAGCAAGACGCGCATCGTCGGGGTCGAGCGTGAGCAGCTCCACCGAGACGAGCGTTGACATGCGAACGTACCGCCCAGCGGTGGTCTTCACCCAATCCGTCCTAAACGGGGGCTCGGCGTTGAGGAAGTTGTGGAGCTGGGACTCGGGATCGCCCTCCTCGGGTTTGAGGTCGATGTAGTACTGCTCCCCCGTGCTGAGCCTCACGCTTAGCTGCGCCATCACCCCGAGCATACCGCGATCCAACCGGCACGATCCTGGAGCCGCTTCTCGGCGGCGTCGATCATCGTTGTATGCCTCTAGGGGCTCGCCCGGTTCTGCGGCCGGCCCGACACGTTATTGCCACGTTTCCACAGAGCACGGAACGCGTTGTGGCTACTGTCTGATACTATGGAGAGGTCCGACGCCCTTCTACCCGGAGAGCGCACCTGCGCTCTGGCTAGCACGACGCTCCTTACCGGCTCCACGGGCGTGGACAGAGATGGGGCAGCACATGCTGCGCAAACTCATGATCGGTGTTATGGCTGTGTTCGCGCTGAGCGCGTTCGCGGCAACGTCGGCGATGGCCGACAGCCCACACTTCATCGGCACGCCGAGTGCCACTGTGTCGGGCAACAGCCTGCTGGTGACGTTCAAGGCGGCCGGTCTTGGCACCGGCAACTACGCCGACTTCAGCCTGACGGGAACAGTAGACGTCTCTTCGCGCTGCTACACGAAGAGCGGCAACAAGCCGCAGGCGGCCAACAAGCAGGAGACGCTCAGCGTCAACCAGTCCGGGACCTTCCCGGTCAGCCATGGCCAGACGACCGGCAGCTTCACGGTAACGCCGCTCTCCACGCTCAAGTGCCCCGGTGGGCAGCGTGTCGTGATCGAGAGCGTCAGCTACGACCTCACCCTCAACGGGCCGGGCGGCATCACCGCGCCTATCACCAGCCCGTAACACGGTAGCTCCACGAAGGCCGGCCGCTACAGCCGGCCTTGAAGAACAACCAGGCCTCCGGCTCGCTGCAACAGCGCGCCGGGGGCCCTGCTGCGTCCGGCGTACGCTGTGACGGCATCCTGGAACGCTCGCTCGCTCGGCCCGTGCGTACATTTCCCTAGCCGAAGGTGAACACGTAGGCCTCGACGCCGGAGCCCTCGAAGGTGATCTCGACGGTGCGGTCGTCGATGTGGGTCTGCTCTCGAACCAGCTGGTACAGGCGGGGTTCGAGCAGCGTTCCATTGCCATCCGCGTCGAGGTCGAGGCCGTGTGCCAGCGCCGGCGCCTCGCCGTCGATACGCACCCTGAACGGAACCGCGGTGCCCGTGCGGGACCGCATCACGAGATTGACATCGCGGGCGTGGAAGCGGAATGCGATACGCCCGTCAGCGCCGTTCGAAACCGCTGCCCGCTCCTCGATCGTCCACTCGCCCCCGAGCGCCCAGCCGTTCAGCGGCAAGGCGTCGGGAACGGCGAACGTGGCCGGCGTGCCCACCTTCGCGTCCCAGGGCACGAGGTTGCTGCCTTGCTGGTACCCGAGATACGTCTCGGGTGACCCCAGTTCGGCCCAGTTCGCCTGCGCTTCGACTCCCGCGGGGACGATCGAGACGAGGTCGTCGCCGATCTCGTCGTTGCCGGCATCTCTGAGCAGCCGCTTGATCGTCCGCTCGGTTTCCTCGTACGCCTCCTCACCGAAGTGGTGGTAGCGGATCCGTCCCTCCGCATCGGCGATGTAGATCGCCGGCCAGTAGTGGTTGGCGAACGATTGCCAGACCGCATAGTCCGGATCGAGAGCGACGGGATAGCTGACGTCCATGGCCGCCACGGCCTGGCGGACGTTGTGTTCTTCACGCTCGAACGGGAACTCCGGTGTGTGCACGCCGACCACCACCAGCCCCTGGTCGCGGTAGCGCTCCGACCAGGCTCGGACATAGCCAAGCGTTCGCAGCCAGTTGATGCAGGTGTACGTCCAGAAGTCGACCAGCACAACGGAGCCGCGCAACCCGGCCGGCGTCAGCGGCGGAGAGTTGAGCCAACCGCTGGCTCCCTCGAATCCCGGCAGCCGGCTCTCCACCGGCAATGTCGTTTCGCGGGCGTTCATCGCAACGATCTGAACGCCGCTCGCACCTCCTCCGACAGAAGCTGCGGCTCCTCCCACGCGGCGAAGTGGCCGCCCCTGTCGACCTCGTTGAAGTAGACGACGTTGGGATAGCTCGCTTCGACCCAGCTGCGCGGCGTGCGCCAAATCTCGCCCGGGAACGTCGTGAAGGCGAATGGGATCGTCGACGCTGGGAGCGGCTTCTGGCCTGCGCTGGGAGCATCAGCGCCATAGGCCTCCCAGTACGACCTGGCGGCAGAGGCGCCCGTGCCGGTCAGCCAATACAGCGTGATGTTGTCGAGGATGTGGTCGCGGGTCAGGTTGCCAGACGGCTGTTCATCCACGAACGCGCGTGCGATTTTGTAGTAGGCGTCCGTGTCGTGGTCGATCATCCAGGCGGCGAGCGCGACCGGCGAGTCGAGCAGCGCGTAGCCGATCGTCTGCGGCCGTGTCGCCATCTCGACGAAGTAGCCGTTTCCGGTCTTCCCGAACGTGGCGATCTGCGCGGCCGCGGCGCGCTCCTCGTCCGTGTTCGTCGGCATCGGCTCGCCCAGCGCGGGGACCAGCAGGTTGGTGTGGATGCCTATCAGCCCCTCTGGCTTCAGGCGCCCCATCGCGTCGGTGACCCCGGCGCCGACGTCGCCACCCTGAGCGACGTAGCGGTCGTAGCCAAGGCGGTGCATCAGCTCGGCCCAGGCCCGTGCCGTCCGGCCCAGCTCCCAGCCGAGCTCGGCCGGCTCGCCCGAGAAGCCGTAGCCTGGAACGGACGGGAGCACGAGGTGGAACGCGTCGTCTGCGCTGCCGCCGTGTGCAGTGGGGTCGGTCAGCGGGCCGACCGTCTCCAGCAGCTCGATCACCGAACCAGGCCAGCCATGCGTCATGATCAGCGGCAGTGCGTTCTCGTGCCGTGAGCGCACGTGGATGAAATGGATGTCAACGCCGTCAATTTCGGTGACGAACTGGTCAAGGGCGTTCAGCTTCGCCTCGGCCCTGCGCCAGTCGTACTGGGTCGTCCAGTAGCGCGCGATCGCCTGGATGGTCGCCAGCTGCACCCCCTGCGACCGGTCGTCCACGAGCTCCTTGCTGGGCAGGCGCGCTCCCACCACCCGGCTGTGGAGGTCGTCCAGCCTCTGCTGCGGAATGTCAGTGTGGAACGAGCGAATCTCGGTGCCCGTTGCTGCGGTGCTGCTCATGTCCCCTCCGATCTCTTTAGGCCCATCAGGGGCAGTCGACGATGACCAGGAACGCCTTGCCCGTCTCGACGACATGGGTCGCAACGAGCACGGAGATGGTCGGTTCGCCCGGATGCCTGTGTCTGCTCACAGGCGACCCGGGACCGATGTCCACTCGGTTTCGGATCATCTGGTGAACGGCGGCATCGTCGTCGCCTCAACCCACCCGGCGGGGGCCGGCCGCCCCGACCCCTCGGCAACCGACCCTACTCCCCAGCCGAGAGGTTCGCAACAACTGTTACCAGTTGCTCACCGCAGTTCGGCTCCCTGGCCATGCCCTGAGCGGCGGCCGGCGCCGGTTTCCGGCCGCCCGCTCCTGGTCTTCGCCGGCGCGGCTCGCCCTCCGGGTGTCAGGCGGGCGTGCCCGCAAGGGCGTGCTGCTCGGCCCAGTCGATGGCGTAGTCGGCGACCTCTTCCCAGCCCGGCGCGCCGACCGTGTAGTGCGGCCGGCCGGGGAACTCCTTGTACTCCGTCAGGGCGTCCGACTTTTCGTAGTGCTTGGCCACCGAGGCGTCGACCGCCGCCGGCACGACGTGATCCGACCCGCCGCTGATCAGCAACAGTGGCGCACGGTCGTCCTTCTTGAAGTCGACCTTCGCGGGCGAGTGCGGGTTGAAGTTCGCCAGCGCGCCCTGGAACAGCACGCGGCCGGGACCGGGCACGGCGTAGGCGTTGTAGACCGCCTGCGACTCCTCTTCGGTCATCGTGTTGGTGAACGCGTAGTGGAACTCCTCGGGGGTGAGGAGCACGGCGCGGTGATTGTTGAGCGGGTTCTTCAGCGCCGGGAAGGCGGAGCGCAGCTCGGACGCCGGGAGCGTGAAGACGCCCTTGGCGGCGGCGGAGTCGATCGCCACGCCGGCCACGCC
>DATAHR010000137.1:0-2323 GCA_036263035.1 Gaiellales bacterium | reverse complement strand
GACTCCCGCGAGCTGGAAGCCTTGATCACGCTGTACGGCGACGCGGCGACCCCTCGCGCCTGGCCCGATCGGCTCGCGGATCTTTCGTTGGGAGAAGCCGTGCTCCTTCCGGACCGCACGGCAGGCGACCTGGCGCCACGCGCCTTCCGTCTGCTGCCCCGGCTTTCCCCTCACATTCGGCACCGCCACAAGTACCTCGACGTACCAATTCCGGAGCAGTATGCGTTCGTCTTCAACGGCGGGACGCCGCGCCGGATTCGCACCCTCCACCAGCTCTGCCACACGCTCAGTCACTGTTCCGATGAGGAGCTCGACGGCCATCTCGAGCGAGGCGACTTCTCGCGCTGGATCGTCGATGTCTTCGGGGACTATCCGTTAGCCGCCAGGCTGCGCGACATCGAAGAACGCCACCGACGCGGCGATCTGGTGGACGCCAGAGACCGAGTCCTGGAGTCGGTCAAGCAGCGCTACGTCCTCGCCGACGAGCCAGACCTTACCGTGGCGAACGGGTCGGCGCCGTCACACGACGGCTAATCTCGGCGCGCCGATCGACGGACACATCGGGCCAGTCCAGCGCCGAGCCTGACGACGGGCGGTCACCGGGGTGTGGGACGGAAACGCCACGGTTACCGCTGGCAACGTTGCCGTCTACCTCTGCCGCCGACACTCTAGATGTCGGCGTGCGCGGGCGTCTGCCACGGTGGCGGCGACAAACGAGGGCGGCTCCCTCGCCCGTGGCGCCTCGTGACGGCCTGAAGAGGAGGCAGGAGCATGTGCGGAAGCTTCGTCCAGCTCACGGAGTCCGAGACCAGTCGGCTGATGCTCGTCAATGCCGATCGCATGATCTGCGTCGCACCGCACGGACGTGGCGGCTCATTCATCTACGTGGTGGGCGGCCCGGACAAGTTCGAGGTCGAGGAGACACCCGCTCGCGTCGCCGAGATCCTGCAGGCCGCCGGCGTGGCCGCTGCACCGGGCGAGCCCCCCGAATAGCCGCTATGTGATGCCTGGCCGCAAGCCGCCCCATGGGCACCGGTCCTCCGCTCCGGGAATTGACTGGACACAGGTTTGGGGCATGATGCCCCGAGGGGAGGGTGTCCATGAGCGAGGAGCGTGCGTCTGTCAGCGAGCGTGGTCGGTGGTCGTCGCGGCGGAAGACGGAGGTCGTGCTGCGGGTGCTGCGGGGCGAGGATCTCGACGGGCTGAGTCGGGAGCTGGGGGTGACGGCCGGGACGATCGCGCAGTGGCGTGAGCAGTTCCTGGCCGGCGGGCAGGCGGCGGTGAAGAGCCGCCCGGCCGACGAGCGCGACGACGAGCTGGGGCGGCTGCGGGCGAAGATCGGCGAGCTGACGATGGAGGTCGAGCTGCTGCGGGAGCGGGCGCGCCGTGCGGAGGGGGACGGCGGCCCTTTCGGGCGGCGGAGGTCGAGGTGATGGGCCGGGCTGCCTCGCCCTCCGTGGAGCGTCGCTACGGCCTGGCGCGGGTGTGTCGGGTGCTGGAGATCCCACGCTCGACGGTCTACGCCGCCCGGAGGCGTCGGCTGGCGCCCGTCCCGCCTCAGAAGCGTGGGCCGAAGACGGCGTTCACCGACGCCGAGCTGACCGAGCGGATCCGCGCTGTCCTGGTGCGCTCGCCGTTCGTGGGCGAGGGCTACCGCAAGGTCTGGGCGCGGCTGCGCCTGGCCGGGATCCGGGCCGGCAAGCCGCGCGTGCTCCGACTGATGCGCGAGGACGGCCTGCTGGCCCCGACGCGGACGGGGCAGCCGCACGGCCCGGCCGCACACGACGGCACGATCATCCCGGATCGCCCGGACGCGATGTGGGGGATCGACGCCACCGCGACCTGGACCGCCGAGGGCACCGCCACGGTCTTCATCGCGATCGACCACTTCACCGCCGCGTGCGTCGGCATCCACGCCGCCAGGCGCGGCACCCGCTTCGAGGCCCTCGAGCCGCTCCACCAGGGCATCCGCGAGCACTTCGACGGCTACCGTCAGGACGTGGCGACCGGCCTGGCGCTCCGGCACGACCATGGCAGCCAGTTCATGAGCGACCACTTCCAGGCCGAACTGCGCTTCCTCGGGATCGCCAGCAGCCCGGCCTTCGTCCGCGAGCCCGAGGGCAACGGGTGCGCCGAGCGCTTCATCCGCACCCTCAAAGAACAGCTCCTCTGGATCGAGCGCTTCGACTCGGTCGAAGCCCTGCGCCTGGCGCTCCTCGCCTTCAAGGATCGCTACAACACCCAGTGGCTCATCGAGCGCCACGGCCACCAGACGCCGGCGGCCGTCCGGGCCGCGTTCGCCGCCGATGCGGCAGCCTGATTA
>DATAHR010000136.1:0-18019 GCA_036263035.1 Gaiellales bacterium | reverse complement strand
CGAGGACGCCGCAGTTGCAAGGCCGCAGGCCTTGCAACGGTCACGACCGATCTGCGATCACGCAGATCGGGAGGGGACGCCTAGCGGTCGCAGCCCACTGAGAGTGGGCAACTACCCGCAGTCAGGCGGTCAGACGTGCGGAGTCGTGGAATCAATCATCTAGAGTCGAGGGCGTGCTCGACCACCTCTTCTCGCCGCTTCCGATCGCCGGCGTCACCCTCCGAAACCGCGTCGTGTCGACGTCGCACCAGACCAGCCTGGTGCACGATCACCTGCCCACCGACGACCTGATCGCCTACCACGAGGCGCGGGCCCGGGGCGGCGCGGCGATGATCTGCATCGAGGCGACCGCGATCCACCACACCGGACTGCTGACGGCCCACACCGTCGGTGGCTACCTGTCCGAGATCGTGCCCGCATACCGCCGTCTCGCCGAGGCGGTGCATGCCCACGGAACGGTGCTCGTCGTACAGCTGTTCCACGGCGGCCGCGAGGTGATCGCCGCACCGCCGCGCCCGCCCGCCGTCGCGCCCTCGAGCATCCCCAGCGCCCGCTTCAAGACCGAGCCTCGGGCGCTCACACGCCGGGAGATCCACGAGATGCTCGACGGGTATCGCCAGGCGGCCGCCTACGCGGCCGAGGGCGGCGTGGACGGGGTCGAGGTATGCGGCGGGTTCGACTATCTGCCGACGCAGTTCCTCTCCCCACACGCCAACCGGCGCACCGACGAGTACGGCGGGTCATTCGAGAACCGCTTGCGGTTCCTGCGCGAGGTCTGTGAGGCAATGCGCGAGGGGATCGGCGGCGGCATCGTCGGCTGCCGGCTGACCGACGAGCGCGGCTCGTGGGACGGCAATACGGACGAGGAGCTGATCGAGGCGGCGTCGCGGCTCGCGGCCGACGGACTGATCGACTACCTGTCGCTCGCCATGGGCGCGTCGTCGACGTACCTCGGGTCGAGCTTTATCGTGCCGCCGGTGCCGGTCGAGCACAACGTCATCGCGCCCTTCGCCAGGGCGATGAAGACGCGGGTGGCGGTCCCCGTGATCGCCACCGGCCGGATCGTCGACCCGGCGGACGCGGACGCGATGATCGCGCACGGCGATTGCGACGCCTGCGGCATGACCCGGGCGCTGATCACGGACCCCTCGATGCCGCGACGCGCGGAGGCCGGCGAGCCGTTCACGACGTGCATCGGGTGCAACCAGGGCTGCATCGGCCATTACCACGCCGGCCTGCCGATTGCGTGCACGATCAATCCGTGGACGGGGCACGAGCGCACCCTCCCCCGCCCCACCCGGGCGGAGGCCGCGGGCACCGTCGTCATCGTCGGTGCCGGCCCTGCCGGCGCCGCTGCGGCCGCGTGCAGCACGGCGCAGGGTCATCGCGTCGTGGTGCTCGAGCGATCGGGCGCGGCCGGAGGGCAGATGCGCCTCGCGCTCGACGCGCCGGGGCATGCCGAGATCGCCCGCGGACTGGTCACCACCGTCGAAGGCTGGCTGTCTGGCGCCGAGGTGCGCTTCGGGGTCGACGCCACTCCCGAGGTCGTCGCGGCCGAGTCGCCGGACAGGGTGATCGTCGCGTCGGGTGCGGTCGCCCATCGCAGCGGCATCCCGGGGACGGTGAACGCCTGGGACGTGCTCGCCGGGGCCGAGACGGGTGAGCGGGTGCTGCTGTACGACTGGGGCGGCGACTGGGCCGGGCTCGCCCTCGCCGAGCAGCTCGCCTCGGCCGGCCGGCGGGTGCGGCTGGTGACCAGCGCCGTCGCCTTCGGTGAGGCCGTCCATCAGTACCAGCGAAACCTCTACCTGGCGCGGCTGGACGATGCCGGCGTCGAGCTCGTCCACCACCTGCGACTGCTCGCGGTCGAAGACGGCCGGGCGCGGTTCGAGAACGTGTTCTCACTGCGCGAGGTGGTGCTGGACGGGTTCGACACGATCGTGGCCCACGAGGGGCGCAGCGCGTCGGGCGGCGACCTGTTCGAAGAGCTCCTCGACGCGGGCCTCGACGTCGTCAGGGTAGGCGACGCACAGGGACCCCGGTCATTCGAGGAAGCGATTCGCGAGGGGACAGAGGCCGGGCTCGCCCGGCTGGGCACGCCCGTCTAGGTCCCGCAGTTCGCCTGCGCCCAGGCCTGGATGTGGTCGCTGGCTGTCTGCAGCTTCGGCCCGTTCTGCTGGATGTATGGCCCCACCACCGCGATCGCCTTCATCGGGTCGTACCCCGCCTGCGCATATCCGTCGCTGACGTGCTTGATGAAGTCCGCGATGACGGCGATGTCGCCCTTGATTTCGGAAGGCGCATCCGCTTCGGCCGACTGCGTGTAGGACTGCCAGGTCTGCAGCTCCTTCTTCAGCTGATCCTTCTGCGAGCCGGAGGTCGCGATCTGGGCCAGCTGCGCCTGCAGCCCCGCGAGCTTGCCCTTCGCATCGCCGCAGAAGCCGCTGCCACCCGAGATCGACCCCGATGAGGTCGACCCGCCGCCGCCCATGCTGATCACCGGCGTGGAGCCACCTGACGAGGCGGAGCCGCTGCTCGACGAGCTGGACGAGCCTCCGCATGCCGCCAGCCCGAGCGAGAGTGCCGTCGCGGCCGTTAACGCGACGAGTGAACGGATCCGCATCGCTGCCTCCTTGGTGGCTGGTCCGGATGCTACACCGCTCCCGGCTCCACCGTAACGCGCGTCACAGACCGTTCACACCTTCGCCACCGGCCGTTACCCACACGCGAAACTCACGGACCTACAGTCATCCCGTGCGCGAGTACGGCCAGTCGACCGTCGAGTACGCCGGCATATGCCTGCTGGTGGCGCTGCTGCTGCTCGGCGCAGCACAGCTGGCACAGGCGCGGCTCACTCCCGCCTCGTCAGGCGACGCGGCATGGCTGCGCCTGGCACGCCGCTATGCGCCAACCTTCGTTGCCGAGCGAGGCGACGGGGAGCAGCCCGTGGATTTCCGCGCATGCCGCACGCCCAGCTGCGCGCACGGCACCCGCCCCGTCCTCTACGTCCACGCCGTGCGCCGGCAGGAGGCGACCTACCTGGAGTTCTGGGAGTACCTGCCCGACTCCCGCACGGCCCATACCGGCATCCCGGCGTTCGATGGGTTTCATCGCGACGATTGGGAAGGGGTGATCGTCAAGCTGCGGCCGGACGGCGCCGTGGTCGGAGCCCGTGCGTCGGCGCACCTCGGCTGGGCGGGGCGGCATCCATGGTGGGCCCAGGCGCGCGACGACTGGGCCCCGTACCCGGCCCCCGTGTTCCGCGCCTCGGGAAGCCACGCGGGGTCGTTCCAGCGGCGCGACGTTGACGTCGCAGGCGACGCCTGGGACGGGGACGTTCCGGCGACCCAGCTCCCGCTGCTGCTGCCGGCCGACGCCGCCCGGCGGAATGCACCCGCGTTCGACCCGGGCGCGACGCCGCCCTGGCGCAAGCAGGTATGGAGCGACCCCGAGGCGGTCACGACGGGGCCACCCGGGTCGACCGGGCGCTACGCCCGGTACGCCCGGTGGTGGGCGCAGGTGTGCCGCCTGTGCTGAGGTACCAGGACGATCGCTGCCAGTCGATGTCTCGGGGAAGAACGATCGCGCTGGCCAATCCCCCTCATAGCTCACGCCGCCCCGCTCTGCGGCCGATATCAGAGGCATGTATCCGATTACCCCCAACGAGACGGTTCGGTCGGCGCTCAGCCTGCTGCCGCCGTTCCCCTGCTCCATTGACGTCATCTCCGCCGACGGCGGCACCTTCCCGCTGACGCTCGCAGCGATCGAGGGCAGCCTGATCTACGCCTACGGTGACCGCGAGCTCGTCCGCAACGGCCTGCGGCTCGAGGCCCGGCTGCGGGACGACCGCGGCGAGGGCTGGGACATCCGCTTCGAGATCGTTCGCAGCTACTTCCAGTCGGGCGACGACCTCCTGCTGCACCTGAACGTCGTTGGGCTCGAACAGCGCGACGCCGAGCGGGGCGCACCCCGCGCGACCGTCGCGGAGCTGGCCACGGCGCGCATCCTGTACGCCAAGAACCATGACAGCGGCGAGCTGTTCGACGTCCGGCTCGCGGACGTGGCGCCCACCGGTGCCGCGTTCGTCACCGAGCGGCGGCTGTCGACCGGCGACATCGTCGAGATCGACACCCGCATCGGCGACCAGCCGCTGCGCTTCGAGCTGCGCGTGCTCCGGACGATCCCCGCGATCTACGGCCGCAACCGCGTCGGCGGCGAGATCACGAGCATCCTCGAGGCGGATCGCCACCGGCTGCTCGAGGTGGCCCGCGCCTACGGCTCTGATGGGTCGGCCGACGAGCGGGATCCGGAGATGCTGGAGCGGCTGTCAGCGGCCCGCCGCCAGCAGAGCCTGAACTCGCGGCGCGCGCCGCGGTACGGCACCGGAGGCTGATGCGCCGTCAGCCGCGAAGGCTGTTAATCGTGATCAGGGCGAAGAACACCAGCACGACCTCGCTGACCACCCAGGAGTTCGCGTTCATCCAGTCTCGGATCTTTGGGAGCATCTCCTTCCCGCGGTTGCCGAGCAGCACGAGGGTGAGCGCAGGCCCGGCGACGAGCAGCACCGTGAGGCCGATGAACGAGAGGCAGTGGTACCAGGGGTCGCCGTTCCGCGCGACGTGAAGCCCGACGGTGATCGAGGTGAGGATGTCGGTCGGGAAGATGCCCAGCAGCGCCATTCCGAGCAGGAATGCGAAGCGCGGCGTCGCCGTCTGCAGCTTCGCCATCCACTTCGGCGGCTCGCTGGTCTCGCGGGTGGCATACACCCGGATCGCGAGCACCACGAGCAGGACGAGCACGATCCAGTCGAGTGTCGTGTTCGCTCCGCCGGAGCTGGACGACCCGGCCGCGCTCTTCGCCCCCTTCGCGACGACGTAGGCGATCGTGACGATCGCCGTCACGGAGACGAACGCGCCCGCCACGTACGCGATCGAATTCTTGACCCAGTTGTCGCTGGTCGCGAAGAAGAACGAGCTGATGATCTGCGGGCCCGCGATCATCACGAACGCCATCGGCAGGATCTGCGCCCAGCTCACGACGGGCCGCCGTGACGGAGGATGGCCGTCCGCGACTGTGGCGGCGATGGGGCAGATGCCCGGTGCTGCGAGGGAACGGTGAACACGGGACCAGCTCCTTTTTCGGCAGTCGCCGCCACCTTCTCCGATCACCGAGCGGGCCCCCTCGTCCCGGTCGCATGAACCGGGCGAGTGCTCGGGAAGGTCAGCTCAGATCCGGCCGCACCGGCTGGAGCGCCGCCGTCGACTCGTCATCAAGCGGCTCGATCGGCACCCACACCGTCTGCTCGCCGCAGCCTGGGCAGCGCGTGGGCTCGACGGCGTAGCGGTCGGGAAGCGACAGCTCCTCGCGCACCAGGCGCGTCTCGACGTCGAACGCCGCCTGGCCGGTGCGAGCTGCGATGCCCATCGCCCGCTCGTGGACGATGCTGGCGTCGTAGCCGACCGTGATCCGGGCGCCGCAGTAGCCGCACAGGGCCATGTGCGAGACGGGCGCGATGTGCTGCTCGTGCGCCTTGTCTCCGAGCTTGGCCGCGTACCAGATCGCCGCAAACAGGCCGATCAGCGGAAGCTTCAACGCCACCGCGAGGAACATCACCACCCAGAAATCAGCACCGTGTGGCACCTTACGCAGCCTACACCGCGGACATGCCGCGCGAAAGCCGCTTCAGCCCCGCCGCCCGACCGCCGATGAGCCCTCTGCAGATGTCCCCCCAACCGACTCGCGAAGAGCTCCTGACCCTGGCGCTCGGCGTGCTGCCTGAGCTTCCCGACACCGTCGATGTGCTGTCGGAGGACGGCGGCTGCTTCCCGCTGGCACTGGAGGACCGCCAGGACGGCCTGTTGCTCGGCCAGGCACCGAGGTCCGCGATCCGCGACGACCTGCACCTGCTCGCGCGCGTCTACTACCCCGATCGGGGCCGATACGAGGTCGAGCTGGAGGTGGTCGAGCACTTTTTCCAGTCCGCCTCGGTGGCGCTCGTCCACCTGGCTGTCAGCGGCGTGCGCCATCGCAAGGCACGCCGGGCGTCGCCGCGGGTGGCACTGTCGGCGCCCGCTCGCGCGATCGTCCGCTACTGCCGCAGCCTTCCGCGGGACACGGCGCTCGAGGTGCGCCTGGTCGACATCTCGGCGACGGGCTGCGCCTTCGTGACCCAGAAGGAGCTCGACCCCGGCGACCTCGTCCATCTCACCTTCATGATGGACGGGCGCGAGGTGCGGCCGGAGGCACGGATCGTCAGGCTCGATCCTGCCCCCTACGGCCGCTACCGGGCCGGCTGCGAGATCACCGAGATCTCAGACGCCGACCGGCGTGCGATCTCGACGCTCGCATCGGTGGCCGCGGTGGACGGCAGCGAGCAGCAGCGCAGGCCCGAGGTGGTCGAGGCGCGGGCCGAGAGCCGCGCTGCGGCCACGGCGCTCTCGAATCGCCTCGGCTCCGGCGACAACGCCTGATCGCTGCTTCCCGTTTTCGGGTGATGAACCGACGCCCCGGCGCGGTCGATACAAAAGGTACGCACGGGGGTCGTGCGCCTGGAACGTCAAGAAGGGGTCTGCAGTGAACCGGATCATTCGCAGCAGCGAGCGCGGCAGCGTCGCGTCCGAGATCTCCACGAGCCTGATGTGTGTGGCCATCCTGGTCGTCGCCGGCCTGTGGGTGATTGCCCAGCTGGAAGGTGTCTCCTTCCAGGTGCTGCTCCATCAGATTCGCGATGGGGCTCAGGGCCACCAGCACTAGACCGGCCCACCGCCCGCGAAAGGATTGAGCGCCGCCGCCCGCCCAGCGGGCAGGCGGCGTTCGTTCGCGCTTCAACTACCCTGGCGGTATGACGTTCCGCCGGCTGCTCGGCTTCCTTGGGCCGTACAAGTACCAGGTCATCGCCACAGCCCTGCTCGCGGCGGGCACCCAGGCGGCGGGGCTCGTCATCCCCTACCTGACCGGGCGCATCATCGACGCTGCCCAGGCAGGCGACAGCCGCAGCACCATCTACCGCTACGCCGGGCTGATCGTCGTCGCCGGCGCGGTCAAGGGCACGATGATGTTGTTCCGCCGCTGGCTCGCCGGCCGGCTCTCGCTGGCCGTCGAGTACGACCTGCGAAACCGGATGTACGCGCACATGCAGCGGCTGTCGTACCGGTTCTTCGACCGCCACCAGACCGGCCAGCTGCTGTCCCGGGCCACCGTGGACGTGCAGGCCGTGCGGGTGTTCCTCGGCTACGGCCTGATCTTCTTCTCGCAGCACCTGTTCACGATCGTCAGTGTGCTGATCGTGCTCAGCCTGCTGAACGTCCAGATGACGCTGATCGCGCTCGCGATCACGCCGGTGCTGGCCGTGATGGCGTATCGCTACTCGCGCGTCAGCCATCCGGTGCTGAAGGAGGTGCAGCAGCGGGTCGCCGACGTCACCACCCAGGCGGAGGAGAACGTCGTCGGCGTGCGGGTCGTCAAGGCATTCGCCCAGGAGCAGAGCGAGTCCCAGCGCTTCCGCCAGGGATCCGAGCGGATCTTCCGCCAGGCCGTCCGTGCCGCAATCCTCCAGGCGCGCTACGTGCCGGCAATGTCGTCGCTCCCGAGCCTGGCGGTGGCGGGCGTGCTGCTCGTCGGCGGCTACGAGGTCGTCCACGGACAGCTCACGCTCGGGCAGTTCTTCGCCGTCAACTCGTATCTGCTGCTGCTGATGCTGCCCCTGCGCTCGATCGGGATGTGGGTCGGCCAGTACCAGCGCGCGATGGCGTCGGGCGAGCGCGTGTTCGAGGTGCTCGACGAGCACCGTGACATCGTGGAGCGCCCGGGAGCGCAGCCGCTGCCGGATGGCCCGGGGATGATCCGGTTCGACCACGTCACGTTCGGCTACGACGAGGGCCGGCCGGTGCTGTCGGACATCGACCTCGAGATCCCCGCGGGCGAGACGGTCGCGCTGATCGGCCCGACCGGGTGCGGGAAGACCACGCTGACAACGCTGATTCCCCGCTTCTACGACGTCGACCAGGGCCGTGTGGTGCTGGACGGGATGGACGTGCGAGACGCGACGCTCGACTCGCTTCGCAGCGCGATCGGCATAGTCGGTCAGGACACCTTTCTCTTCTCCACCACGGTGGCCGAGAACATCGCCTACGGCGCTCCCAACGCGACGCCGGAGCAGATCGTCCAGGCGGCCACGCGGGCGCAGGCGCACGACTTCATCATGGACCTGCCCGACGGGTACGACACGCGCGTCGGCGAGCGCGGTCTGACGCTGTCGGGCGGCCAGCGCCAGCGGATCGCCATCGCGCGCGCCCTGCTGATGGACCCTCGCGTGCTGATCCTCGACGACGCCACCGCCTCGGTGGACGCCACCACGGAGGCACGAATCAAGCTGGCCCTGCGCGAGGTCATGCGCGGCCGCACGACCCTGATCATCGCCCACCGGCTGTCCACCATCTCCCTCGCCACAAGCCTCGTCGTCCTCGACGGCGGCCGCATCGTCGCCCGCGGCGAGCACGAGTCGCTGCTCCAGGAGAGCCCCGTCTACCAGGAGATCCACCGCCACGGCCTGGTCGAGCGCACGTTCGTCCAGCTCGACCCCGACGGCGCGCCGATCGAGAAGGAGGACGTGGCGTGAGGCCGAGCACCTTCGGTGGGCACATCAGCGCACGCGGAGCCACCGGGGCCGACCTCGGCATCCGCCGCACGATGCGCCGCGTGTCGCAGCTGCTGCGCTACATCGCGCGGCACAAGCTGCGCGCGGCGATCGCCCTGGTCGCGCTGCTCGGCTCGACCGCCACCACGATCGCCGGCCCGGTGATCGCTCAGCAGGCGATCGACCGCGGGATCGTCCCGGGGGACTTCGGCACCGTTCAGTTCTGGGTCGCCGTGTACCTCGTGGTCGCGGCGTTCGGCTGGGGCTTCACCGCCGTCCAGAGCTATCTCACCACGTGGGTCGGCGAGCGGGTGCTGACCGACCTGCGCAGCGACCTGTTCCGGCACGTCCAGCGGCTCGACCTGGGCTACTTCGAGCGAACGCGCGCCGGCGTCGTCATCTCCCGCCTCACCAACGACATCGAGGCGCTGAACTCGCTCGTCACCGATGGCCCGACGACGCTCGTGCAGAACACCATCACGCTGATCGGGTCGGCCCTCGTCCTGCTGTACGTCGATTGGCGTCTGGCGCTGGCCACCCTCACGGTGTTCCCGGCGATGCTGGTCGCCACCATGCTCTACCGGCACTACTCGGCGATGGCCTACCGGCGCACGCGCGAGCGGCTGGGCGAGGTGACCGCCAGCCTGCAGGAGGACATCTCCGGCGTCCGCGTGGTGCAGGCGTTCCGGCGCGAGGAGTCGAACTACCGCCGCTTCCTCGAGGTCAACGACCACTACCGGGAGGCGAACCAGCAGACCGTCACCGTCAGCGCCATCTACTTCCCGTTCGTCGACCTGCTGTCGGCCACGGCAACGGCGGTTGTGCTCGGCTACGGCGGAGTTCGCGCGCTGAACGGCGACATCACGCCCGGAGACCTGTTCGTCTTCATCGGGCTGCTTGCGAACTTCTTCGACCCGGTGCAGCAGCTGTCCCAGTTCTACCAAACGTTCCTGGCAGGCACGGCGGCGCTGGACAAGGTGTTCGAGGTGCTCGACACCGCCCCCCGGATGGTCGACGCCCCGGGCGCCAAGGAGCTGCCCGACATCGACGGCCGCGTTGCCTTCGAGGACGTGCACTTCGCCTACCGCAGCGATACGGCGGAGGTGCTGCACGGCATCTCCTTCACCGCCGAGCCTGGGCAGACGGTGGCGCTGGTCGGGCACACCGGTGCCGGCAAGTCGACGATCGTGAAGCTGCTCGCACGGTTCTACGACCCGACCGGGGGGCGCGTCACGATCGATGGCCACGACCTGCGCGACGTGACGATGCACTCGCTGCGCCGGCAGCTCGGAATCGTGCCGCAGGAGGCGTTCCTGTTCGCCGGCTCGGTGCGGGACAACATCGCCTTCGGCCGGCCCCAGGCGACGCTCGACGAGGTGCGTGCGGCGGCCGCCGCCGTCGGGGCCGATGCGTTCATCGAGCAGCTGCCCGACGGCTACGACACCGAGATCGAGGAGCGCGGCGCCCGGCTGTCGATCGGCCAGCGTCAGCTAGTGGCGTTCGCCCGGGCGCTGCTCGCCAATCCGCGCCTCCTGATCCTGGACGAGGCGACGTCGAGCGTCGACATCCCGACCGAGGCCAGGATCGAGGCGGCGCTCGAGACGCTGCTCGCCGACCGCACGTCGATTGTGGTCGCCCACCGGCTGAGCACGATCCGCCGGGCGGATCTGATCGTCGTGCTCGAGCATGGCGAGGTGATCGAGATGGGCTCGCACGAGGAGCTGATCGCACGGCGGGGCCGCTATTTCTCGCTCTACGACGACTGGCGCCAGAGCGCGTGACCGGCCGCACCGGTATGTTCCAGCCTCACATTCTCCTTACTTAAGCGGTTTTGCACATCTTCCGATATACGCGGCTGTATGGGTCGTTCGCGTGTGCTCCTGGCTCTGGCCGCGCTTGCGTGTTTCCTTCCGACGCCCGCAAGCGCGGCCACCACTTCCATCCCTGACGTCTCCTCGTCGTTCTGGGCCCGCTCCCAGATCCTCTGGGCGACGGGCCACGGGTGGGTGCCGCTGCGTGCCGACGGCACGTTCCAGCCCAAGCGGGACGCCACCCGCCAGGCGGCGGCGCGGGTGCTCACGCACCTGAACCACACGGTGAACGGTGCTGCTGTGTCCACCGATCCCTACGGCCAGGCCGTCGACAGCAACTGGATCGGGGCGGGCAGCGGGCCGATGGACACGATCACCCAGATGCAGTTCGACGCTGGGATCGTGCGCGTCATGGGCCTCTACCACGACGCCAAGGTGCTGAAGGGCATCACGACGGCGGACGGCTGGAAGCCACGGCTGCCGAAGGGGTTCGGCGTGGAGCAGGTGGTGCGTGACATCGGCGCGCGCTGGAACGTGCCCTACGGATCGGACCAGTGGGAGACGTGGCCGAACTCGCCGCTCCCCCGCGCGAACCTCGCGGTGCAGGCCTACCTGCTTGGACACCTCTCCAGCTACTGGCAGTACAGCGTGGACACGCAGCTGCACGTCGTGCACGCGCTGCCCGCGTACTCGCCGCTGAAGAAGGCTGTGCTCGGCTTCGCCTTCCGCTACGCCGGCGCCCCCTACGTGTGGGGCGGCTCGTCCGACCAGCCGCAGGTGGCGCTGGGGCAGAGTGTGCAGGGCGGCTTCGACTGCTCGGGTTTCGTGTGGTGGGTGATGAAGCGCGCCTATTCGGTGCCCGGTACCACGTGGGACGGCACGTCCCGGATCCCGTGGCGCACGACGTACGACATGGCAGCCAACATCCCCGTCTCGAAGCGGATCAAGTACGACGATCTGCGCCCCGGCGACATCCTGTTCTGGAGCACGAGCCCGCACGGGGTGCTGACCGCGTCGAGCACCGTCTACCACACGGGCATCTACCTCGGGAAGGGCTGGACGATCAACAGCCACGGCGACGGCGCCGGGGTAACGATCGACTACATGGGCCCGAACGCCGGCTGGTTCCGCGACGCCTTCGCCTTCGGCTGGCGCGTTCTCCCCAAGGGCGTCTGAGTCCGCCCGCTGTAGTCTCCGCTCACGATGAGCGCAGACGAGCAGCAGCAGGGCGATCAGGAGGAGATGCCCGCCGGCGCCGAGCCGGCGCCCGGCACCCCGGTCAGCGTGCGCGCCGAGCGTGGCGCTCGGATGACGCCAGCCGAGGCGGTGCGCGACATGCGCATCAACGTCCCGGCGCGCGGCAACCGCACGCTTCGGGACGTGGTGGACCGCGTCAACCGCGACGACTCGATCAAGGCGCTGTGGCACGCCGCGAACGTGAACGCCGTGGCCCGGATGCAGATCAACGACCACTCCTGGGTGCACATCCAGATCGTCACCAACATCGGGCTGAAGCTGCTGCGCGAGCTGAAACGGGCGGGCATCGAGCCGGGGATGGTGACCGACTACAGCATGCGCCAGGAGGATGCCGAGGTGGTCGTCGCCCTCGGATGCCTGACCCACTGCCTGGGCATGGCGATCCATCGCCACGGCCACGAGGAGATGAGCCTGTTCCTGGCTGCCGACCGGCTGCCCGGGCTGCTCGAGGGGCTGTACGAGGAGCCGGAGCGGACGATCGTGGTTGCCGAGGTGCTGCAGACGATCATCAGCCACCGCTCCGACGGCCAGCCGCTGTCGCTCGAGGCGGGCATCGTGCGGGTGGCGGACGCGCTCGACATGGCGAAGGGCCGGTCGCGGATCCCGTTCGAGACGGGGCGGGTCTCGATCCACTCGCTGTCGGCTGCGGCCATCGAGGAGGTCGTCATCCGCGGCGGCAAGGACGGCAAGGTGCTGGTCGAGATCGAGATGAACAACTCCGCCGGCCTCTTCCAGGTGGACAATCTGCTGCGGTCGAAGCTGCGCGGGTCCGGCCTCGAGGACTACATCGAGGTCGCGGCGACGCTGGAGGGCGAGACGGAGAAGCGCCTCCTGCCCAGCTTCCGGCTCTGACCGTCGAAGAGGAGAAATGGGCCGCCGGCTCTGTCTACTAGAACCGGCGGGATGATCGGAAGGGGGTCGTACGCCCAGCTGCACGCTGCCAGACGCACTCCGATCACCCGGAATCGTAGCCCCCACGCGCCTCTGCGTGCTCGATTCGTCCCTCGTGGATGAGACCGGCCCACGGCCCGGTGGCGATGCTCCGGCCCATGACAAACACCCAGAACACCACAGTCGAGATCTTCGTCGCCTCCTACGACTCGGAGGACGGCGCCGCTGAGGCCCTCAAGGCCTTCCGCGAGGCCGACCGCGACGGGGCCATCCTGCTGCTCGATGCCGCGGCCATCACCCGCGGCGCCGACGGCAAGGTGCACTTCAGCGAGACGGCCGACCCCAGCGGCCGCACGATGGCCAAGCGGGGCGCGATCGCCGGCGGCATCGTCGGCCTCATCTTCCCGCCCAGCATCCTGGGCGCCGCGCTGGTCGGCGGCGGCGCCGGCGGCCTGTGGGGCCGCATCCGGGACAAGGGGTTCAAGGACGATGACCTGCGCGCGATCGGCGAGAGCCTCCCGCCCGGCTCCTCCGCGGTGATCGCCATCGCCGAGGACCGGATGGTGCAGCAGCTCGAGCGCAGCCTGCAGGGGTACGAGAAGATCGCCAAGCAGGTTGTGTCGGCCGAGGCTGCTGCTGCGATCGTTGCCGAGGTGCACGAGGAGCAATAGTCCGCGGTCGCGGTTCATGCCGACCGTCTCATAACGGACTCCTTACTCAAGCTGGTGGCGCCACCCGTCCGATAGAGGGGCATGGCTGTCGTCTGCCATTGCCCCAACTGCCTCGGCGAGGTGATCGGGCGCTTCCAGCGGACCTGCGTCGTCTGCGGCCGGGAGATCCCGGCCGACCTTCGCATGGCCGGCATTGCCGAGCTCGAGGCGTCCCCGTTCGAGGTGCGCCGCGCGTCGACCCTGCAGCAGCGGGTGTTCGCCGTCGCGGTGAGCGAGCCGGATCCCAACCCGTTCGAGGACGAAGCCCCGGACGTGCGCAGCCCGGATGAGCCGCGCGAGATGGACTGGGAAGACGACGAGCCGGCCGAGCCTGCGCGCCGGCGCCGCTGGTTCAGGCGCTAGAGCGCCGGGCTAGAACCCGTCGAACCCGTGCGCCTTCTAAGCGGCGCCGACCTCGGACGTGGCGCAGCATGATTTCGGGGCCCCGGCGCGTACCTCGTTCCGAGGATGGACAAGGGTCGATCGCGCCCGCAGTTTTAACGAGCCACGCGGTCGATGACCCCTGGCGCGCTCCACACCGCAGGTCGATGGTCAACAAGGACAGAGGGAGAGCTGTGTACTGCACGCAATGCGGCCAGCCGCTCATGCCGGCGGGCGACTGCGCGCGATGCAGCAGTCCAGCGGAGTTCCGCTCGCCGCTCGTCATCGGCCGCGTCGTCGTGGGGCTGCTCAGCGTGGTGATCATTGCCTCCGTCGCGCTGGCGGTCACCGACGCGCGATCCGCCTACCTCCTCCACAGGGCGGCAGCGGGACACTTCGACCTCGCGGCGGCTCGCGCGGACGACCACCTCGTGCACAGGCTGCTGCCCGTCTCGGCGACGCTCAATCTTCTCTGCGTGGCGACGTTCATCGCCTGGTTCCATCGCTGCTACCGGAACACGCCGGCACGGGAGCGGCGTCGTTCGACGGCATGGGCGGTCTGGGGCTGGTTCATCCCCATCGTCTTCCTATGGCAGCCGAAGAGGATCGCCAACGACCTCGTGCGATCAAGCATGGGGCGCTTCGCCTCCCCGCGTGTGGTGAGCGTCTGGTGGGCCCTCTTCATCGCCAGGCTGGTCGATCTGAGATGGGTCACCGGCGGATCCGCTGGGATGCAGAACCGATGGGCATTGTTTGCAGCCAGTCGCGCGATCGATGTGCTCGCAGCGCTCGCCGCCATCGCGGTCGTCCGTCAGGTGACTGCCAGCCAGCTGCGGGCAGCGGCCGAGCCTGACGGTCTCAGCCCGGTGGGCGCCGCCCCTGTCGACACGGGCCGCTCGACGACCGGCAGGCGCCGGATCGGCCGGCTCATCTCGGCGTACTGGGTCGTCCCCGTCGGGCTCGCAACAGCGATCGGCGCGCTGCTCTACCTCAGCTCGGGTCACGCGCAGGAGGCTTCTGCTGGCACCTTCCGCATCGCCACGGCGAGCACCTCGTCGACCTACGACCCCGCCCGCCAGCGCTCTGCCGAACGGCTGGTGCGGAGATTTGTCGAGACGGAGACACTCCACCCCGGGCCGCGCGCATCGCGCCTCACCGCCCATGCGCAGCCCCGCCTGCGCCGGCTGGGCCTTTGGCTCGGCGGCCTCGGCGCGGGGAGCGTCGCCGTCAAGATCACCAGCTACACGCCCGGCGACACCGTGCTCGCCGACATCACCGCCCGCTTTGGCGAGAAACCGTACTCCGAGCCGGTGACGATCGGGACGCTCGAGTTCCGCGTGCGGCAGGGACGCGTGGCCGGTGCCCGCATCATCGGCCATGACTACCTGGCCTCGTATGCGACGCCGCTCAGCATCCACGGCGCCCACGCGACGGTGATCTACGGCGACGAGGCGCTCGCCGGGACTGCACGGGAGCTGCTGGACGTTGCCGACGCGGAGGCGCCTCGGCTGCAGGAGGAGTTCGGAGGCGGCCGCGCGATCCGCCGTCCGGTGATCATGCTGGTACCGACGTTGCATGCGATGGCCGCGGCGTGCGCCTGCGCCCCGAGGGACTACGCGGTCGGGATGGAGTACCAGGGCCAGGTGTACGTCGACCTGCGGAAGTGGGAGCAGGAACAGGCCATCATCCAGCGCGCACTGGTCGTGCACGAGCTGACCCATGTGGCCATGTATCCGGGTGCGGACGCCGACACCGTGCCGTCGAGCCTGGAGGAGGGTACGGCCACGTACGAGGAGCAGCTGTACGCAGGCCGTGAGGGCTACTACTACGGCCTCGAGCGGCTGGAGGCGGCCTACCAGCACGGCTATCCGACGCTGAGGCGATGGTCGTCGACGTACAACGGATGGGGCCTGACGGGAGACTCTCCGGTGGATCTTGCCTACCAGGACGCGTTCGCGGTGGTGACGATGGTCGTCCAGCACCACGGCGGCATCCCTGCCGTGCGCCGGCTCGTCCGCCAGTTCCGCCACGCGGGCGCGACCGGCCCAACGGGCGAGCTGACGAGGGCCCAGCTGGCGCAGGCGTTCCGGCGGGCGACCGGCGTGCCGTTCACGACGGTGGAGGCCGAGGCGCACAGCTGGGTGCTCTCGGGGGCGTGGAAATCGCCGCTCTGAGCTCTACGGTTACTCGGGCCGGTGCCGAGCCGAGGTTCCGGTCCGGATCAGCCGCGCACCGAGCAGCCCCGCTCCCACCGCAAGGCCGACGCCTATCCAGCCGACCGGCCGCAGATCCACGAGGACGATGCAGTCGTGCCCGGCTGCGCACGACGTCGACGGATCTTCGAGTGCCAGCGGCAGGCACGCGACGGCGAGGATAACGGCGACAGTCACCAGGATCGATCCGCCGACCAGTCGTCCGGCGCCGCGATCCTGGTGAATGGGGGACCCGGTGCTGCCATATGGATTGAGATCGCTCATGCGAAGAAGTGTCCCAGGGCAGGTGTGCCATGGCGTCGGGGATGACCCTTGATGGATCCGGATGACGAATACGATTGGCGGATGAACGTCTCGCTTCGGCCGGTCGAGGAAGGTGATCTGGAGGCGCTCTTCCAGCAGTGGATCGATCCGGAGTCGATCCGGATGGCCGCCTTCACGGCCGACGATCAGACCGATCGTCGCGCGTTTCTCGACCGGACATCGCGCCTTCGTGCCGACCCGAGCGTCTCGCATCTGGTGATCGACGTGGACGGGGTGGCGGCCGGGACGATCGGACGGTTCCGGGTGGACGGTCACCTCGAGGTGACCTATTGGGTCGACCGAGCGTACTGGGGGAAGGGCGTCGCGAGCACAGCGCTGCAGCTGCTTCTTGCCGAGACTCCGGACCGTCCGGTGTACGCGCGAGCCGCCTCGGACAACGGCGGTTCGCTTCGCGTGCTGGAGAAGGCAGGGTTCCACCGGGTCGGCGTCGACCGCGGCTTCGCAGCCGGTCGCGGTGAGGAAATCGAGGAAACGATCCTGCGCCTCGACTGAACCGCACTGGATCTCAGAGAGGCTGGGTTGTTTTCAGGTTCTCCCTGCAGCCTGGTTGAGCGGGAGATTCTCGTCTGCTGGGTTCTTACGTGGCGGCTGCTGGGCGGCTTACGTGGCATCCGGCGGATCTGGCTCAACCAGGAGATTTCGAGGCTTCGGCTCAGACCCGCGCAGCCTTCCATTCCTCGTAGCCGAGATGCGGATCGCCGTAGTAGCGGACGATGCCGAGGATGTGTGCTGGCGGCGGGCTGAGGTCGGCGGCCAGGTTGACGTGGACGTACAGGTCGGGTCGAATGTTCGGTGTGCTGCCGGGGCGTGCGAACAGTTCCCGACGGGCGTCGAAGAGCGTCAGGTTTGTGACTCCTGGGAGTGACGCGCTCGGGGAGAGTAATCCGCGGTAGCCGGCGGCTCGGAGCTCGTCGGCGATCGCCTGGCACGGCCTGTGGTCGTCGTCGACGAAGATGGCCGGGTCCAGGCCGCAGGCCGTGATCGTGTCGAAGCTCGCGAGGTCTGCGATGTCGGTCTCCTCGGGCCACAGCTGCCACAGCTTGGAGCGGTACTCTTGCCGGTCAGCCTCGGATCGGATCGCCTCCCAGCGAACCAGCTCCGACCAGCAGCCGTCTGTCTCAAGGGAGCAGTATTGAGCGTAGCCCTCGCCTTGGCGGTGCCAGCGCGCAGGCGGCTGCGGGGTTGGTCGCCGGATCGAACCGGGATGCCAGAACGGTGGGAATCCGTCGGCGACCTGCCGAAACGCGGTGAACCGCTCGCTCAGGCGAGTCGGCTCATGCGCCCAGCTGGCCACGTGCACCTCGTGCCAGCGGCCGCAGGAGATCCGCAGCCGTGTCGATGTCTTCGTGATCGATGACCTCGAGCGGCGCGCGTCCATCCAGCTGGGGGCGAGAGCGGCGAAACCAACTGACGACGCCGCGAGGAGTCATCGCTCGCCGCAAGTCGTAAACGAGCTGGGCGACCAACACGACACGCTCGGGATCCTTGCGGATCGTCTTTGTGGTTCCCGCCTTCCGCTCGCGCACAGTCCGCGCATCCACGCCGAACAGCTCGCCGAGCTCTTCCTGATCGATCCCGGGCAGGTGCTGCAACACGAACTGCGCGGCGACCGTCGGCTCATCCAGCGCGTTGTGCTCGGTTTCTCGCATCAGCGTTGCGACAAGATCAGCGATGTGGTCAGCGACTTCCTTGACGCGCCACTGAGGATCGGTTCCATCCCCATCTGCCTCCAGTCGCTCTTCCAGTTCGAGTGTCTGATCGAGCAGCTCCTGGGCGATTGGGTTGTCGCGCCACTCC
>DATAHR010000135.1:0-4812 GCA_036263035.1 Gaiellales bacterium | reverse complement strand
CCAGCGGATCTCGGGCGTGAGCAAAAAGCCCGCGCACTTTCGCTACGGCATGGGCTTCGCCAACGCCCTCGTGCGCGCATGGCTGCGATGAGCGCCAACGGCCGCCGGCCGGTGATCGGCTACACGATCATGCTGGCCGATTCGATACTGCTCGAGACCGAGCCGGGGCTGCGCGATCCGCTGGAGCGGTTCGGGGCCCTGCCGGTGCTGCTGCCGCGACGAACGCCGGTGCAGGACGTCCCGCAGCTGCTGGACATGATCGACGGCCTGCTGCTGACGGGCGGCGACGACGTGCACCCGAAGCACTACGGCCACGAGCCGCACGAGCTGACGAAGCCGGGGCCGGACGAGGAGGACGCGTTCGAGCTCGAGATCGCGCGCGGGGCGTTCGACCGCGGCATGCCCGTGCTGGGCGTCTGCCGAGGCATCCAGGTGATGGCGGTGGCCGACGGCGGCACGCTGACGCAGGACGTCGAGACGCTGCATGAGGGCGCGCACCGGCACCGGTACAGCTGGCGCGACCTGGCGCTGGAGCCGCCGGGGGACCACTGGCACCGGATCGAGGCGGAACCGGGCTCGGCGGTGGAGCGATGGATGGCGGGCGGCGAGCCGGCGGTGAACTCGTTCCACCACCAGTGCGTGGCGACGACCGGGGCCCGGCTGGCGGCGACGGCCCGCGCGGCGGACGGCGTGATCGAGACGATCGAGCGGGTCGACGGCGAGGGATTCGCGGCCGGCATGCAGTGGCACAACGAGCTGATGTGGCGGCGCGACGAGCGCTACCTGCGGCCGTTCGAGGATCTGGTCGAGGCGGCTCGGACCTACGCCGCGCGCCGGCACCCCGTAACCGCCGGCTGACAGGCGTCTCCCCCACGCCCGTCACAGCCTCCATGAAGGGCGTCACACCAGCGTCACACGGCGCGCCGTGACGGAAAAGTGCCTGGCACTTTTCCGTCACCGAGGATCCGGTCGGCGCAGTCCGGGTATATGCCCCTTGGCAGACCCCCAACCCGAGGAGGACCCGCATGGGATTCGACCAGTACCACGAGCCGCCCGAGGAGCTCGATGCCGACGCGCGCACCTTCGCCCGCATGATCGCGTCGCTCACCGAGGAGGCGGAGGCGATCGGCTGGTACGCCCAGCGCCTCGCGCTCGAGAAGGACAGGGACGCCCGTGCCATCATGGAGAACGCCCAGGCCGAGGAGTTCAAGCACTTCGCGATGGACCTCGAGTTCCTCGCCCGCCGCACGCCCCGCTGGCGCGCTGCCCTGCAGGCCGTCCTCTTCAAGGACGGCGACATCGTCGAGCTGGGCGAGAAGGCGGAGGAGGCCGAAGGGCTCTAGAAGGCCACCATGCGCCGCCCCCGCTCCCGCAGCGAGAGGGCGGCCCGCGCCGCGTTGGCGCCGCAGGCTCCGTGCACGCCGCCGCCGGGGTGCGCCGACGCGGAGGCGAGGTACAGCCCCTTCACCGGCGTTGCCGCGCGGCGCAGCCCCGGCACCGGCCGGAAGATCAGCTGCTGGTGCAGCTGCGCCGTGCCGCCGTTGACGGCCCCGTTCACGAGGTTAGGATTTGTTGCCTGCATCGACACCGGTGTGAACACGTGGCGCCCGACGATCAGGTCGCGGAAGCCCGGCGCCAGCCGTTCGATCCGGCGCTCGATCCGTGCGGCGATCAGCTCACGGTCGCGCTCGTCCCACGTCCCGGAGAGCTCGCCTCCCGCGTCGCCCTTGATCCGCTGGGGCACGTGCGTGTAGGCCCATGCGGTCTCGGCGCCGGGCGGCTGCCGCGTCGCATCGGCCATCGAGTACTGGCCCATCACCAGGAACGGGACCTCCGGGATCAGCCCCTGGGCGATCTGCCCGGACCCGATCGTCAGCTCGTCCATGCTCTCCGTCACGTGGACGACCGGCGAGCGGCGCGCGTCCGGCGCCACCCACGGGATCGGCCCGCGGAGCGCCCAGTCCACCTTCACGGTGCCGCTGTCGTACTGGAACCGTCGCAGCTCCTTGACGAACCTGGCCGGCAGCGAGGCGCCCTCGAGCAGCTCCAGGAACAGGCGCGGCGCACCCACGTCGGCCAGTACCGCTCGTCCGGCCGCGTGCTCCTGGCCGTCGGAGGTGCGCACCCCCGCGGCACGTCCCCGACGCACCAACACGCGCTCCACCGGGGTGCCGCACCGCACGTCACCGCCGCGGTCGCGCAGCCGCGCCACCAGCGCATCTGTGACCGCCTGGGAGCCGCCCTCGGCGCAGGGGAAGCCGACCGCCCGGGCCAGCCCGACCAACACCCAGGCGAACAGCGCTCCGCCCGGCGACTCGGGGTGCAGATCCGAGTGCAACGCGTTTCCGGCGAGCAGCCTGCCCGGCAGCTCGCCCTGGAAGCGCTCGTCGGCGAAGCGCCGCACCGGCAGGGACGCGAACCGCAGCAGCTCCAACGTGCCCGCGGGCCGCAGCCTGGCGGCGATCCGCGCCAGCGGCACGAGCGGCGGGAACGACCCCGTCAGCGCATCCATGAAGTCGCCGCCCAGCTGATCCCACAGACCGATCAGCTCGCGGAACTCGCGCTCGTCCGCCGGCCGGCCGCCCAGCGACGACAGCGTCTCCTCGACGTCGCGCGACACGAACGGGCAGGTGCCGTCCGCGGCCGGATGGCACAGCGCGAGCGGCCCGTGGGCGAACCGCAGCCCGTACCGCTCGAGGCCGAGCCGCCGGAACACGGGCGATGCCGCGGTCAGCGGGTAGAACGAGCTGAACATGTCGTGACGAAACCCGGGCTCGGTCAGCTCGGCCGTCCGCACGGCGCCCCCGGGCGCGTCGGCGCCCTCGAGCACCGTCACGCTCCAGCCGGCATCGGCGAGCATGTTGGCGGCCACCAGGCCGTTGTGCCCGGCGCCGATCACGATCGCGTCCATTCGGTATCCATACCCCGCGGCACCGCCTCCCGACCGTTTGTGGGAAGCGGGGCGCGGGAACGACCGCTTCCATGGCCGTCACCACCATCGTCATCGAGGCACCACCGGATGCGGTGTTCGACGTGCTCTCCGACGGTCACCTCTACGCGGAGTGGGTGGTCGGCGCTCACCACAGCTGCCCGGTCGATCCCCGCTGGCCGGAGCCGGGAGCCACGCTCGTCCACCGCTCGGGCATCCCGCCCGTCACCCTGCAGGACACCACGTCCGTGATCTCGTCCGACCGCCCCGGACGGATGCGGCTGGAGGCGCGGGTGCGGCCGCTGGTGATCGCAACCGTCGATCTCACGATCGAGCCGCACGTGGACGGATCGATCGTGAGCATGGAGGAGCGCGTCGTGGGCGGCCTGGCCAGGCACGTACCGGGATGGGTGAACGACGCGGCATTCCGCCGGCGCAACAGGGCCTCCCTGTCCCGCCTGCGCGCGATCGTGCTCGGGCGGACGAGCAGCGCCAGCCCGGCGGCGAGCCGCCCATGACTGAACCAGTCGCTTAGCCTTCGCGGCACTCTCTTCACTAGCCAACCAGGCGTTGATCATGGAGAATCGCTCGATGAACGACCTTCCCCAGCCCCTGAACCCGCCCGACCGGCTGCTCTGCGGCCCAGGCCCGTCGAACATTGACCCCCGCGTGCTGGAGGCCATGCAGCTCCCCATGCTCGGGCACCTCGACCCCGAGTGGCACAGCATGCTCGAGGATCTGGTCGAGCTGCTGCAGCTCGCCTACCGACGCAGCGACGGGCTCACCATCGCCCTGTCCGCGAGCGGCACCTCCGGGATGGAGGCCGGCCTTGCCTCGCTCGCCGAGCCCGGCGACACCGTGATCGTGGCGGCATGCGGCTTCTTCGGCAACCGCATGATCGACATCGCCCGCCGGCACCGGCTGAACGTGATCGAGCTGCGCGCGCCGTTCGGCAAGGCGGTGCCCAACGAGCAGATCATGGAGGAGCTGGAGCGGCGACCGGAGACGCGGCTGGTCGCGGTCGTTCATGCGGAGACCTCGACCGGCGTGGCGCATCCGCTGGCCGAGCTCGGCGAGCTGATGCGAGGGCACGACGCCCTGTTGCTGGCCGACTGCGTCACCTCGCTCGGCGGCATGGAGCTCGAGGCGGAGCGCTGGGGCGTGGACTACTGCTACTCGTGCAGCCAGAAGTGCCTCGGCGCCCCGCCCGGCATGTCCCCTGTCTCGTTGTCACCGCAGGCGATGGAGCGCATCCGCAGCCGCACTGCGCCGGTGCCGTTCAGCTTCGACTTCGAGGAGCTCGAGGCCTACTGGATCACGCGGCCCGCCAAGTACCACCACACGACGCCGAACGTCCAGTACTACGCGCTGTATGAGGGATTGCGGCTCGCGCTCGAGGAAGGGCTCGAGGCGCGATGGCGCCGGCACGCCGAGGCCGGCGCGCATCTGCAGGCGGCCCTCACGGAGCGCGGATTCGAGCTGCTCGCCGATCCTCACCGGCAGCTGGCGCAGCTGACCGCCGTGTGCGTGCCCGAGGGCGTCGACGGCAAGGAGGTGCAGTCGCGGCTGCTGACCGAGCACAACATCGAGGTGGGCGGAGGGCTCGGCCCGGATGCGCCGGACATCTGGCGGATCGGCATGATGGGCACCAACGCTCACATCGAGACCGCGGATCGCCTGCTCGAGGCGTGGGACGCAGTGGTCACCGCTCCCCGTGCCGGCGTCTCGGCGGGCCGCGCCTGATGGCCGTGCGTGACCGCCTGCACCGCAGCGAGCTGGCGGTGCCGGGCAGCAACACTCGTGCGCTCGAGAAGGCTCCGGGGCTGGGCGCAGACGTCGTCTTCCTCGACCTGGAGGATGCTGTTGCCCCGGATGACAAGGTT
>DATAHR010000134.1:0-10012 GCA_036263035.1 Gaiellales bacterium | reverse complement strand
CTCAACGAAGCTGCACGCGGCCCGCACCTTCGGGCCCATGGAGCCCGCGGCGAACTCGGTCGCGGACAGCTGTGCGGGAGTGCCCTGACGGATCAGCTGCTGCTGCGGCGTGCCCCAGTCCCGGTAGACGCCGTCGACGTCCGTGGCGATGATCAGCGCATCGGCGCGGATCTGGGCCGCCAGGAGGGCGCTCGCCATGTCCTTGTCGATCACCGCCTCGACGCCGGTCAGCCGCTTCCCGGCGGGGGCCGGCTCGTCCAGGTAGACCGTCGGAATCCCGCCGCCGCCCGCGCAGATGACGACGTAGCCGGCGTCGAGCAGCAGCTCGATGGCGCCCACGCCGAAGATGCGACGAGGCAGCGGCGAGGGAACCACCCGCCGCATCGCGTCGCCGTCCGGCCGGAACGACCAGCCGCGCTCGGACTCGAGCTTGGCCGCCTCCTCGGCGCTGTAGATCGGCCCGATCGGCTTGGTCGGCCGACCGAACGCGGGGTCCTCGGGATCGACCTCGATCATGGTCAGCAGCGTGGCGAGGTGCCGCCTGGCGGGCAGCTCGTTGCCCAGCTCCTGCTCGATCATGTAGCCGATCATCCCCTCGGTCTGTGCGTCGAGCACGTCGAGCGGATAGGTCTCGACCTGCCGGTACGCGGCCCCCTGCAGGGCAAGAAGCCCGACCTGTGGCCCGTTGCCATGGGAGATGACGAGCTCGTGCTCCGAGGCGACGGGGGCCAGAGCGGCGCACGCCGTGCGCACGTTCTCGCGCTGATTCTCGGCCGAGAGCTCCTGGCCGCGGCGCAAGAGCGCGTTCCCTCCAAGGGCAACGACGACCCGCATCCTGTCAGCTGTCCGGTCCGGTGATCATGGGAGTTCCTCTCGGAGGAAGAGTGCGTGCACCCTCACGGCGGCCCCTACTGCCAAGCGGATGATCAGCCCAGCTCGAAGCCGCCCGCGGCCGCGAGCGACCAGATGATCGAGCCGTTGATCGCGATGCCGATCAGGGCCGACTCCGGTGCGGCGAAGATCATGCAGAACCACGCCATCATCGCCACGCCGGCAAGCGCCGTCGCGGCGGTGATCGCCTCCCGCCGCCCACGCGCCACGAACCAGCCGACGACCACCTCGGCGCTGCCCCAGGCGACGAAGAACCACCCCCAGAACGTGAGGTTGTGGTAGATCGTCTGCGGGCCGAAGAAGGCGGGATCGTGGAGCGCAGTGATGCCGTGGATCAGCCCGTTGACCCCGCAGACGACGAGCAGCATGGCCGCGCAGAGCAGCCAGCCCGGGCGGTAGCGAAGCGCGACGACGGCCGCTCCGCCGCCTCCCTCGATGATCACGGCTTCACTCGCGGCATGCTGCACAGCCTCTCCGCTGCCGGCCTCCCGCCCCTCGCGCCGAGAGGATGAACCGCCTGCCGCGTTCATCCCGTCCGGAGGACGCACGCGCGGCCGCGCGGAACGACACTTCGGCGGTCAGAGGACGGAGGTAGGCGTGGCGCAGACCGAGACAGCACGGCCCGACTTCGACCCGATCGCGAGGGTCGAGCATCCGACCGTGGCCGAGCGCACGGAACGTGGCCGCGCCGCGCGGCGCAGGTGCCCGCGCGCCAGCCACGCGGAGCTGCGGGCGGGCGCACGCGATGCAGTGGCGATCCTGCGCGGGCAGGAGACCACGCGGTTGCCCGAGCTGGTGCCCATCCGCTACGGCAGGATGCTGACGTCCGAGTTCGCCTTCTTCCGCGGCTCCGCCGCCGTCATGGCGCACGATCTCGCCGGCGACCCCCGCACCGAGCTGCGGGTGCAGCTGTGCGGCGACGCTCACCTCGCCAACTTCGGCGGATTTGCCTCCCCCGAGCGCCGGCTGGTGTTCGACCTGAACGACTTCGACGAGACGCTCCCCGGGCCGTTCGAGTGGGACGTGAAGCGCCTCGCGGCCAGCGTCGAGATAGCAGGCCGTCACCGCGGCCTCGACCCGGCCGGCTGCACGGCCTGCGTCGGGGTCGCCGTGCGCTCCTACCGTGAGGCGATGCGCGAGTTCGCCGAGATGGGCAACCTTGACATCTGGTACGCGCGACTCGACGTCGACGACCTGCGCACCCAGCTGCGCGAGTCCGGCACGAAGCGGATGCAGGAGGTGGAAACGCGGCTCGCCAAGGCGAGCGCGAAGGCGGTGACGAAGGACAGCATGAAGGCGCTCGGGAAGCTCACGAGCGGCGGCGACGGCGACAGGCGGATCATCTCCGACCCACCGCTGATCGTGCGGCTGGCCGACCTCACCGAGATGTCCTCAATCCCGGTCGAGCAGATCGAGGCGGAGCTGCACCGGGCCTTCCGGGCGTACCGCCACACACTGCAGGGTGAGCGCCGGCATCTGCTCGAGAGCTTCCGGTGGGTCGACATCGCCCGCAAGGTGGTGGGCGTCGGCAGCGTCGGCACGCGCTGCTTCATCATGCTGCTGCTCGGCCGCGACGACTCGGATCCGCTGTTCCTGCAGGCGAAGGAGGCGGGCCCGTCGGTGCTCGAGCCCTACCTGGGGGCGAGCCCATTCGGGAACCACGGCCAGCGTGTGGTCGAGGGGCAGCGGCTGATGCAGGCGGCGAGCGACATCTTCCTCGGCTGGGTGCGGATGGAGGTGACGTTCGACGGCAGGACGCGCGACTTCTACTTCCGCCAGCTGTGGGACTGGAAGACATCGGCCGACCTCGAGGCGATCCAGCCGCACGGGCTGGAGGCGTACGCCCGGGCATGTGGCTGGACGCTCGCCCGCGCGCACGCCCGGTCGGGCGACCCGGTGGCGATCGCCGCGTACCTCGGCAAGAGCACCGCGTTCGACGAGGCGATACAGGCCTATGCGACCGCCTATGCCGAGCGCAACGCGGCGGACTACGCGGCGCTGCAGGCCGCCGCCGCGGCGGGGACGATCGAGGTGGAGACGGAGTACTGACAGGGCGGGTGGGCGGCGCTGCCGCCCACCCGCCGCGTCACTCAGTCGAAGTCGCGCTCGGCGCCTGCCGTCAGCGCGATCAGCACGGCCAGGTTGAGGCCGACGCCGACCAGCGCCGCCCACGGCTCCGACCAGACCATGAAGAACCACAGCATCGACGCCCCAGCCGCGAGCACGATGCCGATCAGGTTGCCGATCGACCGCCCCGTCCAGGCCAGCACGCCGGCCAGGATCTGGGCTCCGCCGTAGAGGATGAACACCCAGCCCCAGAACGTCAGGTTGTTGTAGACCAGCCGCGAGCCGTAGTACGAGCTGTGCTCGAGCGCGGTGTACCCGTTGATGACGTTGATGCCGCCGACGACGATCAGCAGCACGCTGGCCGCGACCACCCAGCCGGTGACATGCACGCGGTTCGACGCGCTCGCCGTCATGCCGTGACGCCCTCGCCGTGCAGCGCCTCCTGCAGCGCGGCCTCGGTGTCGGCCGACAGCGATGTCTTGAGCACCGTGCCGCCGTATGCGCTCATGGCCGCGACCGCCTTGTCCGGCGTCACCTTCTCGACCACCAGGAAGAGCGCGGAGGTGCCCGGCTGCAGCATGCCGCGGACCTGGTCCTGGAACTCCTGGTCGATGCCCGACTTCTCGATCTTGCCCATCAGTGCGCCGAGGCCGGCGCCGAGCGCCATCCCGAACACGGGGATGAAGAACAGCAGCCCGAACAGCAGGCCCCAGAACATGCCCCACGTCGCGCCTGCACCGACGGCGTGGTGGTTGGTGATCACCTTGTACTTGCCGTCCTGCCTGCGGACGATCGCCGCGATCGCGTCGGGCTGGATGATCAGGTCGTGCGCGAGGCGCTCGGCCTCCTCCGCGGCCGCGATGGCCGTCGTCTCGTCGTCGTAGCCAATGGCAATCAGATCAGCCACCGGTGCCTCCTCCCGTCGTCGTTGCCGCCCGCCCGGCGGGCTGCGCGTACCGCGGCCGCACGCCGCGTGGGGGCGGCAGCAGGTTCACGCGCCGGATCACCCGCCGGGTCGCGAACACGTCACGTGCGGCCGTCACTCGCCCCCGCCGGCGAGCGCCATCTCCTTGGCCTCGGCCGCGGACAGCATGCCGATCGCGACCAGGTCGAAGGGGCTGATGAAGCCATCGCTGATGCGGAAGCCGTTCGCCCGCGCGATCGCGTCGCGCAGCGGCACGGCCCAGTGGTGCTCGAGCAGGATCAGCGCGGCCGCGGTCTCCGGCGGGATCTCCTCGAGCACGTCCCAGACCTCGTCCTCGTTGAAGACGTGCACCCCCTCTTCGGCCGCCACCTCGGCGCCGGTCTTCGCCACCTCGAGCGCCTCGTCCGAGTCGCCCAGGGCGCCCAGCCCGACCAGCGCGCCGATCTTTGCGCCCAGCTCGATCTGCTCGTCGAGCGTCAGGTTCGACATCTTCAGCGTGGTGATGTCGCCGTCGGCGTCCTTGTGCACGGCGAGCGCATCGATCACGCGCACCATGTCCGAATCGCGAAGCCGCTGAAGCTCCGCCACGATCTCGCCCGAGAACTCGGGCTTCTCGAATCCCAGCACCAGCAGCTGCACCGGTCCGATCGCCATTCCATCCTCCTCGTCTCGGGCGCCGGCTCACCGGGCCGCCCGGTCGGGTCTCCACAACCACCGCCATGATGCGCACCGCGGCCCGCGGCCGGATGATGCGAACGGGATGATCCGGTCGCGGCGCCGCGGCGGTTTGCTGGCGCGATGGAGATTCCACCCATCAGATCCGTCATGCGCCACGGGCCGGGCACGGCCTGGCGGCTGATCGCCGTCTGGGTCGTCACAGCGCTGGCCCTGCTGCTCAGCGCCGAGATCCTCCCCGACATCAGCATCAAGAACTTCGCCGCAGCCCTGGCGGCTGCAGCCCTGATCGCCGTCTTCAACACGGTCGTTCCGCCGCTGGTCGCGGCGCTGCCGCTGCCGTTCCCGCTGCTCAGCGGATTCCTGATCACCCTGGTGGTCGACGCGGCGATGCTGAAGGCGGCGGCCGCCATCCTCGGCTCCGACCGCATGGTGGTCGGCTCGTGGTGGGCTGCCCTGCTCGCAGCCCTCGTCGCAACGGCGGTCGCGCTTGTGATCGGCATCGTGCTCGGGATCGACAACGAGGAGGAGCAGTCGCTTCGCGTCGCGCGGCGCATCGGCCGCCGCTCGCCCGACCACCTGCAGACCGACCAGCCCGGCGTGGTCTACCTCGAGATCGACGGGCTGGGGCTGCCCGTCCTCCGCCGCGCCATGCGCGACGGCAGCGCTCCGAACATGGCCGCGTGGCTCGCGTCCGGCCGCTTCCACCTGGTCGAGTGGGAAACCGACCTGTCGTCGCAGACCGGCGCCAGCCAGGCGGGCATCCTGCTCGGATCGAACGAGGACATTCCGGCGTTCCGATGGGTCGAGAAGGAGAGCGGGCGGATCATGACCTGCTCGGCACCCGCCGACTGCGAGGAGATCGAGCGGCGCCGCCTCACCTCGCCGCTGCTCGAAAACGGCGGGTCCAGCCGCGGCAACCTGCTGTCCGGTGGCGCCGACCACGCCATTCTCACCGTCAGCAAGCTGTCGCAGGAGCGCGGCGCAAACCCCGGATACCGCGCGTTCTTCGCCAACGGGATCAACGCCACCCGCACCCTTTCGCTGTTCGGGGCGGAGGTGATCCGCGAGGTCGTCGCCAGCCGCCAGGCGGTGCGGCGCGGAGTGCTGCCGCGCGGGCACCGGGGCGGGTCCTACCCGTTCATCCGCGCGACGATGACGATCGCGGTGCGCGACCTGATCGTGCACTCGGTGGTGACCGACATGATGATCGGGCGGCCGTGCATCTACGCCACGTTCTCGAGCTATGACGAGGTGGCGC
Organism: Gaiellales bacterium; assembly: GCA_036263035.1. Classification (GTDB taxonomy): domain Bacteria; phylum Actinomycetota; class Thermoleophilia; order Gaiellales; family JAICJC01; genus JAICYJ01. The sequence goes on along the minus strand of DATAHR010000134.1, from coordinate 4,193 downwards.
ACCACTCGGGCCTCGAGCGCGCTGACACCCTGGAGGCGCTGCGGCGGCTCGACCAGCGGATCGGGCGGATCGAGCGAGCCAGCCGGCAGGCGACGCGGCCCTACCACGTGGTCGTGCTGTCGGATCATGGGCAGACGCAGGGCGCCACGTTCAAGCAACGCAACGGCTACACGCTGGAGCAGCTGGTCGAGCGGTCGATGGGCGGCGGGTCGGTCGCCGGCATCGCCGGCGGCGACGAGCAGAACGCGATGGCGGGCCTGGCCATGGCCGAGGCCACCGGAGGCGGCGCGAAGGCGGCGAAGAAGCCCAAGGGAACGGTCGGGGACCGCGACGCGGTCGTGCTGGCATCGGGCAACCTCGGGCTGGTCTACCTGATGTCCGAGAAGCGCCGGCTGACGCTGGAGGAGATCGAGCAGCGCCATCCGGAGCTGATCCCTGCGCTGGTGGGACACCCGCACGTCGGATTCGTCATGGTCAGGTCGGCGCGGGGCGCGGTCGTGCTCGGGGCCGGCGGCGCCAGCTACCTCGACGAGGGCCGGGTGGAGGGCAGCGACCCGCTGGCGGCGTTCCCGGCCAACGCGGCGGCGCATCTCAAGCGCACCGACGGGTTCGAGCACGTGGCCGACATCATGGTGAACAGCTTCTACGACCCGGACATGGACGAGGGCTGCGCGTTCGAGGAGCTGATCTCATTTCACGGCGGGCTGGGCGGCTCGCAGACGCGGGCGTTCATGCTGTACCCCGACGACCTGGCCGATCCGGGCCAGCCGATCATCGGCGCGGCGTCGGTGAACGGCGTGCTGCGCGGGTGGCGGGCGGAGCTGGCGGGGTCGGCGGCGGAAGGCACGGCGGAGCCGGTCGCGGTGGCGTCGGACTGAGCCGGCGCCGGGCGCTACTTCATCAGGTTTCCGCCGAGGATGTTGACCACCGTGGTGCGGCCGAGGTGGACGGACACCCAGCGCGGCTTGACGACGACGACGTTCCCGTTACCAGGCGCGGGGATCAGTGCCCAGCGGCCGGCTCGCGGCAGGGCGATGCGGAACCGACCCCGGGCGTCGACCTTCGCCGCCGGACAGATCCCCTCCTCACTCATGGAGCGGCAGAAGACGAGCTCGCCGCGATAGTTCGCGGGACCGCAGCCCGCCTCCCCGACCGGGCCGCCACAGTCGCGCGTCCAGGCGCGGCCGGTGACCGTGGCCATCAGGTGGTGACCGGCGATCGGGTGAGCTGCGGAGGTGCCGGAGAGCTGGGGTGTCGAGGAGCCGCCGATGCAGGCCGTGGACGTCAGGCCGATGAGGGCGAGGCAGAGGAGCGGCCGGATCAGCAGGAAGGGCTGCCGGCGAGCGTGGCGTTCGTGGCCGAGAGGCATCTCAGCGCTGGACGGGAGGGCTGGGGGGCTGGTTCCGCAGCGGCGGCGGGCCTCTGCCGATTGGCATTCACTCGAACTGCCAATTGGTTCTGTGACAGTCGCGCGACACGCTCATGCCCGGCCGAAGCCGATGCCCTACGCCTCGCCCCACGGCGCCGTGAATCCCTCAACCAGATTCCTGCAGCCGCCCACTCGCCGCCTCGAACTCCGCGTCCGAGATCGTCCCGTCCGCGTGCAGCGCCGCGAGCTGCGACAGCCGGTCGGGAGGAGCAACTGCGGTCGCCTCACCCACGCCACCTTCGACCGCCACGGCCGGTTCCAGCTCGTCGACCGCCTGCCGGCGCCACACCTCGAGCCCGACGAAGGCGAGCACGACCACCAGCACGATGCCGATCCCCCGCCGCGGCGTGCCCGTCGGCCCGACCAGCAGCAGAATCATCCCGACCAGCGCCAGCGCGGCGTGCGGCCACAGCGGGTGCTCGCGCATCGTCGGCGCCAGTCGGTGGCGGAGCCGCACCGCGTAGGGCGCCGGCCCGGCCAGCAGCGTGCCGACGAACCCGAGCAGCCCGATCGCCACCCCGGCCCAGGCCGACTCGACCAGCAGCTGGGTGTAGATGTTCCAGGCGTCGCTCGCCGCCGGCCGCACGCCGTCGACCTTGACCAGGTCGTTGACCACGAGCTGGCCTCCCACCCGCTGGATCACGAGCAGCGCAAGACCGACCAGGAGCAGGCCGATCGACGCCGACCGCAGCGCCTGGCGCCGCCGGCCGTGCGCCAGGTACGTGGCCAGCGCGAGCAGTCCGATCCCGATGAACAGCGGCCACACCGACAGCACGTGCAGCAGCTTCACCCCCTGCTGCACCGTGCTCAGCTGATCCGAGCGGATCACCGTGACCGGCGGCAGGCCCTGCGCCCTGGGGGCGGCGTCCGAGCTCGCCCCCAGGCGCTGTGCGACGTCGGCGATCAGGACGTCCAGGTTCAGCTGCACGTCGCCGTTGCTCGCCGATAGCCGGTCGGTGTTTCCCTCGAGGAAATCGACCAGCTTGCCGTGGGCCTGGCGGTTGGCGGACACCCAGGCGGACTGCAGCTGGGGCAGCTGCATCGCCCGCTCCGTCGCCTGGACCGCAGCATTCGAGAGGGCCGCTGTGGCCGGGCCCGCCAACGGCTTCAGCGCCGGCGGCAGCCCGGCCTCGATCCGTGCCTGTGCGTCCGAGCCGGCAACCGCCTGGTCGACCGCATACGAGGCCAGCAGCTGCCGGACGTGCTTGCTGCGCAGCAGCTGGCCGCTCTGGTCGGCCCACGTGCCCGAGTCGAGCACGGAGTCCTGCAGCCACGCGCTGACCGTCGAGATCATGATGCAGAGCAGCCCCAGCACGATCAGCGCCGGGACGGCGATGCGGTGCGCGCTCTTCGGTGCGGTGGTGGCGTCCTTGGTCACGGTTCGAAACCTCCTGAGTCGGCCGGGCGAAGCCCGCTGGCGCGCTCCCACATCACCGCATTCAGCTCCGCGGCGACGACGACGAGGCGCCCGAACATGTACAGATAGACGAGCATCGTGGCGGTGAGGCCGAGCGTTCCGTAGAGGGCGGATGCCGTGGCCAGCTTGGTCGCGAGGTAGTAGGCGGTGACCGCATGGATGCCGACCGCCCCGACGGCGACCAGAACGGCCCCGGGAATCAGCGCCGTCCAGGGCGCCTCACGGCGCGGCAGCCGAAGCGAGGCAAGGAGCCACAGCAGGCCGGCCACGCCTCCCCAGAGCGCCATCGCCACGAGGCCCCCCAGCAGGTCGGTATGCGACCGCACCCAGCCGGTGAGTCCGGCCAGCAGCGCCAGGACGAACGGCCCCACCACCACCGCACCGAGCGCCTGCGGCGCGCGTCGCACCCGCGGCACCGGCACCTGCCACACGGCGGCATGGATCAGCCGCAGCGTCCGCAGCACCGCCCAGCTGGTGATGATCACAAGCGCGACGCCGATCACAAGCAGCGCCCACCGGTTCCCGTGCGACTGCCGAGCCGCCGTCCCCACCGTGACGGCGACCTGCTTCGTGATCCCGGCCTGCCCGGCAGCCGAGCTGACCCGTGAGCCGGGCACGAACCCGAGGCCGCCGGCCACGAGGACGGCGAGCGCAAGCGTCCAGAAGAACAGCCGGTACGCCATCCCACCGCCGAGGATGCCACCGGCGATGTGCGTGTCGCGGCGGAGGAGGCGAAATGCGATGTCGACCGGGGCACGGCGCGGCTGCTCCTCGCGCAGCCGCGCTGCGAGCGTCTCACGCCGGTGGCGGAGACCGGCGATGGCTGACCCGGGGCCGTGCTGCGGGGACACCGAGGGATCGTCTGCCCGGGTCGCCGGGTGCGCGTCCCCCCGATGGGACGAGCCGCCCCGATCACAGTGGCGGTGGCTGCTCGCGGGGCGGGATGCGCAGCCTCGCGCCCGGCTCGGGCACGAGCACCTCGACGCCCGGAGCCCGATCCGCAGCCAGTGCGGCGAACTCCCGGGCGGCGCGGCCCGGATCGAGCAGCACGTGCCGCCCGCCTGGGCCGGCGTAGGTGCCCCAGTGCACCGGGATCGCCCACCGCGGCCGCAGCATCTCGAGTGCGACGGCGGCGCGCTCCGGTGTCAGGTGGCCCGCCGGCACGTGCCGCCCCCAGCCGCTGATCGGAAGCAGGGCGCCGTCCAGGCCCTCGCCGAGGTCCCGCATCCCGTCGAACAGATCGGTGTCGCCCGCGAAGTACAGGCGCTGGGATCCGTGCAGCACGTAGCCGAGCGCCGGAATGTCGCGCCGCCGGCGCCGCACGGGGTGCACCGCCGGCACGGCCTC
>DATAHR010000133.1:0-7065 GCA_036263035.1 Gaiellales bacterium | reverse complement strand
GAGGCCGGCCTGTTCGGGCTGATCATCGTGCTGATGATGCTGTTCCGCCCGCAGGGCTTGATCCCGAGTGCGAGACGCAAAGCCGAGTTCGACGTCATCCGCGAGGAGGCCGAGACGGCCGGGGTCGCGGCGTGAGCCTGGACGGGCCGGCAATCCTCGAGACGCGAGCGGCTCGCAAGGAGTTCGGTGGGCTGGTCGCATGCAGCGACATCGACTTCGTGGTGCCCGAGAAGAGCATCGTCAGCCTGATCGGCCCCAACGGCGCCGGCAAGACCACGTTCTTCAACATGCTCACCGGCGCCTACAAGCCGACGGCAGGCGAGATCCTGTTCGACGGCCACGAGGTGGGCGGCCTGCCGCCGCACACCATCACGAGGCTGGGCGTGGGCCGCACCTTCCAGAACATCCGGCTGTTCCAGACGATGACGGCCGTCGAGAACGTGCTCGTGGGCATGCACACGCGGCTGCGCGGCGGCATCGTCCGCAGCATCCTGCACACCCCCGGCATCAAGCGGGAGGAGCGGCAGGCGCTGGCGAACGCCCGCGAGCTGCTTCGGTATTGCCAGCTGCCCGAGCGCGTGTACGACGAGTACGCGATGAACCTGTCATACGGCGACCAGCGCCGTCTGGAGGTGGCCCGCGCGCTGGGCACGCAGCCCAAGCTGCTGCTGCTGGACGAGCCGACCGCCGGGATGAACCCGCAGGAGTCGGCGGAGTTCACGACCTTCGTGTCGCGGCTACGCGACGAGCGGGGGCTCACGATCCTGCTGATCGAGCACGACATGAAGGTCGTGATGGGCGTGTCGGAGCGCATCACCGTGCTCGACCACGGCGAGAAGATCGCCGAGGGCACGCCGGTCGAGATTCAGGAGAACGACCGGGTGATCGAGGCCTACCTCGGCAGCGGGGCGGCGGGGACGGCCGGCCAGGGGGTGGCGCGGACGTGACCGAGACGGCCGACGCGCCGGGGCCGGGCACGCCCGCGCCCGCGACCGCCCAGCCGCTGCTCGAGCTGGACGGCGTGCGCACCTTCTACGGCCGGATCGAGGCGGTCAAGGGCCTGTCGCTGACCGTCAACCAGGGCGAGATCGTGACGCTGATCGGGGCGAACGGCGCGGGCAAGTCGACGACGCTCCGCTCGATCCAGGGCCTGACGCGCTCGAAGCGCGGCACGATCCGGTTCGACGGCAAGGAGATCCAGGCGGAGCGGCCCCATGAGATCGTCAAGATGGGGATCGCGCAGTCGCCGGAGGGCCGGCGGCTGTTCCCCCGCATGAGCGTTCGCGAGAACCTGGACATGGGGGCCTTCAACCGGGAGGACCGCGCCGGGATCGAGCAGGACATCGAGCACGTGTACTCGCTGTTCCCGCGGCTGGCCGAGCGGCGGGGCCAGCAGGCGGGCACCCTCTCAGGCGGCGAGCAGCAGATGTGCGCGATCGGCCGGGCGATGATGTCGCGGCCGAGGCTGCTGCTGCTCGACGAGCCGTCGATGGGCCTGGCGCCGATCCTGGTCGACAAGATCTTCGAGATCATCCAGGAGATCAACAAGGAGGGCACGACCATCCTCCTGGTCGAGCAGAACGCGTTGATCGCGCTCGACATCGCCGACCGCGGCTATGTGCTCGAGACCGGGAAGGTGACGCTGAGCGACCGTGCCGAGGCGCTGAAGACGAACGATCAGGTGCTGAAGGCCTATCTCGGCGTGAGCTGACCCCCGGATGCCGTGGCCGGCGGCGCATCTCGCCAGGCGGTGGGCGGTTGCCGCGGCGACGCTGGGCGGCGCCGTGGCCGTGCTGCTGGTCGTGTCGTCATCGCGACCACCGAGCGTCGGTGTCAGCGAGACCCACCCGCCGCCGGTGCGCAGCGCGTCGCTGCTGCGCCGGGCGGGAGGGGTGCTGTGGTGGGTGACAGGGGACTGCCGCCTCTACCGCGACGCGATGGCGGGGCAGACGCTCGACCGTGCCCCGGGGCGGTTCTGCAGGGCCTGGCCGTCCCCGGATGGCGCGGTTGTGCTCGCGGCCCCGGGCGAAGGACGGACGATGCCGCCTCCCGGCCGGCTGGAGGCGCTCGACGGACGTTCGCTGCACGTGGCCGCGGTGACGGGACTGCCGGCCGACCTCGTCGCGGGACCGGTCGCGTGGTCGCCCGATTCACTGCTCGCCGCCGGCTGTCTTACGGGCCCGGAGGGGCCGCACATCGCCCTGATGGCCGCCCCGTGGAGCCGGGCCAACCCCGTCGCCGGTCGCTGCAGCCCGGCGTTCACGCAGGTGGTGACGATGCTGACGACCGACGGGACGCGGGTGTTCGAGAACGGGTTCGATCTGCACCTCTCCGGACGGCTTGCCCGTGCCGTCGACGCGGCGCCCGGGGGCTATCGCGTGACGGCCATCACCGCGCTGCCCTACGGGCTTGCGGTCGCGGTGCACGCGGGCCGCACGGGAGTGGCTGCGAGCCCCGGGCGGTCTGCGATCGTGATCGTCGACCGTCGCCACGGCACCACCCAGGAGGTGGCGACGCCGGGAGGAGCCTCGGAGCTCGGCGCCCCATCGGGCGGCACAGCCATCTGGTACAGGGACGCCGGTCGCGGCCGGTGCCTCCTCCTGCCGCTGCTGCGGCCGCCTCCTCCCGGCCTGCCGCGCGTCGCCAGCGCTTTCGCCTTCTCCCCGGACGGACGCTACGCGGCGGCCGCGGTCGCCGGGCGGGTGGTGGTCGTCGACATCCGCAGCGGCGCGAGGGGCATGATCCCGGCGGCCGGCGCCCGGTCGCTGGTGTGGACGCGATGACGGTCGTCGCAAGTGGCGGGGGACTGCGCCGCGCTCCGGTAGGCTTGCCGCCGTGAGCGCCGAGCCCGAACGCCCGCGCGAGTTGTACGACTGGCAGACCGCCATCGGGGTCGCCGTCGGCGGCACGCTGGCGGCGATCGGGCTGATCGTGCTGTTCACGTACCTTGTGGACTGGGTCGGCGACTTCTGGTCGCAGGTCATCTACTTCGTCGCCGTGTTCGGCGCGGTGATCGCACTCGCGCTGCGGAGCCGCGCGAAGGACGAGGCGGACCCGACGCGGCTGGTCCGCGACCCTGCGATCACGCCGGCTGGGCTGCCCGGCCCGTTCGTGGTCACCCAGGCGCTCGGCGTCCTGGCCATCGCGATGCTGGCGGTGGCCGCGATCGTCGGCGGCGACCGCGGCGTGACATGGGCGTTCGCCGGCATGGTGCTGGGGCTGGTCGGGCTGGTGGGCCTGCTGTTCTGGGTGTTCGGCCTCCGCCGCCGCCGCGCCACACAAACCGTGGCGTGACCCTTGCGTTCGGCCCCGCTCTGGCGTAGTGTGTGACTGCGCCGCCGAGGGCAGCCGAGTAGGGCGAATCCGGACGGACGAGTCGTAGGGGAGACCCGAAGGTTCGTTCGGCCGGGGGACGAAAGGCCAGCCGGGGCGGCGAACCCTTTTCTTCTCCCGCAGTCGTGCCCGAACACGATGCCATCGTCCGCGCCGCCGGCGCCGTCCTCGTCCGCGACGGCCTGGTCGCCGTCGTCCACCGGCCGAAGTACGACGACTGGACGCTGCCCAAGGGCAAGCACGAGGCGGGGGAGGGGGATCGCGACGCGGCGGTGCGCGAGGTGTGGGAGGAGACCGGCTTCGAGGGCGTCATCGAGGACGACCTGGGGACGATCGAGTACGAGGTGGAGCGCGGCGGGCAGACCCTGCCGAAGGTGGTGCGGTACTACGTCATGCGCGCAGCCGCCGGCGAGTTCACGGCAGACGCCGAGGTGGACGAGCTGCGGTGGCTTCCGCAGGACGAGGCGATGGAGCTGCTCAGCTACGCGCGGGACAGGGACGTCCTCTCGCGCTGGCGCTGGCCCGGGCCCTGAGTGCAAACCATCACGGCTCCCGAGGGTGGCTCGTGACGCCTCCGCACTCCGTTATGGGCTCAGACCCCGTGACGGGGGGCGGCGGCCGTTCGCGCGCGATTGGTGGCGAAGTGCGCGGCACGCGTGACGAGTTCGGTCGGTAGCGGACGGGATCGTCCCGACCGCCGTGACCCGGCCGCGGGGTTTCGGCCGCTCTTCGTTGCGGCGTCGGCGCGATCGTTGCAGGTCTGCGCGCAACGCCGGCCGTTACGCAATTCCCGCAGTTTGCGGAAATGCCTGTTGCAGACCCGTGAAGCGGCGGTTAGCTTCCTCCCTGCGCCGCTCAGGGCAGCCGAGTAGGTTGAACCCAGACGGAGGGACCGTAGAGGCGACTCGAAAGTCCGTTCGGCTGGTGGACGAAAGGTACGCCAGAGCGGCGAATCTCTGGTCCGGGTCGGTTCCTGCAAACCGGCGCGTGAGGGCGTCACTTCGGTCGGCCGTGCAGAGCACTGTGCCTCCCTCGTTCCTTCTCACGCTTGGTTTTCGGAACCTCCTACGTTGGCGCTGGCCGCTCCCCTGGCCAGCCCGGTTTCCGCCCTTCAACCGACCGGGGAGACCCGACCCGCCCGGTACCATCACCGCGGATGCCACGAGTGCTGATCGCCGAGGACGATCGCGTCATCGCCAACGCGATGGCCGCCCATCTGCGCCGGTCGGGGATGGAGGTGGAGATCGCCGAGGACGGCCAGCGCGCCATGGCCAAGCTCCGCTTCGAGCGCCCCGACGTCGCCGTGCTAGACCTCATGCTTCCCGGCATGGACGGCTGGCGCATCACCGAGACCCTCCGCGCCGAGGGCATCGAGACCCCGATCGTGATCGTCAGCGCCCGCGGCTCCGAGCACGACAAGGTGCACGCCCTCGGCATCGGCGGCGACGACTACCTCTCGAAGCCGTTCGGCATGCGCGAGCTGGTCGCCCGCGTCGAGGCCGTGCTCCGCCGCGCGGGCATGGGCCCCGCCGCCGCCGGCGCCACCACGCTCACCGCGGGCGACCTCGTCATCGACCCCAACCTCCACGCCGCTCTGCTCGACGGCGAGGACGTCGGGCTCACTCCAACCGAGTTCCGCCTGCTCTACGTGCTTGCGGGCGAGCGCGGCCGCGCCCTCACGCGCGACCAGCTGCAGCAGCGCGTCTGGGGCATCCCGCACCGCCACCGGGACCGCACCGTCGACGTCTGCGTCCGCAAGCTGCGCGACAAGATCGACCGCCGCGCCGGCGCCTACACCTACATCCAGACGCACTACGGCGTCGGCTACCGCTTCGACGCCGTGCCAAAGGGGGCCACCGCCTCGGCCGCCGGCGGCTCTCTCTAGCGCGGCGCCTCCACCGGGATCCCGTCCGGCCCCTCCGCACCAGCCGGCTGCGGCTCGCGCGGCGCGGGCAGCAGCACGCGCACCGTCGTCCCACGCCCCTCGATGCTCTCGATGACGGCCCGCCCGCCGTGCGACTCCGCGATGTGCTTGACGATCGCAAGGCCGAGGCCCGTGCCCGGCCCCGCCCGCGACCCCTCCACGCGGTGGAACCGCTCGAACACCCGCGACAGGTGGTCCGCCGGGATCCCAGCGCCGGTGTCCGCGATCACCAGCTCCACCGCGCCCCCGGGCGCCTCACCCGCCTGCACGTCCACCGAAGCCCCCTCGCCCGCATGCCGCAGCGCGTTCCCGATCAAGTTGTCGAGGACGACGTCCACCAGCCGCCGCGGCACCCCGGCGGCGATCCCCGGCGCCGCACTCCCCGTCAGCGTCATGCCCGCGTCCGCGGCCACGTCTGCGTGGCGCTCGACCGCCGCCGTCACCGCCTCCTCGAGCTCCGTTCGCTCGCCGCCGGCGATCCCCTCCGCCTCCAGCCGGGCCAGCAGCATCATGTCCTCGATCAGCTCGCTCATCGCATCGATCTCCTCGCGCATCTGATCCATCGTCTCCTCACGCTCCGGCTCGCCGAGCGGCAGCGACAGCGTGTCGACCAGCGCCAGCATCCTCGCGAGCGGCGTTCGCAGCTCGTGCGACACGCCGGCCGAGAACAGCCTGCGCGCGTCGCGGTAATCGGCCTCGGCGCTCTCGTCCGCGAGCACCACGACGCACGAGCGCGCCTGCCGGTCGGCATACGTCCGCAGGTGCGCGTGGAAGCGCCGCCGCTCGGGGTCGTACACGGTCACGTCGAACGGGCGCGGCGGCCGTCCGGCCAGTGCGTCGTGCACCGCCGTCGCGATCGCCTGCACCGCCGCCGTGGCGCCGACCTCGAGATCGGGGATCGCCTCCCGCGCGGCCGTGTTCGCCCGCACCAGCCGTGCGCCCCGGTCGAACAGCATGACCGGCGTGGGGGAGGCCTCCATCAGCGCATCCCGCAGAGCCAGCGCCGCGTCGAGCGATGAGCGGTCGGCCCGGTCGCGCAGCATCGAGTCCACCGCGTGGGCAAGGTCGCCGCTGGCCTCGAGCGATGCCAGCACTCGCCTGCGCTCCCGCTCTCGCACCGCCAGCACAGCGAGCGCCGCACCAAGGGCCACCGCGAGCAGGATGGCGAGCTCCGCCATGCGATCAGCGTATCAACGAGCGGTCGATATGCTGCTCGCCATGCATGTGACCCTGCCCGATGGCACCGACCTCGAGCTCGCGGACGGCGCGACCGGCCTTGACGCCGCGGCCGCGATCGGCCCCCGCCTGGCGCAGGCGGCGGTCGCCGTGCAGGTGAACGGGGACGTCCGCGACCTGCGGCTTCCCGTTGCCGACGGCGAGCAGCTGCGGATCCTCACCGACCGCGACCCCGAGGCGCTCGCCGTCCTGCGCCACTCGACGGCGCACGTGATGGCCGAGGCCGTCCTCCACCTGTGGCCGGACGCCAAGATCGCCATCGGGCCGGCCATCGCCGACGGCTTCTACTACGACTTCGAGTTCCCCGAGCCGATCTCGTCCGACGATCTCGCCCGGATCGAGGAGGAGATGCGCCGCATCCTCGCCTCCGAGCACCCGTTCGTCCGCAGCGACGGGGTGGACAAGGGCCAGCTGCTGGCACGGTTCGAGTCCGAGCACCAGCCCTACAAGCTCGAGCTCCTGCGCGACCTGCCCGAGGGCGAGATCAGCCTCTACACCCAGGACGGGTTCGAGGATCTCTGCCGGGGCCCGCACCTGCAGACGACGAAGCCGATCAAGGCGTTCAAGCTGCT
>DATAHR010000132.1:0-7580 GCA_036263035.1 Gaiellales bacterium | reverse complement strand
GTCTGGCGGCGCACGACCACCATCAGCCAGGCGCGCGGGTTCACGAGCTGCTCGCCGGCGCTGAGCGCCCTGAAGGCCTGCAGGTACGCGGTCTGCACGATGTCCTCCGCATCCTCGCGCGAGCCGCAGAGGTGCAGCGCGAACGCGAACACGGCGGCGCCGTGCTCCTCGTAGAGCCCGGCCAGCGCCCGCCCAGCGCGGCGTTCATGACGCCCACGCAATCCCACCATCCATACCTCGTAGTCACCGGAGGCCGAAAAACCCTGCGCTCCTGATATCGGCATCTGCAGGGAGATGGTGGAGCGGCGGCGCCGCCCCGCCACCCATGCAACGCGGATGGCGAGGCGGCGGCCGGCCGGCTCAGTCGAGATCGATCACCGTGTGGTTGACCGTCTCGCTCTGTGGCGTCAGCACGGCTTGGCCGGACGCCTGGTCGTAGCGGCCCGTGCCGCCGGTGAGCGCGATGTGCACCGGGGCGGTGCTGGTCTCGCTCAGCGGTGCCACCGCTGTGCCGACCAACGTGCCGCCGGGCAGATGGTAGATGCCGGTGCAGTGCAGCTTGCCCCCCAGCACGATCTCGCAGACGACGCTGCTGTAGCCGATCCGCGTGCCGTTCGCGTTCTTCAGCGCGGAGAGGATCATCACCTGGTCGCCGGGGCCACCCTGCTGCGTGTGCGTGACGTTCACAAAGGTCGCGCGGGTCTGCACCTCGGTCAGCGTCAGCGTGACGTCGCCGCTCCCGGCACGAGCGAGCGAGACGCCGCCCAGTGCCGCCGCCACGGCGCCGGCCACCAGCGCCGTTACCAGCACCCGCCCCATCGTCTTGTTGAAGATCTGCATCGAAACCCTCCTCGGTCGGTTGACGCAGACCACGCTACGAGCCGCCGTCCGCCGCGTCGTCGCCGGATCGCCCGATCTTTCGCTCATCCCATCGACTGATCTTGGGCGGCGGCCGCGATCAGCCGGTCGGCCGATGACAGGCCGCAAGGCGGGCTCTATGGTGGAGGTCATGAGCGCCCGCACCATCCGCCTTGGCTTTGCCCGCGTCGACGCAGAGCGCCTCGATTGGGCGCTGGCCGGCTTCTTCACGGTGCTGCTTCAGTTCGAGGTGTGGGTGACCGGGCCGGTCGATCATCCCTGGCCCACCGCCGTGTTCTGCTCGCTGATCACCGTCGCCGTGGCCGTGCGTCGGCGCTACCCGGAGGCGGTCGGCATCGGCGCCGGCCTGCTCGGCGACGTGATCGCGGGCGTCTGGGGGCCGCCGTCCCTGATCAGCTACGGGCTCGCCTGGATGTGCTGCATGTATGCCTTCGCCGTGTGGTCGCGTCCTCGCTGGTTCGCGATCGGGCTCGTTGCGATCGGGGCGGGCGGCCTTCTGACGATCGCGGCGCACCCGCACGACTACAAGAGCACCGTCCAGTTCGTCGTGGTCTCGACGGTGATCCTTCTGCTCGTCCACCGCCTCGTCGGTGACCGCGAGCGTCGCATGCAGATGGCCGAGCGGGAGCGCGAGCTCGCCAGCCGCGAGGCGGTGGTCGAGGAGCGGGCACGGATCGCGCGTGAGCTGCACGATGTGATCGCCCACCACGTCTCGATGATCGTGCTGCAGGCCGGTGCCGAGCGGCGTGTGATGGACGAGTCGGACGCCTCCCGGGAGGTGCTCGAGACGATCGAGCGCACCGGACGAAGTGCGCTGCATGAGACCCGGCGGCTGCTCGGCATGCTCCGTTCCGAGGAGGAAGATCCGCTCGCGCCGCAGCCTCGACTACGCGACGTGCCCATGCTGATCGGCCAGGTGCGCGAGGCGGGGCTGCCCGTGGAGCTCGAGATCGACGGCGAGCAGCGCGACCTGCCCGCCGGGGTCGAGCTCTCGGCCTACCGGATCGTGCAGGAGGCGCTGACGAACGCGCTCAAGTACGCGGGCGACGCGCACGCGCGAGTGGCGATCCGCTACCGGCCGGAGTCGATCGAGATCGAGGTCAGCGACGACGGAGCCGGAGGAGCGGCCGCCGCCGGCGGCCACGGGCTGGTCGGGATGCGCGAGCGCGTCGCCCTTTACGGCGGCAGGTTCAGCGCGGGCAGCGGCGAGGGGGGCGGGTTCACCGTGCGGGTGTCCCTGCCGGTGACATGACGAGCCTGCTGCTGGTCGACGACCAGTCGCTCGTCCGCGTCGGACTGCGCAAGATCCTCGAGGCCGAGGGCGACATGACGGTCGTCGGGGAGGCCGAGAACGGGGATCAGGCGGTGACGGAAGCAGCCCGGCTGCGGCCCGACGTCGTGCTGATGGACGTGCGGATGCCGGTGCTCGACGGCATCGAGGCCACCCGCCGGATCGTCACGTCCGCGCCGGGAGCGCGGGTGATGATCCTGACCACCTTCGGGCTGGACGGGTACGTGTACGACGCGCTGCGGGCCGGTGCGAGCGGGTTCATGCTGAAGGACGCGCCGCCGGAGGAGATCGTCGCGGCGGTTCGCATCGTCGCGAGCGGCGATGCGCTGCTGGCGCCGGCGGTGACGCGTGCGGTGATCGAGGAGTTCGCGCGCGGCCCGCAGGCGCCGGCGCCCGAACCGCCGGCGGCGGTGGCCGAGCTGACCGCACGCGAGCAGGAGGTGCTTGCGCTGATGGTGCGGGGGATGTCGAACCCGGAGATCTGCGAGCGGCTGGTGATCAGCGAGGCGACGGCCAAGACGCATGTGGCTCACATCCTGCGCAAGCTCGGGCTGCGCGACCGGGTGCAGGCGGTGATCTACGCGTACGAGTCGGGGTTGGTGGCGCCGGGGTCGGTCGAGAGTCGGCCTTCAGGCTGACTCCGGTTCTCGCCTGCCTTCCAGAGCCTCGGCCAGCTCCTCCCGCGATCGCACGCCCAGCTTCCTGTACGCGTTTCGCAGGTGGTACTCCACGGTCTTCGGGCTGAGGAACAGCTCCGCCGCCGCCTCGCGCGTCGTGCGCCCGCCGGCGAGGAGCACCGCCACCCGCAGCTCCTGCGGCGTCAGGTCGTCGAGCGTGCTCGCATCACGCCGCCGCGCCGTCTCGCCCGTCGCGCGCAGCTCGTGGTCGGCCTGGTCGACCCACGGCTCCGCGCCCAGCCGCTCGAACGTTGCCAGCGCCGCCCGCAGCTGCTCCCGTGCCTGCTGGCGCCGCCCGGCCCGCCGCAGCCGCGAGCCGTAGGCCAGCTGCGTGCGCGCCGTCTCGAAGACGTCATGCGTGCGCGCATGCAGCTCCAACGCCGTGCCGAACGCCGCATCGAGCTCGTCGTCTCCGCCGAGCAGCGCGGTGCAGCGTGCCGCCCGCGCGCGCGCCCATGGCTGCCCCTTGACCTCGGCGAGCGTGATGAACGGTGCGGCCGCCTGTTCGGCGCGCTCCCGATCGCCCGCGCGCAGGTGCAGCTCCACCAGCTCGGGCGCCGGCGACAGATCCGCGTCGGCGATGCCATGCTCGCGCAGGGTCTGCTCGAAGCGATGGAACGTCTCCAGCGCGGCGCCAAGATCTCCCCGGCCGAGCTCGAGATCGCCCAGGGCCATCAGCGCCCAGATGGTGTACAGGTGAGTTCCCAAGTCGCCGGCGATCTCGAGCGCCTCCTCGGCATGTGCTCGGGCCGCCGCCTCGCTGCCCGCGCGAGCCTCGACCAACGCCAGCCGGGCGAGCGAGCCGGCCAGCGGCGTGCGCACGCCCATCTCGCGGCCCAGCCGGATCGCCTCGTCGAACGTCGCCCGCGCCTGTGCCCAACGGTCGCCGGCGGCCTCGTCGATACCGACGTGCAGCAGAATTGTCGGCAGCACCCCGACCGCACCGGTCGCGCGGGCCGTGGCCAGCGCGCGCTCGATCAGGTGCTCTCCCGCCCCGACCTCGCGCAGCCACAGCGGCCCCATCGCGGCCCACGAGAGCAGCCGGGGATCGTCCGGAAGCTGGCCGGAGTCGTCCATCAGCTGGACTGCCCTGCGGATCAACTCCATGCCCTGCTCGCCATTTCCGGCGAAGACGTCCGCCATCCCGGAGATCAGATCGGCGAAGAAACGGGCGAGCAGCTCGTCGGTGTCGCGAGCGAGGCGCCGCGCAAACTCCGCGCACGCCTGAGCGGCCTGCGGGTTGGCCGCGTAAAAGGCTGCGGCCGTTGCCTCACCGAGCATGACCACCGCCTGCGTCGGTGAGGACGGTGCGGCACGCTCCGCCGCCTCGAAGAGCAGTGATCGGGCCTGGTCGACGGGACCGCAGTACAGGCGGATGTGGCCTCGCAGCGAGTCGAGCCGGGGCCGCAGGCCGTCGGACGCACCGTCCGGGGGTACCTCGTCGAGCAGCGCCAGGGCCCGGTCCGTGCCGCCGGCCAGCCAGGCGCTCTCGGCAGCCGAGAGCAGCAGGCGCCCACGACGTGAAGCGTCGGGCGAAAGGCCGGCGGCGCGTTCGTAGGCGTGGGAGGCAACGGCGTGGGCGCTGCGGCGGTGTGCCCGCTCCGCCGCGCCTTCGAGAGCGGAGCTGGCCGCAGCGTCGACGCCCGTGGCGGCCAGCGCCATGTGCCACGCGCGGCGATCATCGTCCGCATCCGGCAGCGCGCCAGCCAGCGCGTGGTGCACCTCCCGCCGCCGGTCGGGAGTGGCGGCGCCGTAGACAGCCGAGCGGACGAGCGGATGGCTGAACCGGAGGCGTCCGCCCTCAAGGAGGACCAGCCCCGCCGCCTCGGCTGGAGCGATGTCCTCGAGCGCCGACCCCATGCCGGCCGCGGCTCGTGCCAGCACATCGGCCTCGCCGCGGTCGCTGGCAGCAGCCAGCAGCAGCATGCGCTGCGCCGCCTCCGGCAGCGCGTCAGCGCGGGCAACGTAGGCCGCGGTCAGGGAGGCCGGCGCGGGCACCGGCACCGGCGCGCCCAAGGGGGCGGCGGCTCCCGCATCCCGGACCAGCTCGACCAGCGCCAGCGGGTTGCCGCCCGTCTCCTGATGCAGCCGGACGGCGGCGCCCGCGTCGACCGTTGGCGCGCGGGCGGCCAGCAGCTCGGCGGTCGCCGCCGCGTCCAGTCCCTCGAGCACCAGCACGGGCAGATCCGCGTCGTCCACGAGCGAGGGCAGACCGCTTCGCACCGTCAGCAGCACGGCGATCGGATCAGCCAGCAGACGTCGCAGCGCGAATCGCAACGCGTCCGCGGTCGACCCGTCCAGCCACTGCGCGTCGTCGACGAGGACGGTGACCGGTCGTCGCTCGGCGTGCGCTGCCAGCAGGCTGAGCGTGGCAGCGCCGACGGCGAGGCGGTCGCGCGTGCCGCCGGGGCGAAGCGCCAGCGCTCCCTCCAGCGCCGCGGCCTGCGGCCGGGGTAGCTCGTCCAGGCTGTCCAGTGCCGGCCGAAGCAGGTCGAACAGCCCCGCGAACGGGATGTGCGCCTCCGATTGCACGCCGCGCGCGCGCAGGATCGCCATGTCGCCGGCCTGCGCCGCCGCCCACTCGAGCAGCGTCGACTTCCCGATGCCCACCTCGCCGACCAGCGCGAGCACGCCGCTGCGGCCATCGCGAGCGCCGCTCAGCAGCTCTGCGATCACCCCCTGCTCACGCTCGCGGCCGACCAGCATCGGCCAAGTCTTGCAGGACCAGGGGGCCCCCCTGAGGCGAGCGGCTCGCACGGCTCATACCGTCGGGATCGTCAACGACCCAGGAGGGGTTCACATGGCAACGATCGAAGAGCGGCCGCTGGACATCGACAAGCTCCACGGCTTCGTCTTCAAGGCGGTGGAGGAGGTTGGCGCCACCCTCAACACCGCGCTGGTCGTGATGGGCGACCGGCTCGGGCTCTACCGGGCGATGGCCGGCGCCGGCCCGATCACGCCGGCCGAGCTGGCCGAGCGCACCGACACCGCCGAGCGCTATGTCCGCGAGTGGCTGAACGCGCAGGCGGCGGGCGGCTACGTCGAGTACGACCCGGAGACCGGCCGCTACACGCTGCCGCCGGAGCAGGCGGTCGCGCTCACCCAGGAGGACAGCCCGGCCTACCTGCCCGGCTTCTTCCAGATCGCGCTCGGCTCCGTGCACGATTCGCCGCACATCGTCGAGGCTGCCCGCAGCGGCCAGGGCGTCGGCTGGCACGAGCACGTGCACGACGTGCACGAGGGCTGCGAGCGTTTCTTCCGCCCCGGCTACAACGCCAATCTGATCAGCGCCTGGCTGCCGGCGCTGGACGGCGTGATCGACAAGCTCGAGCGGGGAGCGCGCGTGGCAGATGTGGGCTGCGGCCACGGTGCCTCCACCATCTTGATGGCGCAGGCGTTCCCGAACTCGTCCTTCACCGGGTTCGACTACCACCGCGAGGGCATCGAGACCGCCCGGCAGCGGGCCCAGGAGGCGGGCATCGCCGACCGAGCGACATTCGACGCGTCCCCGGCGGCGGCGTATCCTGGCCGCGACTACGACCTGGTCACGATGTTCGACTGCCTGCACGACATGGGAGATCCCGTCGGCGCCGCCCGCCACGTCCGCCAGTCCCTGGCCGACGACGGCACGTGGCTGATCGTCGAGCCGTTCGCCGGCGACCGCATCGAGGACAACCTGAATCCGGTCGGTCGTGCGTACTACTCATTCTCGACGCTGCTCTGCACGCCGGCGTCGCTGTCGCAGGAGGTCGGGCTCGCGCTCGGCGCCCAGGCCGGCGAGGCGCGGATCCGTGACGTCGTCGAGAAGGCCGGCTTCACCCGGTTCCGCCGGGCGGCCGAGACGCCGTTCAACCTGGTCTTCGAGGCGAGGCCGTAGCTCCGGCAGGATGAGCAGCATCACCGCACCCCGCCCGGTCGAGCAGACCCGCGCCCGGTATCCGGACCGCGAAGGGCTGCTCGATCGAGGCGGGGTGCGGATCCACTGGGAGTCCTACGGCGCCGGGGAGCCGGCCGTGCTGTTCCTGCCGACGTGGTCGGTGGTGCACTCCCGTGTGTGGAAGATGCAGATCCCCGACTTCGCGCGCCGCCATCAGGTGATCACGTTCGACGGGCGGGGCAACGGCGGCTCCGACCGGCCGACCGAGTCGGCCGCGTACCTCGAGGACGAGTTCGCAGCGGACGCCCTCGCGGTGATGGACGAGTGCCGGGTCGACCGGGCGGTGGTGGTCGGCGTGTCGCTCGGGGGCCAGCGCGGGCTGATTCTGGCCGGCGAGCACCCCGAGCGGGTTGCCGGCCTGGTGCTGATCGCGCCCGCGGTGCGCGTCGGGGTGCCACGGCCGCCGGAGCGCACGGCGCCCGGCCCGTTCGACGAGGATCTCGGCGTCGACGAGGGGTGGGCGAGGTACAACGCCCACTCCTGGCGGCGCGACTATCCCGGCTTCCTCCAGTTCTTCTTCGAGCAGGTCTTCACCGAGCCGCACTCGACCAAGGCGATCGAGGACTGCATCGGGTGGGCGCTGGAGACCGATCCCGAGACGCTGATCACGGCCGAGGGCGCCACGGGGATGTCGGAGGAGCGGACGCGCGAGTTGTGCAGCCGCCTGCGATGTCCTGTGCTCGTGATGCACGGGGACGAGGACGCGAT
Source organism: Gaiellales bacterium (assembly GCA_036263035.1). GTDB lineage: Bacteria > Actinomycetota > Thermoleophilia > Gaiellales > JAICJC01 > JAICYJ01. The sequence continues at coordinate 88 of DATAHR010000132.1, read as the reverse complement.
CATCCCGCACGGATTCGGTGAGGAGGTCGCCCGCATCACCGGCGGACGGCTCGTCACTGATCCTGTCACCCGGGTATTGGACGGGGCC
>DATAHR010000131.1:0-4063 GCA_036263035.1 Gaiellales bacterium | reverse complement strand
ATCGACGCGGCCGGGCGTCCAATCGGCAGCTGGGCCGCCTCGGAGCTGGGGCCCGACCAGCTGCTGCATGTGCTGATCCGCCACCACAACCTTCTGGTTTGGCCGTCGACCACCATCCACCGCCGGGTCTTCGAGCAGCTCGGGCCCTACAGCGAGGGCTACCGGATCGCCGCCGACCTCGACCTCTGGCTGCGGGCGGCACCGCAGATGCGGTTCCGGCACACGACCGGCGGCCCGGTCGTGCGGTTCCGCAGGCATGAGGATTCGGGCTCGCACGAGGACAACCGGGCGCTCGAGGTCGAGGAGGTGGAGCGGGCCATGGCCGCCGCCGTCCACCGGCTCGGCGCCGCGACGCTGGTGCCCGAGGCAGGCGGGGACGAGCGAATCGCACGCCTGCGCCTGGCCGATCTGCTCGAGGAGCGGGCGCTGCCGCTGCCCGCTCTGGCGCGGTCGCTCCGCGACGAGGCGCTCGACGGGCGTCCGCGGATCATGCTGACCTCCTTCGGCTACAACGACAGCGGCGGCGGCACCATCGTGCCCCGTCACCTGTCGCAGGAGCTGGCCCGGCGCGGATGGGACGTGACCGTCTTCCACGCCGCCGTGCCGCGGCTGCCGGACGCGCCGCCCTACGCGGTGCGGCGCTGGTACGAGGACGGTGTCCGCCTGATCGGCGTCCACAACCGCCCGCACGGGCTGTTCGACCTCGGCAACCCCCAGCGCGAGATCGATGACCAGCCCATCACGGCCGCCTTCGCCGAGGCTCTCGACCGTCACCGGCCCGACGTCGTTCACGTCCACAACCTCCACAACCTGGGCGCGGCACTGCTGGACGAGATCGCCGAGCGCGGCATCCCGGCCCACTACTCGACGCACAACTACTGGCCGATCTGCCCGCGCGCCTACCTCTACACCGAACGGCTCGAGCTGTGCCACGGGCCCGGCGACGGCAGCGCCTGCGCCGCCTGCGTCGGCAGCCCCGATCGGCGCGGCTACCGGCAGCGCCTGACCGAGATCCGCAGCCGCTTCGAGCGCGGCCTGACCTCGATCCTGGCGGTGTCGCAGGCAATGAAGCGGACGCTTGTCACCAACGGCTACCCCGAAGAGATGATCGACGTGGTGCGCCAGGCGATGCCCCAGGAGCAGGCGATCTGGGATGCGCTCGGGGCAGGCCGGCAGCCCGGCAGGGCGGGCGAGACGCTCACCGTCGGCTTCTTCGGGTCGGCCTATCCGCACAAGGGCCCCAGCCTGCTGATCGAGGCGGCCCAGCGGTGCGACGCCGAGGTACGGGTGCAGATCCACGGCGATGCGCCGGAGGCCTTCGACCAGCACCTGCGCTCGCTCGACCAGCGCGGGGTGGTCGAGCTGTGCGGCGCGTTCTCACACGAGCAGCTGGTCGAGCGGCTGGCCGGTGTCGACGTCGCGGTCGTCCCCTCGCTCTGGTGGGACTGCGCGCCGCTGGTCGTCGCCGAGTGCATGGCCGGCGGGGTGCCGGTGCTGGCGTCCCGGATGGGCGGCATCCCGGACTTCGTCCGTGACGGCGTCGACGGGCTCCTGTTCGACGGCCGCGATGCCGACGATCTGGCCGCGTCGCTCGACCGGTTGGCGTCCGAGCCGGGACTGCTCGAGCGGCTGCAGGCGGGGATCGAGCCTCCGCGGGAGTTCGCCGCGTACGTCGACGAGCTGGAGCGGATCTACCGGGGCGAGCGGCCCGCCGCCGTGACGAGCCCGGCTCCGCCGATCACCGTGCGCTGGCGCGGCGACCAGCTGCGCAAGACCAGCCTGGCCGGTATCAACCGTGAGGTGTGCGCACGGCTCGAGCCCGATCCGCGCTTCGCGCTCGAGCGCGTGCTCCGCAGCGGGGAATCGATCGACTCCGCGCTGCAGCACCCTGCCGAGGTCGAGGTGCGCCATCAGTGGCCGTACGACTTCGGCCCGTCATCCGCCCGGCTGGCCGTCATCCAGCCGTGGGAGTTCGGTGCCATCCCGCAGGAGTGGGTGGAACCGATCCGCAGCAACGTGGACGAGATCTGGGTGCCGAGCGAGTACGTCCGGCAGATGTACGTCTCGGGCGGCGTCGATCCCGACCGCATCCAGGTGGTGCCGAACGGCGTCGACCTCGAGCTGTTCCGGCCGGACGGCCCGAAGCTCCCACTCGACGCGCCGACCGGAACCCGCTTCCTCTTCGTCGGTGGCCTGATCGAGCGAAAGGGGCCTGATCTCCTGCTCGCCGCCTACCTGGACGCGTTCCAGGGCCGGGACGACGTGACGCTGGTGATCAAGGACTTCGGCGCCGACACCATCTATCCCGGCGCCGACCGAACGCGGCTCGAGCAGTACGCGCGGGAGGGCACGCTGCCACGGATCGTCTATCTGCACGGCGACCTGTCCGACGACGAGATGGCGGCGCTGTACCGCTCCTGCGACGTGATGGTGCTCCCCTACCGGGGCGAGGGCTTCTGCATGCCGGCACTGGAGGCGATGGCGAGCGGGCTGCCGGTGATCGTGCCGGCCGGCGGGCCGACCGATGAGTTCGTCCCCGACGAAGCATGCTGGCGGGTGCCGGCCCGCCGCGCGTACAAGGCGGTGAACCGGGTGGACGAGTGGGTCACCGCGAGCACGCCGTTCACGCTCGAACCCGACGTCGCCGCCCTTCGCGGTCTTCTGGTCGAGGCCGAGGGCGACGCCGCAGGGCGCCGCACACGAGGTGCCGCCGCCGTCAAGGCGGCCGCGCCGTTCGGGTGGGATGCGGTCGCCCGGCGCTACGCCGAGCGGGTCAGCGCGATCGCCGCCTCCCCACCGCGGTCGGCGAGGCCCGACATCGTGCCGTTCCGGCTCGAGGGCAACGCGGCGAACCGGCTGCTGGCGACGCCGGCGTGGCGCAGTTCGGACCGGCTCGGCGACCTGCTGGCAGCGTGGACGTCAGCCACGGCGCCCGGGGACGACGCCTGCCTCTACCTGCTCGGGGACCGCAGGGTGCACGGCGGAGGCGAGGAGCTCGCCTCCCGGGTCATGGCCGCGGCGGTGGCGGCCGGCGCCGACCTCGAGGCGGGCGCGGACATCACCATCGTCGTGCAGCCCTACCAGCCGGGGCTCGAGGCCTCGGTGCACGCCGCCGTCACCGGCTTCGTCCGGCTGCACGGCGCCGACGCGGGCGGAGCCCGGCTGGCAGCGGCCGCGGGGAACCCGGTGCTGCAGCCGACGGAGGGCGCGATCGCGGACTGGCTGTCGGCCCAGCGGCGGGAGGCGGCCTAAAGCGGCCTAAAGCGGCCTAACGCGAGCGCAGCTTGCGGCCGCGCTGGAGCAGGCGCAGCGTGGCCGCGGCCCAGACGGCGGCCACGACGACGAGGCCGGCCTCGACGACGAGGAACGTCTGCAGGTCGATGTCGCCGACCAGCCAGTGGTACGGCACCCCCGTCAGCCCGCCGGTCACGGCGGCCACGCCGCCCAGCAGCGCCATCACCCGGGACAGCCGAAACGCCCCCGCGCTGCGAGGGTCGCCCGGCATGTGGCTGGTGAGAAACGCCATCATTCCGGTGACCAGGCAGCAGAGGCCGGAGAAGACCATCGCAGCCCCTGCGGTGCGTGACGCTTCGTACAGCAGCCCCGTAATCACTCTGCGAGGGTACGGGGGGTTTTACCGCTTGGCAACGGGCCTCACAGACTCCATACAGTTAGGGGGCCGGCTGCCACGATGGATTCTGGCCGAGCGTGAGGCGACGAAGTCCCGTGCCGTTCGGCCTGATGATCATCACGTAGCTGCCCCGCTGGAACGCGAGCAGGGTGCCGGTCGGCGAGAACACGACGAAGCCGTCGGAGGGCGTCGTGCTGCGCGGCGCTGTCACGGTGTGCGCGTTCGCGCCGCCGATCCCGGCGATCGAGACCCCGGTGAGGTAGTCGCAGGTGTTGGGATCCTTGTAGGCGTTGATGTACGCGAGCGCCCCTGCTGCCGGCCCGGGGTCAGCCTCGATCGCGTTCCTGATCACAAAGTGGGTGGCGTGCGTCGCCGGGTTGACCCGCCAAGTGTCCTGGGAGTCGTCACAGAAGGACCCCCCGTAATGGGTGA
>DATAHR010000130.1:0-4488 GCA_036263035.1 Gaiellales bacterium | reverse complement strand
GATCGCGGCGGCGGCGGTGAACGCGAGCCCGGCGCTCCTGATCAAGGATCTGGGGCGGCCCGAGCGGTTCCTCTACATGCTGCGGATGTTCAAGCCGACGTCGCCGATGAGCGTGGGGTCGTGGATCCTCGCGGCGAGCGGCGGCGCGCAGAGCGTGGCGGCGGCCTGCGAGGTGTTCGGCGTGATGCCGAAGGTGCGGGTGACGTCACAGGCGGCGGCGGGGCTGCTTGGACCGGCGCTCTCGACGTACACGGCGGCGCTCGTGTCCGACACGGCGGTGCCGGTGTGGCACGAGGCGCGCCGGGAGCTGCCGGCGGTGTTCGCGGCGTCGTCCTGCGCGAGCGCGGGTGCGGCGGCGGTGCTGCTCGGGCACGAGGGGTCGACGGGGCCGGCGCGGCGGCTGGCCGTGCTGGGCGGGGTCGCCGGGCTGGGGCTCGCGCAGCTGATGGAGAAGCGGCTCGGGATGGTGGGCGAGCCGTACCACAGGGGGAAGACCGGGCGGTACATGCGGGCGTCGAAGGCATCGACGGCACTGGGCGTGGTCGCGACGGCGGCGGGCAAGGGGCTGGTGCGGCGGGCCGGCGCCGGGCTGCTGCTGGCGGGGGCGGCGCTGGAGCGGTTCGCGGTGTTCAACGCCGGCTTCGACAGCGCGCAGGACCCGCGCTACACGGTGGACCCGCAGCGCGAGCGCCGCGCGGCGCGGGGGTCCGGAGCCTAGCGTGGCGGTTGCGGTGGAAGCGCCGGGCGGCATCGAGCCGACGGTCGACCCGCGGGAGTCGGCGAAGGCGGCAGGGCTGCGGTACGTGAGCGACCGGCGGCCGGGGATCCGGCGGCGCAAGCGCGGCAAGGGGTTCCAGTACATCGCGCCGGACGGATCGACGGTGCGGGACGAGGAGACGCTGGAGCGGATCCGGACGCTGGCGATCCCGCCGGCGTGGACGGAGGTGTGGATCTGCCGGTCGGCGAACGGGCACCTGCAGGCGACCGGCCGCGACGCGCGGGGGCGTAAGCAGTACCGGTACCACCCGCGATGGCGGGAGGTGCGGGACGAGACGAAGTACCACCGGATGCTGGCGTTCGGCGAGGCGCTGCCGCGGATCAGGCGCGAGGTGACGAAGCACCTGTCGCGGACGACGCTGTCGCGGGAGCGGGTGCTGGCCGCCGTGGTGCGACTGCTGGACGAGACCACGATCAGGGTCGGGAACGACGAGTACGCGCGGGAGAACGATTCGTATGGTCTCACCACCATCCGTGATTCTCACGTTGAGGTTGAGGGTTCGAGGCTGTCGTTCCGGTTCCGCGGCAAGAGCGGCAAGGAACACGACATCTCGATCGAGGATCCGCGGGTGGCCCGGGTCGTGCGGGGCTGCCAGGACCTCCCCGGCCAGGAGCTGTTCGCCTACGTCAACGATGACGGCGAGGTCGTCGACGTGGACTCGGCCGACGTGAACGACTACCTGCGCGAGATCTCGGGCGCCGACTTCACGGCGAAGGACTTCCGGACATGGACGGGCACGGTGCTGGCGGCCTGGGCGCTGCACGACCTGGGCGCGTTCGCGTCCAAGCGGGAGGCGACGAAGCAGGTGGTCGCAGCCGTCGAAACGGTGGCGCAGAAGCTCGGGAACACGCCGGCGGTGTGCCGGTCGTGCTACGTGCACCCCGACGTCTTCGAGGCGCACCTGGACGGCACGCTGATCTCGGTGCTGGCGGAGAACGCGGCCGAGCAGATCAACGGCGGCGAGCTGTCCGGTCTGACGCGGCAGGAGGCCGCCGTCCTCGGACTGCTGAGCGCCCGGCTACAAACAGCAGCCGCATCAGCTGCGTGACGCTTCCGTGACACCTCCCACAGACCCGTGCCAATCCACGCGCACGCAAACCCAATTATTGGAGTCAAAGACCGAACGTCGGGCGTGACCTCGGCGTGACGGAATCGTGACGGGTTGGCCGCATGGTTGAGCGATGCGGCTCCCTACCCCAATTATTGGAGTCAAAGCCCGAACGTCGGGCGTGAGCGGTGCGTGACGGAATTGGCACGGGTTGTGATGTCGGCGTAACCGGAGCCGGGTGCCGACCTGGCCGCGGTTTAGGATCTGGCCGCACTCGAGGAGGGCGCTATCAGCTACTGCGCGAACTGTGGTTCCGAGCTGGCCGGCGATGCCCGGTTCTGCGGCAACTGCGGCGCCGCCGTGATGGCCTCGTCGTCGGCGGCCCCGTCGCTCAACCTGCCGCCCGCGGTGAAGCTCTCCTCCCCGCTCCGCCGGCTCAGCGGCCACCTGCTCGACATCATCCTCGCCGTGGTGACGCTGCTGATCGGCTGGCTGATCTGGAGCCTGATCGTCTGGGCCCGCGGCCAGACGCCCGGGAAGCAGCTGCTCGGCATGCGCGTCATCCGCAGCGACACGCAGGCCGTCGTCGGCTGGGGCCGCATGGGACTGCGCGAGGTGATCTGCAAGGGCGTGATCGGCCTCGTCGCCGGCATCACCGTGATCGGCACCGTTCTCTATCTGTGGCTGCTCTGGGACGACCAGAACCAGGAGCTCTGGGACAAGATGGCGACGACGCTCGTCGTCGACGACCCGCAGCGCGTCCTCGCGCCGCCCTGACCTACACGCGCGGCGGAGCCGTGCGGTCGATCCGGTCGTTCACCCACTTGGTCGCGATCGTCGTCGCGGCGCCGACGGCCGTGTACGCTAGGAACTGCTTCGGCCCAGGCGCGCGGCCGGCCTTCTTCGCCTGCCGCGAGTGCATGAACGCGACCAGCGCCGGCCGTGAGACCAGCCCGATCACGTCGCCCGGCCGCATGGCATGGCCGTTCGCCGAGCTGCCGTTGGACGATGCGGCGTGGCCGGCGCCGGAATGCGACTGCCCCCGGCGCGCCACGGCCACGCCCACCGCCACCGCTGCGGCCGCCAGAATCACCGGCTCCTTCGCCGCATCCACGAGCTTGCGCGCGCCCTCGGCCCGGTAGCCGTGCCGGATCTCCCACACGGCCTCACGCAGCTTCGCCCTCCGCGTGTTCGCACGCCGTGCGAACCGCTCCTTCATCCGCTTGGGCACGTTCGCCTGATAGGCCAGCGCCTGGACGTCCTCCGCCAGCCGCTCGCGCGCCTCCTCTACCTGCGCTCTGATGTCGCGTGTTGTTTCAGCCACTGGACATCCTCCTTCGCTGACTCGATCGTCTCGGTGGGCGCGGGCGGCTGTGCCCGGCGCAGGCGGCGGACGGCGATCGCGCCGACGACCGCTGCGATCAGGAGCAGGACGACCGCGACGATCAGCGCGGCCAGCCAGGTCGCCATCGCTGTGGACAGCGCCGCGACCGCCATCGCCACGAACGTGCCGAACGCCGCGACGCCGAACAGGGCCGCGACCGCAAGCATCCCGCCGCCGACCGCCGACTCCTTGGCCTTCGCGGCCATCTCGTCCTTCGCCAGCTGCACCTCGGCGCGGACCAGCGCGGTCGCGTCGCGAGAGATCGCCTTCGTCAGCTCGCCGATCGACCGGTGGCCATTGCCTGTCTCGCTACCGGTTGTGGATTCCGTCTCCATCACGACCCTCCTACCCCGTGGCGGCCGGCCGCAATCGTGTTGGATCCATACCGGCCGGGTACCCAGCAGCCGTGGGCGCATCCGAGCTTAACGCACTTCGCGAGGAGGCGGCGGGCTGCCGCCTCTGCGACCTCTGGAAGCTGGGCACGCAGACCGTGTTCGGCGAGGGACCGGCCGACGCACGCGTCGTCATGGCCGGCGAGCAGCCGGGCGATCAGGAGGATCGCGCCGGCCGACCGTTCGTCGGGCCCGCCGGCCGCGTCCTCGACGAGGCGCTCGAGCGCGCCGGCATCGCCCGCGAGCAGATCTATGTCACCAACGCCGTCAAGCACTTCAAGTGGCAGCCCCGCGGCAAGCGCCGCATCCACCAGCGCCCCGGCCGCTCGGAGATCACCGCCTGCCAGCCATGGCTGCTGGCGGAGCTCGAGGCGATCGACCCGCTGCTGCTCGTCCTGCTCGGCAGCGTCGCGGCAAGCAGCGTGCACGGCCCCAGCTTCCGCGTCACCAAGCAGCGGGGGCAGCCGCTGCCCGGGCCGAACGGCGTCACCACGCTGGCCACCGTCCACCCCTCCTCGATCCTGCGTGGAGACCCGGCCGACCGCGAGCAGGCGATGGACGGCTTGGTGGCTGACCTTTCCCTTGTTCCCAACCTGCTGGAGAGGCTCGCGTCAGGGGACCGCCCTGACGACGAGGCGGGGGGCGCTCACGTCGAAAGCACATAGCTGGTGCTCCCGCCTGGCGCCGACCTCACGTCGCCGATCAAGTCACCGCGGCCTACTCGGTGCAGCGCGCGACCAGATACGCGACGTCGTCGGCCCAGCGGCTGCCGCGGCGCCGCTCGCGCAGCTGATGCTCGATCTCGATCGCAACCTGCTCCGCCGATGCGCCGGCCATCCGGAGCAGCAGCGTGCGCAGGTCGTCGTGGGTGAACGGCGCAGGAGAG
>DATAHR010000129.1:0-13940 GCA_036263035.1 Gaiellales bacterium | reverse complement strand
CGCCTGGTCGAGCGTGCTCGCCATCTACGGCGGCATCATCGGCACGCTGCTGATCACGCGGTTCTGGCCGACGGACTGGATCGCCACGTTCACGTGGCACATCGGGTTCTTCGACGTCTACGGCTACCGGCTGATCGGCCTGGTCTGCATCCTCATGTGCTTCATCTTCAACGTGCGCGGGATGCGCCCGGCCGTGTGGTTCAGCTACGTGACCGGCGCGCTGATGCTGATCCCGGTGCTGTCGCTGGCGATCATCCCGTTCCTGAACGGCGACATCAAGAACCACGCGCTCAACCAGGACTTCGTGTCGGCGTCGGTGTCGTTCTACGGCGGCACGCCGAGCAACTTCCAGACGGTGGTGATGCTGATCGTCTGGTTCTGGGTGATCGGCTGGTCCTCCTACGGCCCGGAGGCGCCGGCAACGTTCGCGCCGGAGTTCGTGGACACCAAGAACGACACCCGCAAGGCACTCGCCTCGGCGGGCATCCTCAACTGCTTCCTGTGCCTGCTGCTGCCGCTGACGATCGTGGCGGAGCTCGGCACCGGGACGATCGCCAATGACACGAGCTACATCGCCTACCTGACCTCGGCGCTCGACAACACCGTCGGCACCTCGCTCGGCGGCCTGTTCGTCGTGTTCCTGAGCGCGGGCCTGCTGCTCTCCATGAACACGGCCACCATGGACGGCTCGCGGGCGCTGTTCGGCATGGCGCGCGAGGGGCTGACGGTGAGGCAGCTCGACCGGCTGAACCACTTCCACGTGCCGGGCCGGGCGATGGCGCTCGACTGTGTGCTCAACATCTGCCTCCTGTTCTTCGCGCCCAGCCTGCTGTTCATCCTGGTCGCGGGCAACATCGGCTACGTGCTTTCGCACGTGTTCGCCCTGTCGGGCGTGCTGCTGCTGCGGCGCGACCGGCCCGACTGGCCGCGGCCCTACAAGCTGGGCCGGCCCTGGATCCCGATCGCGTGGGCATGTCTCATCATCAACCTGGTGGCGACGGTGTTCGGCGTGATCTGGATCAAGTACACCGGGTACCTGATCAAGGGCACGGATGTCAGCGGCTACGCGCCGGAGGCGATCACCATCGGCCTGCTCGCCCTGGCGGCGGGCGTGGCCGGCTACGTGATCGGCCAGCACCAGCACGGCAAGAAGTTCAGCTGGAAGGACGAGAGCCACGATTCGCCCTCACCGGCGGTCTACGAGCTCATGGGCACACCCGCTCCGGCAGTCGCCGGCGACTGAGCCCACGCATGCGAACGGGGGCCCGGCCGGCGGCCGGGCCCCCGTTGTCGTCTCTGCTCCTACTCGCCGAGCTCCCAGGTGATCTGCTTCGTCTCGGTCATGGCGTCGAAGATCCAGCCGGCCAGCTCGCGGCCTGATCCGGACTTCTTCGCGCCGCCGAACGGGGCGAGCTGATCCCAGTAGTTGGTCGTCTCGTTGATGTGCACGGTGCCGTGGCGGAGCTCCTCCGCGTAGCGCCATGCCGCCCGCAGGTCGTTGGTGAAGACGGCTGCGGTGAGGCCGTACTCGGTCTCGTTGGCAATGCGAAGCGCCTGGTCGTCGTCCTCGAACGTGATGATCGGGGCGACGGGCCCGAACGTCTCCTCCTGGGCGATGCGCATGTCGCTGGTGACGCCGTCGATGATGGTCGGCTCGTGCAGCAGCCCGTCGGCGCCGCCGCCCAGCACCACGGTGGCGCCCTTCTCGACGGCCTCGGCGATGTGCTCCTTCGTCCGGTTCAGCACCGCCGCGGTGCGCACCGGGCCCATGTCGGTCTCGTCCTGGGTCGGGTCGCCGACGGTCAGCGCCTCGGCGCGCTCGCGGAGGCGCGCGATGAACTCGTCCTTGACGGAGCTGTGGACGAGGATCCGCTCGGCGGCGGTGCAGCACTGGCCGGCGAGGTAGAAGCAGCCGGTGATCGCGGCGTCGGCCGCCTTGTCGAGGTCGGCGTCGGCGCGCACGATCTGGGGGCCGTTGCCGCCGAGCTCGAGCACCCGGTTCTTGAGCGCAGCCTCGCGCGCGACCGCCTCGCCCGTCTCGACCGATCCGGTGAACACGACGCAGCCGACGTCGGGGTGCTCGACGAGCGCCTTGCCCGCGTCGCCGCGGCCGTGCACGAGGTTGACGGTGCCGGGCGGGAACCCCGCGTCGTGCAGCAGCTCGACGAACTTCTCTGCGCAGAGGGGTGAGAACTCCGATGGCTTCCAGACGGTGGTGCAGCCGATGGCGAGGCCGTAGACGATCGGGATGCCGGCGATATCGACCGGGAAGTTCCACGGTGTCACGGCGGCGACGACGCCGATCGGCTCCTGCACCACCATGATCCGCTTCGTGCCGGTCGACTCCTGGGTGGAGGGGAGCACCTTGCCGGCGTAGCGGAGTGCGTCCTCGGAGGCGCGGCGGAAGTGGTCGACGGTGAACTCCTCCATCTCCTCGCGGGCCTCGCGGATGGTCTTGCCGACCTCGCGGGCGATCAGCTGGGAGATCTCCTCGTTGCGCTCCATGCAGAGGTCGAAGGCCCTTCGGCAGAGCTCCACGCGCTCCCGCAGCGGGGTCTTCCGCCAGGCGGGGAACGCGTCGCGGGCCGCCGCGACTGCGCGCTCGATGTCGGCCGGCGTGGCGGCGTGGACGCTGCCCACGAGGGAGCCGTCGTAGGGGCTTCGGACCTCGATCTCCTCGCCGTCGCCGGCAATCCACTCGCCGTTGATGAACGCGCTTCGCGCGGTCGCGATCGCCATGCTTGGCCTCCCGATTGTGGCGGTTTCTGGGGGCCGAATCCTACTGCAGCGAAAGGTTGCCGGTTCAGCCAGGTCGCGGCCGGCGCGGGGACATATGCGAGCATGAAGGTGTGCACGGCAGGGCCTCAGGCGGCGTGATCATCGGCATCGACCAGGGCAGCTCGAGCACGCGCTGCATCGTCGCCGACGCGGAGCTGCGCACGCTGGCGTCGGCGTCGTCACCGGTGACGACGCTGCGCCCCGGCCCCGGCATGGTGGAGCATGACCCCGAGGACGTCCTCCGGGGCGTGCTGGGGGCGATGCGCGAAGCGCTCGAGGCGGCGGGAGATCCGGCGGTTGCCGCGGTGGGCATCGCGACGCAGACCGAGACGTTCATCCTGTGGGACGCCGAGAGCGGCGATCCGGCCACGGGATTGATCAGCTGGCAGGATCAGCGCGCGGAGGAGACGGCTCGAGCCCTCGAGGAGCACGCCGCCGCGATCGAGGCGGCGACGGGCCTGCCGCTCGCGCCGACCTTTTCGGCGGTCAAGCTGGCGTGGCTGTTCGAGCACGAGCCCGGCGTGCTCGCGTCCGCGCAGTCGGGGCAGCTGCTGTTCGGGGACGTCGCCTGCTGGCTCTCGTGGCGTCTCAGCGGTGGATCGGCCCATGTCACGGAGCCGTCCAACGCGTGCCGTACGCTCCTTCTCGATCTGGACACGCTGGGCTGGCGCGACTCGCTCTGCGAGGTGTTCGGGGTCCCTCGATCCATGCTGCCCGAGCTGCGACCGTCCGATCGCCCGGGCGTCCTCACGAACGGCGAGGTCGCCGGCTTCGAGGCGCCGATCGCGGCCACGCTCGGCGATCAGCCGGCGGCGCTGTACGGCCAGGGGTGCACGAGGCCGCGGATGGCCGCCCTGACGCTCGGCACCGGCGCGTTCCTCTGGCTGAACGTCGGGCCCGACCGCCCGACGGCACCGCCCGGCGTGCTGGCCACGGTTGCGTGGGATGCCGCGGCCGGCCGGGCCTACGCGCTGGAGGCGTTCGGTGCTAATGCAGGCAACGCGCTCCGCTTGCTGCGTGACCTCGGGCTTCTGGGCGAGCCTCCGTCGCCGGCGCCCGACTGGAGCCGGCCGCTGCCCATGCTGGTTCCGGCGCCGGCGGGCCTCGGCACTCCGCACTGGCACGGCGCCGATCGCATCACGCTGCTCGAGGCCGGCAGCACCACCACGCGCGATGCCCTCTCCCAGTCCGCGGTGGCCGGCGTCGCCCACCAGGTCGCCGATGCGCTGGATGCGCAGGACGCGCGGGTGGCCATCGACGTGCTGAGGGTCGGCGGCGGGCTTGCCGCGGACGAGGCCCTGGTGCAGGCGATCGCCGACCTGTCGGGGATCGAGCTCGAGGTGTCGTCGGCTCCGGAGGCGACTGCACGCGGCATCGTCGCGCTCGCGGCGGCCGGCGCCGGCCTGCGGCCGGACGAGGATCAGGCGCCCGCGGTTGCTCGAAGCGTCGCTCCGCGGCTTGACCCTGCCGGCCGCGAGCGCGAACGGGAGCGATGGCGCCGGGCGGTGGACGTGCACGTCAGCGAGACGGTGGGCGTGTGACGGCCGGCTCGCTCGGCCCCGAGGCTCGAGATCGCGCCCTCGACCGCTTCGCGGCCGAGCGGTTCGACGTGGCTGTTGTCGGTGGAGGCATCACCGGCGTCGGCATCGCCCTCGATGCGGCCACGCGCGGGCTGTCGGTGGCCCTGGTCGAGTCCGGCGACATCGCCGGCTCAACATCGAGCCGCTCCAGCAAGCTGATCCACGGCGGGCTTCGCTACCTGGAGATGCTCGATTTCGGGCTGGTCAGGGAAGCCCTCACCGAACGCCGGCTGCTGCTCACGCGCATCGCTCCGCACCTCGTGCGGCCGGTGCCGCTGCTCTTCATGCTGACCCATCGGTACTGGGAGCGGCCCTACATCGGCGCGGGGGTCATGCTCTACGACGCCATGGGAGGCGCCGGGCACGTCCCCCGGGCCCGGCATCTGTCCAGGGCGCGGGCGCTCCGTGCGGCACCAGCCCTGCGCCCGGACAGCCTCACGGGCGCGGTGCTGTTCCATGACTGCCAGGAGGACGACGCGCTGTTTGCCGCGTACGTGGCGCGGACGGCGGCGGCGCATGGCGCCGCGATCGCCACCCGGGTGTCGGCGGAGGGGGCGACGACGGCTCCCGACGGCCGCGTGACGGGTCTGGAGCTCACCGACACCGAGTCCGGCCGCGCGCACACGCTGCGCGCGAGGCACGTCGTCTGCGCCGCCGGCGTGGCAACCGACCGGGTGCTCGAGCGCCTGACCGGCCGCCCGTCGTCGCTGCTGCGGCCCTCCAAGGGCGTTCACCTGGTGGTGCCGCGCGAGGCGATCGCGGCCCGGCCGGGGATCTTCCTGCGAACGGAGAAGAGCATCTTCCACGCCCTTCCCTGGGGCGACCGCCACTGGCTGCTTGGCGACACGGACACCGCATGGTCCGGTTCACCGGACGATGTCGTCGCGAGCGGCGCCGACCGGGATTACGTGCTCGCGAAGGTCAACGATGTGCTTCGGACGCCGTTGGAGGCGTCGGACGTCGTCGGGGTGTTCGCGGGCCTGCGGCCGCTGGTGGCGTCCGGCTCCGGCGCCGACACGACGCGGCTGTCGCGCAGCCACCGGCTGTTTCAGCCGTTGCCTGGAGTGACGGCGATCGCCGGCGGCAAGTACACCACCTACCGCGTGATGGCCCGCGATGCGGTCGATGCAGCTGTGCGCGACCTCGGCGGCGGACCATCGTCCCGCACGACGGACGTGCCGCTCGTGGGCGCGCGCGCGGCCCCAGCCGCCCCCGACGGCGCCGGCGATCCCGTCGCACTGCTCCACCGGCGGCACGGCGGCTGTGCGGAGGAGACGCTCGTGCTCGCCGGTGAGGATCCTGAGCTGGCGCGCCCGATCGCGGGTGCGGAGAGGTATCTGCGGGCCGAGGCGGTGTATGCCGTCCGGCACCTGGGCGCCCGCGACCTCGACGACGTGCTCGCGCGCCGGACGCGGATCGCCATCGAGGTGCCCGACCAGGGGCGGGCGGCGGCCGCCGACATCGCCCCGCTGGTGAGCCGGGAGCTCGGGTGGTCGGAGGCCGAGACGGCCGCACGCGTTGCCGCGTATGTGCGTCTGCGGGACGCGGAGGCCGCGGCGCTCGAGGAGCGAACCGACGATGCGGCGCGGGCGCGATATGCGGCGGTGCTGCGGGGGAATCGGAGATCCCCCGAACGCTCGTAGCTTTTCGCACCAGCACGTTGTAGAGTCGGCATATGAGGGGTCGTGCTTTGGGTCTGGCGCTGCTTTGCCTGCTCGTCGTGGGCGGGGCTCCAGCCTATGCAGGTCACACGGCTCCCTCGCCCACGAAGGCGCACCAAGCGGTGCCGGGTGCCGTGCCGGGGCAGCTGCTGGTCGGGTTCGGGCCGCACTCGACGCATGCGGCGCAGGCCGCCGCCGTGCACGCGGCCGGCGGACAGGTGCTTCGGCGGTTCGGGCCGATCAACGTCGCGCTCGTCGGCATCTCGGGGCCTCGCGGCCGTGCCGTCGCGGCGCTTCGCGCGCAGCATGCCGTCCGCTTCGCGGAGCCGAACTTCATCGTGCACACCGACGCCGTGCCCAACGACCCGAGCTTCTCGAGCCAGTGGGGCCTGCGGAACACCGGCCAGACGGTCAACTTCTACCCGGGCACCGCCGGCGACGACATCCACGCACCATCGGCGTGGGACGTGACGACCGGCTCACGGGCCGTCAAGGTCGGCGTTCTCGATACGGGGGTCGACCTCGTGCACCCCGACCTTGCGCCCAACATCTGGTCGAACCCGGGGGAGTCGTGTCCGGGCTGCGGCACCAACGGCGTGGATGACGACGGCAACGGCTTTGCGGACGATGTGCACGGCTGGAACTGCCTCGCAGGCTCGAACGACCCCAGCGACGACAACGGCCACGGCACCCACGTGTCCGGAATCCTGGGCGCTGCGGGGAACAACGGCCGCGGTGTGACGGGCGTGAACTGGCAGGTCGGCATCGTGCCCATCAAGTTCATCGGTGCGGACGGGTCGGGGACGACGGCCGATGCGATCTGCGGCATCCTCTACGGGATCAGCGCCGGGGTGAACGTGATCAACGCGTCCTGGGGCGACACCGAGTACTCGCAGGCCCTCTACGACGCGATCGCGCAGGCCGATCAGCACGGCGTTCTCTTCGTCGCCGCGGCAGGCAACGACGGCCAGAACAACGATACGACGCCGCACTACCCGGCCTCGTACGACCTGCCGAACGTCATCTCCGTCGCCGCGACCGAATCGAACGACAACGAGACCTGGTTCACGGACTACGGCCAGGGCAGCGTTGACATCGGAGCGCCGGGCCAGAACATCCTGTCCACCTGGCCGGGAGGCGGGTACCAGTACGAGGACGGAACGTCGATGGCGACGCCGTTCGTGGCGGGCGCAGCGGCGCTGGTCAAGGCTGCGTTCCCGGATGCGAGTGCCATGGGCACCAAGGCGCTGCTGCTGCAGACGGCCGACCCCACCGCGTCGCTGACCGGAGACACGACCAGCGGCGGACGGCTCGACCTGTCTGCGGCGGTTCACTGCTCCGGGAACGGCGAGGTGTGGATCGACTCGCCGAGCCAGGGCTTTGTGGCAGCCGCCGGGCAAGCGATCCCGGTGCGTGTCATCGCCTCGAGGTGCGCGAGTCCCACCGGGGTCACCGTTTCGGCGTCCGGCAACGGCGCGCCGATCGATCTGACGCCACGGGGGGACGGCCTGTACACCGGCACGTATCTGCCCGCGAGCGCCGGCCCGGTCACGATCCAGGCCAGCGCGACGGCGGTCACGACGTCGACCGAGACGGTGTCCGGGACGGTGCCGCAGACGATCGTCGCGGGCGGCGCGCCCGTGACGGTCTCGATGCCGACCGTGGGCCAGAAGGCAATCCTGGCATTCGCCGGCACGGCGGGCCAGCGGATCAGCGCGGCGGTGACCAACGCGACGATCAAGCTGGCGACGATCTCGATCCGGAACCCGGACGGCACGTCGCTTGGGTCGTCGACGATGTTCGGGACCGGAGGGGGCTTCGTCGACACGCGCACGCTGGCGCAGACGGGTACGTACACGATCACGGTGGCGCCCTACTCGACGTATACGGGATCGGCAACGGTGACGCTGTACGACGTGCCACCGGATGTGACCGGCCCGATCGCGGCCGACGGATCGGCGACCGGGGTGTCGATCGCGACGCCGGGGCAGAACGCACGGCTGACGTTCTCCGGTGCAGCGGGTGGCCGGATCAGCCTCAGCGTGGGGAGCAGCACGATCTCCTCTGCCTATGTGTCGATCCTCAACCCCGACGGGACGACCCTCGGCTCGCAGGCCATCTTCGGCACGGCCGGCACCTTCCTCGACGTGCGGACGCTGCCGCAGACGGGCACGTACACCGTCTTCGTGAACCCGAACAGTTCGTATACCGGGGCGACAACACTGAATCTCTACACCGTGCCGCCCGATCTGCTGGTGGCTGGCAGCGCAGGTGGCGCGGCAGTGGGCTTGTCCCTGACCACGCCCGGCCAGAACGGCCGAATCACGTTCACCGGGTCGGCGGGGCAGCGGGTGAGCGTGCAGCTGACGTCCGACACGATCAAACAGGCGTACGTGTCGATCCTCAAGCCGGACGGCACCGGAGTGGGCTCGCAGACGCTGATGGTGACCGGGGGCGGATTCGTGGACACGCGGACGCTGCCGGTGGCCGGCACGTACACCGTCCTGGTCGACCCGAACACGACGGCTACGGGGTCGACCCAGGTGACGATCTACGACGTGCCTCCCGACGCGTCGGCGGCGATCACGCCCGGCGGCGCGCCGGTGACGCTGGCGACGACCACGCCGGGGCAGAACGCGGTTGCGACGTTTGCGGGGACGGCCGGACGCCGGGTGAGCCTGAGCCTGGGTTCGGTAACGATGGCCCAGGGCAAGGTCTCGATCCTGAACCCGGATGGATCGACGCTGGCACCGGTACAGTTCTTTGGCACGGGCGGCGGGTTCGTCGACGTGCGCAGCCTGCCGGCGACGGGGACGTACCAGATCGTGGTCGACCCGCAGAGCACGTACACCGGCCAGGCGCGGCTGACGCTGTACGACGTGCCGGCCGATCCGGCGCCGGGCACGGTCATCGGCGGAGCGGGCGCGGTGGTGTCGACGCCGGTGCCTGGGCAGAACGCGACGGTGACGTTCACGGCGGCCGCGGGTCAGGCGCTGACGGTGAAGCTGACGGCGTCCACCTACTCGCTGGCGAAGGTGGCGCTGCAGAATCCGGACGGCTCGACGCTGGTGGGGGCGAGATACTTCGGTACGGGCGGGACGACGTTCACGGCGACAACCGGGGCCGCCGGCACGTACACGATCACGCTCGACCCGCAACAGGCCTACACCGGCGGCGTCACAGTCACGGTCACCTCCCCGTAACGAACCGCCTCAGAGGCAGTGTCGGCCGTCGTGACGGGTCTGTGATTTCCCGCACCGGTCGCCGGTGGCCGCCCCGATGTCCTGGCATCCGCGTCATGCGACGGTGATGCCATGACACACGAAGACGACATCGAAGATGTGGCCGGGGCTTCCGCGGACGACCTTCGCGGCGTGGCCATCCGGCGGCTGAAAAAGCGCCGCGAGTTCCAGACCCACCTGTTCGCCTACATCGTCATCAACGGACTGGTGTGGGCCGTCTGGGCCCTGACCGGCAAGGGCTATCCCTGGCCGCTCTGGCTCTCCGGGCTCTGGGCGATCGGCCTGATCTTCAACGCCTGGGACGTCTACGTACGGCGCCCGATCACCGAGGACGAGATCCGCCACGAGGTCGACAAGCTCTCGCACCGCATGTGATCAGGCCCGCGCGCCGGGCCCGTACGCGAGCCGGAGGAGACGGCCCTCGGCGAACCGCTCCACGCGCAGCTCGGACACGTCGATCGGCGGCGTGCGCCCCGTGACCTCTGCCGCGACGACCTCTCCAACAGCGGGCGACAACTTGAACCCGTGGCCGCTCCATCCTGCCGCGACGTAAAGCCCCTCGACACCCGGGCACGGCCCGATCATCGGGTTCCAGTCGGGCGTGACGTCGTACGGCCCCGCGAAGCCGCGCACCAGCTCGAACCGGGCCAGGCGCGGATATCGCTGCTCCAGACCGCGCCGAACGGCGTCCAGGTATCCGGGCGAGAGGCCGTGGTCGCAGTCGTCCGCCCGCTCGAGCACGTCCTCGCCCGCATAGGCAACGGCGCAGAACTGGTGGCCCCGATCGGGCCGCACGACCACGTTGCTCACCGCGTCGGACACCACCGCCGATGGCAGCGGCCCTCCGTTCGCGGTGCGCAGCACCGCCACCTGCAGCCGCCGCAGCTCGATCGGCAGCTCCGCCCCGAGCGGCGAGAGCAGGTCGTTCGCCCACGCGCCTGTCCCAAGCACGACCCGCTCCGCTCCATGGATGCCCTCATCCGTCTCGACGCCGGTGGCGCGGCCGCCCTCGACGACGATTCGCCGCACCGTCGTGCCCAGGTGGTGCTTCAGCCCTCGCGACACCGCCGTCGTGAACCATCCCAGGCACATCTTCTGCGCATCGGCGAACCCGCCCTCCGGCTCGTGTGCGGCGCCGGCGACCCCTTCCAGCGACAGCTCCGGATCGACCGCGGGGATCTCGTCCGGCTCGAGGTAGCTCGTATCCAGGCCCAGGCCGGACAGCATCTCGACGTTGCCCTTGCAGGCGTCGACCAGCCGCTCGGGCACCGTGCACAGGTACCCGCACCGCACGAACCCAGCATCCGCGACGCCCACCTCGTCGGCCCAGTTCATGATCGTCCGTGACCCGGCCATGGCCAGCCGCGCCACCACAGCGTTGGAGTAGTGGCGCCGCACCATCGAGAACGACCTGCCCGAATCGCCGGATCCCGGCCACGCCCGATCGAAGAGGGCGACCGACCCCGCCCCGTCGCGCGTGAGCGCATGGGCAGTGGCCAGCCCGGCGATTCCCGCTCCGACAATGGCGATATCCACGCTCTCCGGCACGCGCCAAACCTATCAACCGGATGGCGGTACCAAATCGAAACATTTGACATTTGGTATGTGATTCGGTACGTTCGGGGTGATGCCGCCCAGCTACGACTACGGCTTCTTCGCCTACGAGTCCAAGGACGACTTCCTGAACCGTTCCCGCGAGTTCTGGAATCCCGACAAGACGGACTTCTGGCAGGACGCGGGCGTCGACCTCGTGATCGACCGCCGTGAGGGCTACTTCTTCTGGGACATGGCCGGCCGCCGGCTGATCGACCTGCACCTGAACGGCGGTACCTACAACCTCGGCCACCGCAACCCCGAGCTGATCGCGACGCTCGAGCAGGCGATGGCCCGCTTCGACATCGGCAACCATCACTTCCCGGCGCTCGCGCGCACCGCGCTGGCGGAGGCCCTGGTCAAGACCTGCCCGCCCAACATGCGGCGCGTCATCTACGCGGCCGGCGGCGGAGAGGCGACCGACATCGCCATCAAGACCGCTCGCCATACCAGGCAACGCCGCAAGATCGTCTCCATCCTCAAGGGCTACCACGGCCACACCGGCCTCGCTGTTGCCACCGGCGACGACCGCTTCTCGAAGCTCTTCCTCGCCGACCGCCCCGAAGAGTTCGTGCACGTCCCCTTCAACGACCTGAACGCCATGGAGGACGCCCTGCGCGGGGGCGACGTCGCCGCGGTGCTGCTCGAGACCATCCCCGCGACCTACGGCTTCCCGCTCCCCGAGCCCGGCTACCTGCAGACGGTGAAGCGGCTCTGCGAGCGCTACGGCGCCCTCTACATCGCCGATGAGGTGCAGACCGGTCTCATGCGCACCGGCGAGATGTGGGGCGTCATGAAGGCCGGTGTCGAGCCTGACATCATGGTCATCGGCAAGGGCATCACCGGCGGCATGTATCCGATCGCCTGCGTGGTCGTGTCGGAGGAGTGCTCCGCCTGGCTGAAGGAGGACGGCTTCGGCCACATCTCCACCGGCGGCGGTGCCGAGCTCGGATGCATCGTCGGCCTGAAGGTGCTCGAGATCTGCGGCCGCCCCGAGGTGCGCTCGATGGTGCACTACATCTCCGACCGGTTCGGACAGGGCCTGCGGGCGATCCAGGCCGCCTACCCGGACTGGTTCGTCGGCATCCGTCAGGACGGCGTCGTCATGGGGCTCGAGTTCGACCACCCGCAGGGCGCCAAGATGGTCATGAAGCACCTCTACGAGAACGGCGTCTGGGCCATCTTCTCGACGCTCGACCCGCGCGTCCTGCAGTACAAGCCGGGCATCCTGCAAGGTCCCGAGCTCGTGGACGAAACGCTCGATCGCACGGAGATCTCGATCGGCCAGGCGCTCGCCGAGCTGCGCCGCGGCCGGATGCCGGCGGGGGTGGCATGAGCGAGCGGCCGGCAGAGGTCCCCGGCGCGCCGCGCGCCCGGATGATGCTGCAGCGGGCCCACTGGGCCGCCACCGCGTTCGCCGGCTACGACCGCGAGCGGACGCGCCGCATCGTCGATGCGGTGGCCGCCGAGGCATACCGAAACGCCGAACGGTATGCCGAGTGGGCGGTTCGGGAGACCGGAATGGGCGTGGTCGAGCACAAGCGCCGCAAGAACGAGGCCTGCTCGCAGGGCCTCGTCGACTGGTACGGCGGCCACGACTACGTCAGCGCGCGCGTCGATCCCGAGCACAAGATCGTGGAGCTCCCGCGCCCCGCCGGGGTGGTGCTCGCGCTGACGCCGTCCACGAACCCGATCGCCACGGTCTACTTCAAGGTGCTGCTCGCGCTGATGACCCGCAACGCCGTGGTCGTCAGCCCGCACCCGCTGGCGCGTGAGGTATCGGTCGACGCCGTGCAGCACCTCGCCCGCGCTGCCGTGGGAGCCGGGGCGCCGGACGGCTGCGTCCAGGTGGTCGAGGAGCCGACCATCCCCCTGATCGAGGCGCTGATGTCGGACACGACCACCGACGTGATCCTGGCGACCGGGGGCACCGCCGTGGTGCGCGCCGCGTACCGGTCGGGCAATCCGGCGATCGGCGTCGGCCCGGGCAACGTTCCGGCCCTCGTCGACCGCACGGCCGACCCGGCCCAGGCGGCGCGCCACCTGGCGGAGTCGAAGGCGTTCGACAACTCCATCCTGTGTACCAACGAGTCGTGCGCGATCGTCGAGGAGCCCGTCTACGACGCGTTCGTGCGCGAGCTCGGCCGCAATCACGCCCACGTGCTCGACGAGGATGGAGCGGCCGCCGTGCGCGATGCGCTCTACCCGGACGGCCGCATGCGCGTGGAGCTGGCCGGCAGGGACGCGACCGTGCTCGCGGCGGAGGCAGGCCTCCGGGTGCCGCCGACGACCAGGGTGCTCGTCGCGCCGTTCCCGCTGGTCGTCCCCGAAGAGCCGCTGGCGCGCGAGAAGCTGTTCCCGCTGCTCGGGCTGGTGAAGGTTCCCGATGCCGGGCGCGGCATCGCAGCTGCTCTGGCGATGCTGCGGATCGGCGGCGCCGGCCACTCCGCGGTGATCCACTCCAACGACCCGCGGACAATCATGGCCTACGGCGCGGCCGTGCGGGTGCTGCGGGTCGCCGTCAACGTCGGTGGCAGCACCGGCTCGGCCGGCCTCGACACGAACCTCGCGCCGACGATGACGATCGGCACCGGCTTTTACGGCCGCTCGTCGCTGGGCGAGAACCTCGAGCCGCGGCACCTCGTCAACTTCACGCGGATCGCGTACGCCAGCGACCCGTCCGAGGCGTTCGGCGACTTCGCCGGGCTCGAGCCGTGGAGCGCGGCTCCCGAGCCGGCCGTCGCCGCGCCGGTGCCGAAGCTGGAGGCGGAGCTCGCGCGGGAAGAGATCCGGCGGCTGGTGCTCGAGGAGCTGCGGGAGCTGGTGAGAAACTAGATGGTTGCTTCATATCTCCGTGCAGCCCTGGACGGCGAGAACCGAGCCTCGCAAGGACGCAGGGAGCGTCAATATCGGGAATATTGGCGCGACCGAGGACGCCGCGAGGCGACGGTTCGCAGCCGTAGCCACCCCAACGGTGTCGAACATCCAACCTCTCGCAGCGGCCAGCCTCGCGAGAGATATCGATGAATCATCTAGGAGCGCGGGGCGGCCGAGCGGCGGGCCCGCAGCCGCGCCCGGCGCATCAG
>DATAHR010000128.1:0-8165 GCA_036263035.1 Gaiellales bacterium | reverse complement strand
CGGGTCAGCGTCCGATCGACCATGTCACTCATCTCTCGACCCCTTCCTGGAGCGAAACGGCGGCGTCTGGCCGCCTTGTCGCACCTGGTTCGGGCGTGAGCCGAGATCGGTTCACCGACGGCCGTATCAGCCGGCGTACGGGGCGACGCTGAGGTACTTGAACCCGCTGTCGACGGCGAGGGTGACGATCACGGCGTCCGGGCCGAGCCGCTCGGCCAACCGGTGTGCGCCGACCACGTTCGCACCTGTGGAGATGCCGGCAAAGATGCCCTCCTCCTGGGCGAGGCGCAGGGTCATCTCGACAGCCTCCTGGTCGCCGATCGGCTCGACATGGTCGACCCGCCCGGCGTCCCAGTGAGGCATCACGAAGCCCGTCCAGCCCTGGATCAGGAACGGGCCGCGCTCACCGCCTGTGATGGCGGCCGAGGAGGCCGGCTCGAGGGCCTGGATGAAGACGCCGTGGGGACGGAGCGCATCGGACACGCCCATCAGCGAGCTTGCTGTGCCCATGCCGTGGCAGAAGGCTGTCACGCGGCGGCCGGTCTGCTCCCAGATCTCTCCGCCGAGACGGTCCCGGTGATCCGGGATGATGTACGGGTTGCGGAACTGGTCGGTGCCGTAGTGCCCCGGCTGGTCGGCCAGCTCCGCGGCTCGCTCGACCATCGCCTCGATGTCCTGCGCCGTCACCTTCGGCCGGCCGTAGATCGACCGCGTTTCCTCGATCTCGCCGCCCAGCGACCGGATCAGCTGAAAGCGCTCCTCCGTGAAGCAGTCCGCCATCACGATCAGGCACCGGTAGCCCTTCGCCCGGCAGACCATCGCCAGCGCCGGCCCGGTGCTGCCGCCCGTGTACTCGACCACCGTGTCGCCGGGGGAGATAAGGCCGTCGCGCTCCGCGCCTTCGACCATCGCCCGTGCCATGCGGTCCTTCATCGAGCCCGTGGGGTTGCGGTACTCGAGCTTCACCCAGAGCTCCGCGCCGTTCGCCGGCGCGCAGCGCTGCAGGCGGACGAGCGGGGTGTTGCCGATCGTGTCGAGGATCGACGGCATGCCCCGATTCTGTCAGAGCGGCGTCTAGTGCACGATCAGCACGTCGCACCGCGCGTGGCGGGCCACGTCCTGGCTGACGCTGTGGTCGAGCATGCGCTGCATCCAGCCTCGCTCACGCGCGCCGACGACGATCAGGTCGGCGCCGTACTGCTCGGCCGCCTTCACGATCGCCTCTGCAGGGTCGCCGATCGCACGCACCAGCTCCGCCGTCAGGCCGGCGGTCTTGACGCGCTCCGCCGCGCTCTGCATCTCCGCGGCATGCTCCTCCGGGCTGTCCGTGGGATCGAGGCCGCCCATGCTGCGTCCGGTGCCGGCGTCGGCCATCACCCGGGCCACGCTCGTGATCAGGATCTTCGCCTCGAAGGCCTTGCCCAGCTCGAGGGCGCGTTCGAGCGCTCGCTCGGACGGGTCGGTCTGGTCGTAGCCAACCAGGATGGTCTTCATGCTGATCTCCTGCTCGAGGGATGGCGACCGCGCCATCATCTCAGCTTTTCCGGGCGCCCGCGTGGTCGGACGTCAGCCGTCCTCGCGCATCCCCCGGTACCAGCTGTTGAAGGCGCCGATCAGCTCGTCCTTCTCGGCCAGCACGCCGTGGGTGAAGGCGCGGGACCGGATCCCCCGCTGCACGCGCTCGCAGACCTCGTAGTCCTGGTGCGCGACCAGCTCGACGAAGTCCACGATCTCGGACGGGTCGAAGCCGTCAGCCGCGATCACTTCGGGAGCGAACAGGTACTCGGTGACGACGGTGGTGTGACCCGGTCCCCGCGGCAGGAGGACGGTCGAGATGGCGCCGGTGCCCGTGACGTCGATGAACATGTTCGGATAGACCGTGCAGCCGTACAGCGAGCTGCCGGCCTCGCGCAGGCCCTCGGCCACCGGAAGGCTCGATCGCCCGGTCGCCGAGAAGCTGTTGCCCCCGCCGGCAAGCTCCACGCCGCCGTCGCTTCGGCTGGCGTCATAGGAGTTCCCGGTTCGGAACGTGGGGACGACGGCGACCAGCTCCGGATGGACGGTGGGGCAGTGCAGGCACTCGTTGTAGTTGTCGATCAGGATCTTCCAGTTGGCCTCGACCTCGCTCACCGTGGTGTGGCCGATCCGCAGCCCGTCGAGGCCGAAGCGGGCCATGGCCAGCGGCTGCTCGTGCTGGTCGCGAAGCGCCTCCTCGAGCGGCACCGGGTCGGGGTCGAGGTGGAGAAAGAGGAAGCCCTGCCAGACGGCCACGGCGACCGGCCAGAGGCCGAGCGACTCGCGGTCGATCTCGTCCCTGTCCACCATCGGCGTGCCGATCAGCCGCCCGTCGAACGAGTAGCTCCAGGCGTGGTAGGGGCACTTGACGGCGCCCTTCATGCGGCCGGAGGGCTGCTCGCACAGGCGCGATCCGCGGTGGCGGCAGACGTTGTAGAAGGCGTGCAGCCCGCCGTCCTTGGCGCGCAGGACGATCACGCTCTCGCCGGCGACGTCAACGGTGACGAAGTCGCCGGGCTCCTGCAGCGTCTCGGCGCGGCCGGCGTAGAACCAGCTGCGCGCGAACACCTGCTCGCGCTCGAGCTCGAAGATCTCCGGCGCGTGGTAGTCGCGTCCCGGCAGGGTTGGCATCCCTCGTGTCACGCTCATCGGCAGCTCCGTCGTGGATCCTGACTGAACAGTCAGTCAGTCGATCCAGTCTACGGGATCCGCGGCAGCTGATCCATCACGGCGTCAGCTGCGCCTGGCGGACGCGGCGGAAGCCGGCCGCGCCCAGCGCGTCGCCGTCGACCAGCCGGCACATCCATCCGTAGCCGGTGTCGGGGCGGTACTCGTCGTCCTCCTCGCCGACGGCGGCGAACACCCGGCCGTCGCGGAACTCCCACTGCTCGATCTGGTCACGGTCGGTCTCGATGTCCTCGCGGAAGCGCTCCAGATCCTCGCGTAGACGGCCGCGGGCGATGTCGAGCCAGGTGGTGCGGCGGTCGTGGTCGAAGTCAACGCCGCAGAGCTCGAGCAGGTCGTCTCCCAGCTCCTCCAGCACCAGCGCGTCGAGGAACCGGCGCGCCTCGTCCCAGTCCGGTGCGTGGCCGGGCTCGAGCGAGACCAGCTCGATCGACAGGCCGGTCGCCTGCGCCCGTGCCACGGCGGGCGGTGTGGACTCATCACGGTCGATCGAGTGCTCGAGCTCGTGATCGGGTAACGAGTCGACCTCGCTGTAGTCTCGTTCGGCAACGTACTCCGTGAACGGCTGCCCATCCTCATCCCGCGCAAGCCGCTCCTCCACCACCGTCCAGCTGACCGGCGAGCGCCCAACCATCGTCGTCAGCTGGTGGCCCGGTACCGGCGCATCCGAGCGCTGCCGCCGCAGGGCGCCCGACTCCTCATGGCCGTCGGGGTGCCGCAGCGTCAGCCGGTATCGCGCCGGCACGGCGACGGCGCGGGATCCGTCGACCCGCTCAACCAGCCAGCGGCGGCCGTTGAACTCGATCACCGACCCTTGATGCAACTCGGCGTCGGCGAGGTAGTGGTACACCCGCTGCTGCCCGTCTCGGCTCTGCACGGCAAGCTCGTACGTGCTGCTCATCACGTGGATTAATGCCACGGTTCGCCGGATCCGTCATGCCCGCGCGATGAGTTGCCGCGGTGTGGGCGGTCTCATGTACGACCACAGACTGGAGGACGACATGCCGAAGGTGACCGCATCGATCACGATGTCTGTCGACGGGTACATCGCCGGCCCCGACGACGGCCCGGGCAAGGGGCTCGGGGAGGGCGGCGAGCGGCTTCACTACTGGGTGTTCGGTGGCCCGTGGAGCTACGACGATGAGTCGCGCGGCGAGCTGTCGGGTGAGGACGCCGAGTGGCTGCAGGAGGTGGTCAGCGGGGTCGGGGCCGTGATCGGCGGGCGCTGGACGTACGAGGCGGCCCGGCACTGGGGCGACCGAAACCCCTGGGAGCTGCCGTTCTTCATCGTCACGCACCGGCCGCAGGAGCAGCCGCCGGGGGACGATTTCCGCTTCGTGAACGGCGTTGCGCAGGCAGTCGACCGGGCGCGCGACGCTGCGGGCGGCAAGGACGTCACCATCATGGGCGGCGCGGACGTGCTGCGTCAGGCGCTCGCCGCCGGGCTGGTCGAGGAGCTTTGGATCATCGTCGCGCCGGTCGTGCTCGGCGGCGGAAAGCGGCTGTTCGAGGGCTTCGACCGATCGATCGACCTCGAGCAGATGAGCGTGCGGCAGTCGCGCTGGGCGACGTTCATCCAGTACCGCGTCCCGTAGGGTCAGCCCTCGTCGGTTCCCTTGCTGATCTTGAAGTACCCGGACGGCGCGAAGCCGGCCAGCCGCACCGACAGCGGATCCGGCTGCCGATCCTCGTCCTCCGCACGCTCCTTGCGGGCGACCGCTGAGCGGACGAGCACGCTGCCGAGGTAGCGGGCTGGCTCGGGCGGGAACTTCGGGTGGCGGTCGGCGACGAGGCCGCAGGTCGACCACTCGTCCTCCCGGCCGCGCGCGAGCGAGGCCAGGATGCGGCCGCCCACCCGCGACGGCCCGACGCCGTTGCCGGAGAAGCCGATCCCGTACACGATGTGGGGGGCGCCGCGGAGCTGCCCGAACACGGGGAGGCCGTTCACGCTGCGGTCGACCCAGCCGCTCCACTCGTGCTCCACCGGCACGTCGGCGATCATCGGGTAGATGCTGCGCATCCGCCGGGCGGCCTCCGCGGTCTGGTTGCGATCGAGCTCGAGCCGCGCCATGCGGCCGGCCGGTGCGAGCCGGCCGCCGCCCTTGCCCCAGGCGATGCGGCCGTCCCGGGTCGTGCGGTAGTAGTTGACCATAAGGTGGGAGTCCGAGATCGCCTCTCCGCCCGTCCAGCCGATCTCCTCCAGGCGCTCGGGCATCGGCGCCGTGGCTGCGATGTCGCTCCCCAGCGGCACGATCACCCGGCGCAGCTCGCGGATGCCCACGGCCCAGGCGTTGGTGGCGATCACGATCGAGCCGCCGGTGATCTCGCCCTCGGGCGTGCGCACGACGGCCGGCGAGCGGCGCTTCAGCCCGACCATCGGTGAGCCCTCGTAGATGCGGATGTCGCGCTCGAGCGCGACCCGCCGCATCCCGCGGGCGAGCAGCGCGGGCTGCACCGTGGCGGCGTTCGGCTCGAGCACCCCGGCGAGTGTGACCGGTGAGCCGGTGCGGGCGGCGATCTCGTCGTCGCTCAGGCGCCGGAAGGCGTCGATGCCATACCGCTCGCAGGCGCGGACGGAGCCCTCCCAGGCTCCCACCTGCGCGCGGGAGGTCGCCACCCACAGCCAGCCCTCGTGCACGTAGTGGGCGTCGACGTCGTTTGCAGCGCAGAAGGTGCCGATGTCGTTGACGGCGCCGTCGCTCGCCCAGGCCAGGCGCAGTCCCTCCTCCTCGCCGAACAGCTCCACCAGCGTCTCCAGCTTCGGCCACCAGGAGAGCACGAAGCCGCCGTTCCGACCACTGGCGCCGCCACCGCAGATGTCGGCCTCGACGATGGCGATGTCGAGGCCCGGCTCGCGATCGCGCAGCTCGAGCGCCGTCCAGAGTCCTGTGTAGCCGCCGCCGACAATGACGACGTCGGCGGAGTGCCGGCCGGTCAGCGGCGGGCAGTCCGAGCCGCCACCCTCCGCGGCCAGCGCATCGCGCAGCCACATCGAGCGGTGGCGAGGCTGCGCATCGGTGAGCGGGGCGGTCGTCTCGGTCACGAGGCGTGATGGTGACGAATCCACACGTCCCGCGCAAGGCCGAACCACAGCCGACCGGTCACAGCCGCCGGGGCACCCTGTGACGCCCCCGCCACCCGTTACGGGCTCGGAGCCCGGTTCGGCCCGCGCCGGGCGTTCGTGGTAGGTGCGTGGCGGTGTGCGCGGGAGATGTGCGGAAGGCGTCATATGCCGGACGGCGGCGTGGCGGGGTGCGTTTCCGGTTCGTGCGCCTGTCGTGTGGCCTTCGTGTGAGCTGCGGCCCGATCGAGGCATTTTTGCCTGCAACGGCCGGCGTTGCCTGCTCGTCACCTTACGCGCGGGCGGCGTACAGCTCGTCGATCGTCGCGCTGAAGCGCTCGGCGCAGGTGCGCCGCCGGAGCTTCAACGTCGCCGTCACCTCGCCGTGCTCCTGCGAGAACTGCCGGTCGAGCACCGCGTGGCGCGCGATCCGCTCGGTCTTCCCGACCGCGGCGTTCACGCGCGCCACCGCCTCGCCGATGCGGCGCTCGAGCTCCTCACGCGGCAGGTCGAGGCGCCGCACCTCGGCCATGTCCGGCGCGATCAGCGCGACCAGATAGGGCCGCCGGTCGCCGACGACCAGCGCCTCCGAGATCAGCGGGTCGGCGCGCAGCGCACCCTCGATCTTCTGCGGCGCGATGTTCTTCCCCCCCGACGTGACGATCAGATCCTTCTTGCGATCGACGATCTTCAGGAATCCGTCCGCGTCGATCTCGCCAATGTCGCCCGTGCGCAGCCAGCCGTCCGGCATCAGCACCTCCGCGGTCGCCTCGGGATCGCCGAGGTAGCCGCTGAACACCGTCTCGCCGCGGAGCAGCACCTCGCCGCCCTCATCCAGACGCGCCTCGATGCCGGAAAGCGGCTGGCCCACCGTCCCCGGCCGCGGGTTCTCCGGCCGGTTGAAGTGCGACGCGCACGTTGCCTCC
Source organism: Gaiellales bacterium (assembly GCA_036263035.1). Classification (GTDB taxonomy): domain Bacteria; phylum Actinomycetota; class Thermoleophilia; order Gaiellales; family JAICJC01; genus JAICYJ01. The sequence goes on along the minus strand of DATAHR010000128.1, from coordinate 1,478 downwards.
GAGAGCCCGTAGCCCTCGACCACCGGCACGCCTGCCGCCTGGAACAGCTCCGCCACGTCACCCGGCAGCGGTGCGCCGCCCGAGACGCCGATCCGGAGCCGGCCGCCCATCCGCTCCCGCAGCTGCGCCAGCCCCAGCCGGTCGGCGGCCGCCAGCTTCGCCCGCCCCAGCGAGCCCGGGCGATGCCCCGGTGCGCGCTCCGCGGCCGCCGCCCGCAGCGCCCAGTGCGCCGCCGCCCGCCGCACCGGATCGAGCCGCTCGATCCCGCTTCGCACCTGGGATGCGACCTGCTCGTAGAACCGCGGCACCCCCGGCACCACCGTCGGCCGCGTCGCCGCAAGCGCCTTCGGCACCGCGATGAAGTCCCTGCAGTAGATGATCGGGACGCCCTCGCTGATTCCCGTGTACTGCATCAGCCGCGCGAAGTTGTGCGCGAGCGGCAGGAACAGCAGCAGCGAGTCGCCCGGCCCCACCAGGTGCATGGCGCGCACCGCCTCGGTCATCGCCGTGAAGTTGCGATGGGTCAGCACGCAGGCCTTCGGCGTGCCGGTCGTGCCCGACGTGTAGAGGTACGTCAGCACGTCGGCCTCGGAGACGTCCGCGCCGCGGGCGTCCACCTGCTCCTGGATGTCCGCCGCCGCGCCCCGCCGCTCGATCTCCGCAAGCGTTCCCTTGCCGTCGCCGTCGATCAGCACGACCCACTCCGCCGGCCGGTCGCCGAGGCGCCGCAGGTCGCGCGCCGTCTCGGCGATCAGCGTCCGAACGCCGCAGTGCTCCACGATGTACCGCACCTCCTCCGCCGACGCGGTCGGGTAGATCGGCACCAGCACCGCGCCGATTGACGCCAGCGCGAGGTCGCACAGCGTCCACTCCATCCGCGTCCTCGCCAGCAGCGCGACCGGCTCCCCGATCGAGACCCCTGCGGCCAGGAACCCCGCGGACAGCGCCTCCACCCTGGGGGCCGCCTCCTCCCAGGAGACCTCCTCCCACCCCTCCCGCGTCTGCCGCTGGAACGCCGGCCCGCCCCGCGAGGCCGCCTCGCGCCACAGCGTCCCGATCGTTCGTGCACGTCCCGCCCGCTTCTGATCCACATGCGCATTCAACCGCGACCGGCCGTCGCTCGCATGAGGGACACCCCTCGGGCGTCTCCATCGTCACACATCGGACCGTCGGTGGTGGCATCTCCGCCGTGCGCTCGCACACGAAACTGGCCGAAGCTCCACTGGAAGCTCCTTCCTCGCTGCCGTAGAGTCTCGTGCCTTGAGCGGGCGAATCGGCATCGACGTCGGCGGAACGTTCACGGATGCCGTGATCGTGGCGGACGGCGGCCTGCACATCGCCAAGGTGCGCTCCACGCCGCAGCGCATCGAGCAGGGCTTCATGGACGCGCTGCGGGAGCTCACCGCCCGGGCGGCGATGCCGGCGGCCGACATCGGCTACCTGGCCCACGGCTCCACGGTCGCCACCAACGCGATCGT
>DATAHR010000127.1:0-10472 GCA_036263035.1 Gaiellales bacterium | reverse complement strand
AGGGCTGGTGTCCGACGACACCAACGGCGTGCGCGACGTCTTCGTGCGCGACGTCGACACCGGTGTCACCACCCGGGTCTCCGTGGGCGACGGCGGCCAGGCCAACGGCGCCTCCTCGAACGCGCGGATCAGCGCCGACGGGCGCAACGTCGTCTTCACGTCACAGGCGACCAACCTGGTGCCCGGCGACACCAACGGCGTCTCGGACGTCTTCCTGCGCGACCTGGCAGCCGGCACGACGACGCGGCTGAGCGTCTCCGCCGGCGGCGTCGAAGGCAATGCGGCAAGCGGCGAGTCGCCGAGCAGCATCAGCGCCGACGGCAGCACCGTCAGCTTCTCCTCCAGCGCCTCGAATCTGGTCGACAACGACACCAACCGCGTCCGCGACGTGTTCGTGTGGTCGCGGAGCGGCGGCCTGGAGCGGGCCAGCGTCGCGTCCGACGGCAGCCAGGCGGCCGCGGGCTCGTCGGATGCATCCGCGCTCTCGGCGGACGGCCGCCTCGTGGCGTTCGCCTCCACCGCGCCGAACCTCGTCGCCGGAGACACCAACCTCGCCGCCGACGTCTTCGTGCACGACCGCACCGCGGGAACCACCGAGCGCGTCAGCGTGACGTCGGCCGGCGGGCAATCGCCGTCGGCGTCGAGCCTGCAGCCCGGAGGCATCTCGGGCAACGGCAGGGTGGTCGTCTTCGACACCGCGGCAGCGCTCGTGCCCGGTGACACCGGCGGCACGGACGTGTACGCGCGCGACCTGGTCGCCGGCACCACCGAGCGGGTCAGCCTGACCAGCGCAGGAGCCGGCGCGAACGGCAACTCCTCGACCGCATCTGTCTCGAACGACGGGCGCTACGTCGCGTTCCAGTCGTCGGCGACGAACCTCGACCCCGCCGACACGGGCGGCGACCTCGACGTGTTCGTCCGCGACCGGGTCGCCGGCGTCACGCGGCTGGCCTCGACATCGGCTCAGGCGACGCAGGTCAGCCAGAGCGCGGCCATCTCCTCGGACGCCCGCTACGTCGCACTGGCGACGACCGCCGGGGACCTCGTCGCCGGCGACGCGGCGAAGAGCTTCGGGCAGGGCTGGGATGTGATCCGTTTCGGCTCGCCCTTCGATGTGGTCGTCGACAGCACGCCGCCCGACGTCCAGTGCGCGTCGGACGACGGCACGTGGCATGCCGCGAACGTCACGCTGCAGTGCACGGCGACGGACGCCGGCACCGGCCTGGCGGACCAGGGCCAGGCCGCCTTCACGCTCTCGACCTCGGTCGCGGACGGCTCCGAGACGGCGGACGCCGCGACGGGGTCGGTGCAGGTCTGCGACGCCGCCGGCAACTGCACTCAGGCGGGCCCGTTTACCGGGATCCACGTCGACCGGGCACTGCCGGTGATCAGCATCGCCGCTCCGATCGACGGCGCCTCGTTCGACCAGGGCGCCTCGGCGACCGCCGCCTATGTCTGCTCTGACGGCGGATCGGGTGTCTCGCTGTGCAGCGGCACCGTCGCCGACGGAAGCTCGATCGACACGTCGACGGCCGGGTCGCACACGTTCACCGTGACGGCCACCGACGCTGCCGGCAACACGGCCACCGCGACGGTGACCTACGCCGTCACCGCGCCCCCCACGACGGGCGGTACGGGCGGCGGCACGACCGGCGGCACGTCGGGCGGCGACGACGACGGACAGAACTGCGGCTGCCACGATCACGGCCGCTGCCACGACCACGGCCGCCACCGGGGATGGGACCACCGGCATGCCTGCCATGGCCGCGGCCGCGACCGGCGATGCGGTCGGCATCACGGCCGCTAGATGATTGATTCCACGGCGCCGTGCGGTCTGAGCGATCGGTAGGCAAGCAGCGTAAGGATCGAGGGAGGGCCGATATCGGGAATATCGGCCCGACCGAGGACGCAGCGATGCGACGAGGTGCAAGGCGAAACGCCTTGCACCGGTCATGAGCGATCTGCGATCACGCAGATCGCGAATGCGGTCGCAGCGCCCCTAAGCGCGGGGAACCACCAGCAGTCAGGCGGTCAGACGTGCGGAGTCGTGGAATCAATCATCTCGGCCGGTGACCGCTGCGGGGCGATGAGTCTCGCGCCCCGCAGCGGTCTCATAGAGTGACCACGGCGAGCACCCCGCTCCCACTCACTCAGGAGGATCCATGGCAGGCGAGATCGTGCACCTCGAGATCCCGGCGGACGACACCGCAGCGAGCCGCGAGTTCTGGGGCTCGCTGTTCGGATGGCAGTTCGAGAGCTACCCGGGGCCGTCGGAGTACCACATGACCCGCATCGCGGAGTCCCAGGGCGGTGCCATCACCAGCATGGAGCCCGGCAAGACGGGCATGCGTCCCTACTTCAGCGTCGATGACATCAACGCGGGAGCGGCCCGCGTCCGCGAGCTGGGCGGCGACGCGAGCGATCCGATGCCGGTGCCCAGCATGGGCTGGTTCGTCACAGGCACCGATCCGCAGGGCAACGAGTTCGGGCTCTGGCAGAACGACCCGTCGGCGCAGATGCCGGGCTGACGTTCCGGTCGGCGCGGGGCCGGCCGCGGGCCGGCCCCGCTTCTCGGCGTTTGGGCCGTTGCCAGGTGGGCATGCAAGCGCAGATGATCCACCGTCTGCTCTTCATCCTGTTCTGGATCTTCTTCGAGGCGCTCAGCCTGCTGAACGGCTGGGGCGGCGTGGTCGGCTACCTGCTTGCGCCGCTCGCTCTGGCCGCCCTGCTGGCCGGCCTGGTGGCGGCGATCACCCGCTACGCGGAAGCCGTCGACGACGACGGAGATTCCCTGCACTCGGGCTCCTGACTCAGGGGCAGGTCGGTCCGGCGCAGCTGCGGGCCGCAGCGAGCAGCGCATGGAGCCGCGCGAGCCGAGTGGCACTGGGCGGGCTGCGGCCGGCGAGCCTGTTTCGGAGCATCCAGCGGTCGTGGACGAGGTCGTAGTACTCCCGGAAGGTGACGTTCCCCGCCGCGTCGTCGTACTCGATGTACTGCCACCTGGCCGACCGCAGCGAGCCCCAGGTTGGCGCCCAGGCCTGCGGCTTGTGCGGCGGCGGGCTGGCCCAGTGCTCGAGCAGCACGTAGCGGCGCGTCCAGCGGCGGCCGAGCAGGTTACGGCCGTCAAACGGGGCTACCAACGGATCCGGGGTCACGCCGGCGGCCTTCAGCAGCGTCGGCGCCAGGTCGACGTTGGTCGAGAACCGCCGGTCGACCGAGCCCGCGCGGATGTGCCCGGGCCAGCGGATCATCGCCGGCACACGCACGGCCTCGGTGTAGGGCAGCCGCTTGCCCAGCAGCTGGTGCGACCGGAACAGGAACCCGTTGTCCGACAGGAAGACGACGATCGTGTTGCGAAGCTCCCGCTGTGAGCGCAGCTGGGAGAAGATGTCGCCGATGATGTCGTCGGCCTGGTGCAGCATCCGGAGCTGTTCCAGCCAGTCCGCCGAGTCGAAGCCGTACTGGGCGTGCGCGGCGTACCCGGGCCACTTATCGGAGATGTTGCGCTCCTGTTCCGCGGGGCTGGGCGCCCTGACGTGGAAGGGCAGGCGCCGGTAGCCGCGCATCGGCGTGTAGGGGCCGTGCGGCACCGTGAACGAGAGGTAGCCGAACCACGGCTGCGCATCGTGTCGCTCCGTCCCCGCCAGATACCGGCTCGCCTGGCGCTCGATCAGGGGCTCGGCATACGGCGCGTACCGGAAGAACCGCCCGTCCTGGTTGAACGGCAGGTCGAGATGCCGGCCTCCCTGGGTGATCAGGAACCGATCCCAGTCCGGCGGATTCGGGCTGCCCGGCCTGACGGGCCAGCCGTTCAGGAACTTGCCGCTGATCCAGGTGCGGTATCCGGCCTCGTGCAGGTAGTGCTGGAGCGTGGTCGACATGTCGAGGTGGAAGCCCGCCGCGGAGTTGTCGGTGACGCCGTTGTTGTGGTCGAAACGGCCGGTCATGATCGACGCGCGCGACGGGCAGCACAGCGGGTCGGTGACGAAGAAGTTCGGGTACCGGCGACCGCGCCTGACGAACTCGCGCACCGTGTTTGGCATCACGGCCGGAAGGACGGTGCCGGTCGTCTGGTCGTCGGTGACGATGATCAGGATGTTGGGGCGCCGAGCGGCGGCTCGGGCCGTCCCGGCGCCCGGCGAGCCCGTCGACGCGGCAACCCCGACGAGAAGCATCGCGAGCGCCCATGCGCCGATCCGTCGCCGTCGTGCCGACGCGATCACAGCCTCAGCCCCAGCGCCCGGGGTGGAAGGGCTCGACCCATGCCGGCGCGCGGCCGGAGACCAGCTCGGCGACCGCCATTCCGGTCGCCGGCGCCAGCGTGATGCCCAGCATGCCGTGCCCGGTTGCGAGCAGCAGGCCGGAGCGCGGGCCGGCCGGGCCGATCAGCGGCAGGCTGTCGGGGGTGGACGGGCGGAATCCCGCCCAGCCGGAGTCGGCGGGATCGGCACGCAGCTGCTCGGGGTGCGCCAGGAAGCCGCGCGTGTCGCCGACGAGCTGCCTCGCCCGCCGTGCGGACGGCGAGCTGTCGCGGGCGCCGATCTCGAAGAAGCCGGCGATGCGGAGCCCGCGCTCGAGCGGCGACAGCCCCAGCTTCGGCTCGCAGAGATAGAGCGGGAGCCCGACCGCCGGCTCCGGCATGGGCACCGTGATCGAGTATCCCTTGGCGGGCAGGATCGGCACGGAGACGCCGAGCGGCCGCACCAGGCGCCCGGTGGCAAGCGCGGTGCAGAGCACGACGTGCGATCCCTCCACCCGGTCGTCGCCCTCAAGCGCGACCGCCCACCCCGCCGCTGACGCCGCGAGCCCTGTCGCGCGTGAGCGCTCACGCACCTCCCCGCCGTTCGCAGCCAGCCAGGCAGCAAGGCCATCGGCCAGCGAGGTGGGGTCGACGTGGCGGTCGATCGTCGTGCGCGTTGCCACGCGCACGGCGGAACCGAGCGCCGGCTCGAGCGCACGCGCTCCGTCTCCGTCGAGGCGCTCGAGGCCTCCCTCGAAGCCGAGCGCCCGGAGCTCGTCGAAGACCAGGTCGAACCAGTGTAGTCCGTCGTCACTTTGGGCAACGGCGAGCAGCCCGTCCGCATGCTCCTCGAACCGCACGCCTGACTCCCGCATGTCGTCCAGCCCGCGCAGCGACCTGCGGGTCAGCTCGAGCAGCGCAGCGACCCCGCGCCGAAACGGCTCGGATCCGCTGGCGCGGGTGAACCTCCACAGCCAGCGCACCCACTCGACGTCAAGACGCGGGCGGATCGCGAGCGCACCGTCTGGATCGAGCGCCGAGCGGATGCCGGTGGCGACGATCCCCGGCGCCGCGAGCGGCGTGCCGAGGCTGGGCGCGACCCATCCGGTGTTTCCGGCGGACGCCCCGCCGCCGCACCGTCCGGCCTCGATGACCACGACCTCGTGGCCGGCGACCCGGCAGGCGTACGCAACGGAAAGCCCTACAACCCCGCCCCCGACGACGACCACCGTGCTCACTCCCGGATGTTCCCACATGCGCCGGGACGACCGTCCGACAGCGGACGCAACCGGTATGTTCGGCAGATCGTGGGCCGAGACAGCCGAGCAGTGCGCTGCGCCGCCGGAGCCGCCGCCGTGCTCCTGCTGCTCTGCGCGCACGCGGCCGTGCGACCGGCGGCGGCCCGGGCCGACACCCGGCCGAACGTGATCCTGATCGTTACCGACGAGGAACGGCCCGCGGGGCTGGCGGTGATGCCGAAGACCGTTCGCCTGATGATGCGCTTCGGCCGCCGCTACGCGGACGCCTACGTGACGACGCCGCTCGGAAACCCCTCCCGCGTGTCTCTCATGACCGGTCGCTACGCCCACAACACCGGCGTTATCGTGGACGGCCTGGTCGGAAAGCTCGACCAGGACGCCACCATCCAGGCCGCGCTCCAGGCCGCGGGCTACCGGACGGCGCTGTTCGGGAAGTATCTCGACAGCTGGGCCGACCCGCGGTGCGGCTGCGGCATGCCGCAGCACTGGGATCGGTGGGCGATCTTCCGCAGCTGGATCGCCTACTACGACGCCTCGTGGAACGTGCAGGGGACGGTGCGAAGGATCCACGAGTACTCGACGAGCTACATCGGCGACCGCGCCGTGGGGTTCGTGCAGAGCCAGGAGGGGCACGACGCCCAGCCGTGGTTCATGGAGCTCGCGACATCGGCCGCTCAGGCTCCGCCGGTGGCGGCGCCGCCCTACGTGAACGCACCGGTGCCGCCGTTTCGAATGAACCCGGCGCGCGGCGAGACCGACCGGTCGGACAAGCCGCCCTACGTGCAGGCCTCCCCCATCGACCCCGCGCGGGACGCCGGGATGCGGCGTGATCAGCTGCGGACGTACATGTCCGTGGACGACATGGTCGCCCGCGTCTTCCGGGCCCTGCACACCGCGCACGAGCTGCGCCGAACGCTGATCGTATTCACATCCGACAACGGCTACCAGTGGGGCGAGCACGGGCTGACCCGGAAGGGGACGCCGTATCCGTACGCCTACCGCGTGCCGCTACTGGTGCACTGGCCCGGTCACTTCCGTCGCAGCGGCCGCACCCTCCACCGCATGGCGGCCAACATCGACGTCGCGCCGACCATCCTCGAGGCGGCCGGCACGGGGCTGCCCAACATGGACGGCCGCTCGCTGCTGCGCCCGTGGGATCGCCGGGAGATGCTGCTCGAGTTCTGGCGCGGCGGCGGGGGAGGTGCGCCGCCCTGGGTCTCGGTGCGAACGGCGAGATGGCAGTACACGGAGTACTACCACCGCGGCGCCGTCTCGTTCCGGGAGTTCTACCCGGCACGCGACGTCTACCAGCTGCAGAACCGCCTCCACGACGGGAACCCGGCGAACAACCCGGACGTGGCGGCGCTACACGCGCGGCTGGACGCGGTCCGCAGCTGCGCAGGCACCGCATGTCCCTAGATGATTGATTCCACGGCGCCGTGCGGTCTGAGCGACCGGTAGGCAAGCAGCGCAAGGATCGAGGGAGGGCCGATATCGGGAATATCGGCCCGACCGAGGACGCCGCGATGCGACGTCCTACGGGTCGCAGCCCCCACACGCCGGGCAACCACCCGCAGTCAGCCGATCAGACGTGCGGAGTCGTGGAATCAATCATCTAAACCTCTCCAGGCGGCAGAAAGCCGCGGTGCGCCGAGCGCATCGAGCGACAGGTCGTGCACGTCAGGCGCCACCAGCAGCTCCGTGCTGCCGAAGGCGAGGGGGATCAGGTCGCCGTGCCGGAGCAGCTGCTCGTGCGCGGCCAGCAGGTCCACGTCGCGCGACGCCCCGGCGGCGTTCTCAGCGGCTGCCGTCTCGGGGGCGCCCACGCCCGCCAGCAGTGCCAGGGCGCTGTCCGGCGAGGGAGACTGCAGGTCGAGCTGCGACACGGTCCACTGGCCGTGCGGCACCACCTTCACCCTGGCCCCGACGCGGCGCAGCGACTGTGCGAGCGCCGCGGTAATCGACGCCAGCGTCGGGCTGTCGACGTGGGTCAATGTCACCGTCTCGCCGGCCAGGCTTCTCGGCGACGGGTGCGCCGCCCCGGGCACGTACCCCGGCATCCCGGCCGGCAGCAGCCCGTCGGCAGCCTGAGCGGACTTGCCGAGCGCCTGCGAGACCACATCGACGGCGTCCACACCGCCCGCGAGCGGCGGCGCGCCCGGCGCGGCCCGCAGGTAGATAAGGCTGAGCCGCGGCGACTCGACCAGCTGCCGGTCGAACCGCGGGTCCGCCCGCACCACGTCGGCGGCGGCAGGCGGCACGCCCAGCACCTGATAGCGACCGGCGCGGTAGGCGGCGATCGACCGCGCGGCGTCGGCCTGCGTGACCACGGGCATGTCGATCCGCGTCAAGCGCGGCCGCGGGCCGTCGTACGCGGGATTGGCCGCCAGCACGACCTCGCCGGCGACCGGCGCCTTGCCCTCCGGGCGCTCGCTATGGACCAACCGCTGCACTGCGTACGGGCCGGAGCCAACCGGCGCGTGCTCGAACGCCGCCCGTGCCGCCGGCGTGTCGGCCAGCTGCGGCGGAAACGCCCAGGTCGCAGGGTCGACCAGCCAGGCCGGAAAGTCCCGCACGGGATGGGCCAGCCGCACGACCAGCGTGTCCGGCGAGACGGCGCGAACGCCCGAGAGCGTGCCGGCCCCGTTGCGGCAGGCGTCGTAGCCGGCGACCGGCGCCAGCACGGCGGCATTCGGCGACGCCACCTGCGGGCTGCAGAGCAGCGACCAGTCCTGCGCGAACGTCGATGCGGTGACCGGGCCGTTGCCGCCAGGGAACCTCACGCCGTCCCGCAGGCGGAACGTCCAGACGGTTCCGTCCGCGTTCGACGACCAGCTGCGGGCGATCGAGGGCACCACCCGCAGCGTCGAGGGATCGGCATCGACCAGCCCCTGGAAGACGTTCCGCTCGACCGCGATGCCGGACGGGTCACCGCCGTAGAGCGGCGTGACCGAGACCGGATCACCGGTCAGCGCATAGGTGAGCGAGCCGCCGCCCGTCGGCGGCGGCTCGGACGTGGGAGCAACAGCCGCCCCGCGGCCGCAGGCCGCCGCGAGCAGCAGCAGGGGAAGCAGGACGAGTGTTCGGCGATGCGGGGCGGGCACGGGGCGCCTCCACTGTACGTGCCGGAGGCTGATAGGTGATTGATTCCACGGCGCCGTGCGGCTGAGCGTCCCCGGCCGACGGCAATGACTCGAGCGTCGGTCAGGCGTGCGGGGGCGTGGAATCACTCATCTAGGTGAGCGCGTCGGCGCCGGCGACCACCTCGAGGATCTCCTGCGTGATCTCCGCCTGGCGCGCGCGGTTCATCTTGAGAGTGAGGTCGTCGATCAGGGTGCCGGCGTTGTCGGACGCGTTGCGCATGGCCGTCATCCGGGCGCCGTGCTCGGACGCGGTCGACTCGAGCAGCGCGCGGTAGATGGTGATCTCCAGGTACGTGGGGATGAGGTCGTGCAGGATGTCGCGCTCGTCCGGCTCGAAGATGAAGGAGCCCTCGAGCTTGACCGCCTCCCCCGCCAGCGCCTCCTCGGGCACCGGCAGCAGCTCGACCTCGTCGACCCGCTGCGACAGGGCGGAGAGGAAGTGGTTGTAGACCATGACGACGCGGTCGATCTCACCGCTCTCGTAGAGCTCTGCGACCCGCTCGGCGATCGCCCTGGCGTCGGCGTACGTCGGGCGGTCGGTGATGCCGGTGTAGTCGGCGGTCACCGACTGGCGGCGGAACCGCAGCGTCGAGGCGCCGCGCCGGCCGACCACCAGCCAGACCACCTCCCTGCCCTCGGCGCGCTCGGAGCGCGCGATCTCGAGCGACCGGCGCACGATGTTCGCGTTGAAGGCGCCGGCGAGACCGCGATCGCCGGTGAGGGCGATCACGGCGACCGACCGCACGTCGCGCCGTGCCAGCAGCGGCTGGTCGCTGACATTGCCGACGTTGGCGGCCACGTCCACAACCAGCTGCTGCATCCGGTCGGCGTACGGCCGCAGCGCCTCGATCCGGGCCTGGGCCCGCCGCAGGCGCGACCCGGCCACGAGCTCCATCGCCTTCGTGATCTTCTTGGTGTTGTTGACGGAGGCGATCCGCCGCTTGATGTCCTGCTGGGTGGCCATCAGCCGGCCGTCGTCGGCTCCGCGTCGCCCGCATCGGCATCCGCGCCGGTATCCTGCGCGGCCTCGGCCTGCGCCCCGCCATCCGACCCGTCCGACTCGGTGCGGCTGTCGCCGGCGGCACGCGTGGCCGCGGTGAGGGTCGGGTCGGCCGCATCGTCGTTCGTGCCCTGGAAGCTCTCGCCGAAGGACTCGACGGTCGAGCGCAGCTCGGCCTCCGTCTCGTCGGAGAGCTCGCCGCTCTCGCGGATCGCCTCCAACACCCGGCCTCCGGCGCGCAGGTACTCGATCAACTCCATCTGGAAGCGCGGGACGTCGGCCACCTCGATCCGGTCGGTGTAGCCATTCGTCGCCGCCCAGATCGCGGCCACCTGCTCCTCGAACGGCCACGGCGAATACTGCGGCTGGTTCAGCGTCGCCACCAGGCGCTGGCCGCGGCGCAGCTGCTGCTGCGTCGCATCGTCGAGCTCGGAGGCGAACTGGGCGAACGCCTCCAGCGCACGGTAGGAGGCGAGGTCGAGGCGCAGGCGGCCTGCCACCTTCCGCATCGCCCGGCGCTGCGCGTTGCCGCCCACTCGCGACACCGAGATGCCGGCGTTGATCGCCGGGCGGACGCCCGAGAAGAACAGGTCGGACTGCAGGAAGATCTGGCCGTCCGTGATCGAGATGACGTTCGTCGGGATGTACGCGGACACGTCGCCCGCCTGCGTCTCGATCACCGGCAGCGCGGTCAGCGACCCTGCGCCCAGCTCGTCGGACAGCTTCACGGCGCGCTCGAGCAGCCGCGAGTGCAGGTAGAAGACGTCGCCGGGGTAGGCCTCGCGGCCCGGCGGGCGCCGCACGAGCAGCGACATCTGCCGGTAGGCGTC
>DATAHR010000126.1:0-4708 GCA_036263035.1 Gaiellales bacterium | reverse complement strand
CCGTCCTCGGTCTAACCCCGACGACAAAAAGGGGGGGCGGCCCCGGCCGGGGCCGCCCCCCCTTGTTCATGGTCCGCTAGGAGCTGGAGCCGTTCGAGCCGGACTCGGCCAGCAGCCGCTCGGCCAGCTCCCGCTTCTGTTCGGGCGAGAACTTCTTCAGCTCGTTGTTCAGCACCCGCTCGTTGATCGCGACGTTCCAGTAGTCGAGCGACTCCATGCCGAGCAGGGCGGTCTTGCCGACGAACTGCCGCAGCACCTCGTTGGTCGGTCCCATCACCCAGCCGGCCTTGCCGTCGCGCAGGTAGCGCTCGAGCTGCAGCGGCTCCTTCTTGTAGCCGGTGCCGCCCGTGCAGTGGAGCATCTTGTCGACCACATGGGCGACGTTCTTCGCGGCGATGAACTTGATCTGCCAGGCCCAGTGCAGGTAGTTCCCGCGGGCCAGGTCGCCGATCGGAGGGTTCGTGCGGGCGTCGTCGGTGGCCAGGTCCATCGCGTGCGCGACCGAAAAGACGAAGCATCGCGACGCGTTGGTGTCCATGATCGCCTCGCCGACGGCGTCCTGGATGGTCGGGTAGTCCGCGACCCGCATCCCCACGTCCTTGTGCTTCTTGACGGTGGTGTGGCGGATGGCGATGTCGATGGCACCGAGCGCGATGCCGTTCCAGCACCCCGATGAGCCGACCAGGAAGTACGGGTCGACGCCCTCGTCGTTGGAGTTCGCGCCGTCGCCGATGGGCCCCACCAGCTGGTTCTCCGGGACGAACTTCCAGTCAAGCAGCAGCGTGCCTGACTGGTTGCCGCGCAGGCCCATCGCGTCCCACTCCTGCGGCTTGGCCTCGATCTCGTCCTTGTCGACGACGAACACCGACAGGTTCGAGTAATCGCCGTTGTAGTCGGGTGAGGTGGTCTGCAGCACGTAGAAGTCCGCAAAGCCGGCCGACGTCGTCCAGGACGCCTTCTTCAACACCTCGAAGCCGCCGTCGACCTTGCGAGCGCCCGACGCGATCGGATACCAGAAGTGCGACCCCGTCTCGGGATCGGAGTACGAGAGCGTCCCGATCAAGCCCTCGCGCACCTTCTTCAGGTACTTCTCGATGATGTGGTCGGTTGCGCGCAGGCGCAGCGCCTCCACCGCGCCGGTGTGCATCACGTAGCACATGGCGCACGAGGCGTCGCCGTAGCGGGCGATCGTCTCGGTGACCGCGGCGTACATCACGTGGTTCTGACCGAGACCGCCCCATTCCTTGGGCAGCAACAGGCCGAGGAACCCATCGGGCGCGAGCGCCTCCAGGCTTTTGCGCGGGAAGGTCAGCGTGCGGTCGTTCTCAGCCGCCAGCGGCCTGATCGTCTCCTCGCAGATCTCCTTCAGCCGCTCGAGCAGGCGGAGCTGCTCCTCGGTGAAAAACCAGTCGGGCTGGAACATCGGGTCGAGCCCGGCCATGGCCGACTCAGGAGCGACCGTTGCCATTCAGGACTCCTCTCGTTGGTTCTTCCTGCATCGGGGGATGGAAATGCCCCGCATATCCTACGCCCTCGGCCGCAGACTCGGCTATGTCAGCGTCGCCATCTCTTGCGGCGGGGGCCGCTCGGCCTCGACACGGCGATGCCGGTCGACGGGTGCCTCAGCGCCCGCCGAACGGCGGGAGATACGATTCTTGTATGTCCGTTTCTCACACATCCGTGGTGCCTTCGGACACACCGGAACGGACGGTCGAGAGCCGCTATCTCTACCGCATCATCAACACGGTCAGCTCGACGCTCGATCTTGACCGGGTGCTCCGGGCCATCGTCGATCTGGTCAGTGAGGCCATCGACTGCCACGCCTGCTGGATCTACTTCGTCGACCCCGATGACGGCGGGCTGGTGCTGCGAGCGGTCTCGGACCCCTACGCCGCCCTCGTCGGCCGGCTGCGCTTCGAGCCGGGTGAGGGCCTCGCGGGGTGGGTGGCCGAACACAACCGGCCGGTCTTCATCCCCGAGAACGCCCCGGACGATCCGCGCGCCAAGGTCGTGCCCGAGGCCGAGGAGGAGAAGTACGGCTCGCTCTGCGCCGCGCCGCTGCGCACCAAGGCCGGCAGCGTGATCGGCGTGATCGCGCTGCACGCCGAGGCGCCGCGCGAGTTCACGCGGGCGGACTCGGACTTTCTCGTGCACGCGGCCACGCTGGTCGCCGGCGCGGTCGAGAATGCGCGGCTCTACGAGGACACGCGGCGGCGGCTGTCCCAGGTCGAGGGTCTGTCCGATCTTGCCCGTGCGCTCTCTGCGGCCTCGACACTCGAGAGCCTGCTGCCGGCCGTTGCGCGGCGGGCGCAGCGACTGCTCGAGGCGTCGTCGTGCGACGTGCTGATCGCGGATGCCGAGGGCCGCACGCTGTCCCCGGGCGCCGCGTGGCCACAGGGCTCGGAGCCGCCGCACCCGGTCAATGTCCATGAGCTCGGCCTCGAGCTGGCGCTGTCGGCGCGAGGTGGCGGCGAGAAGTCGAGCCACCGGCTCGCCACGGCGCTCTGGGATTCGGAGGTGCCCGGCACCGCCCTGGTCGTCCCGATGGTGGCGGCCGAGGAGCTCGTCGGCGTGCTTGCCCTGAGGTTCGCCGGCGACCACCGCGTCGACGCCGAGCAGCGCGAGCTCGCCGGATCGATCGCGAACCAGGCGGCCGTCGCGATCAAGAAGGTGCAGCTGATCGACCGCCTCACCGAGCGAAACGCCATCAAGGATCTGCTCGAGGACCTGTCCCACGGCAACGCGCCGGCGGCGGAGCTGCAGGACCGCGCCGCCACGCTCGGCTGCGACCTCACCTCGCCGCACCTCGTGCTGCAGGCCGCGCCGCGCCCCGGCCCGAATGAGGGCAGCTGGGACGCGGTGGCGGAGGCTCTGGAGCAGGCCGTCACGCGCGCGTTCCCGGGGTCGATCTTCGACCGGCGCGACGCCGCCCTGCGCGGCCTGATCCGGCTGAACGGCTGTGACGAGGAGGCGGCGGCCGAGCGTCTGCGGGAGATCCATGCCCGGCTGGCGGCCACCCATCCGCTCGCCATCGGGCTCTCCAACAGCTGCGAGGGGGCCGAGTCCTACCCGAACGGGTTCAGCGAGGCGGATCATGCCGTCGTGGCGGCCTCCGTCGTCAACAGCGAGCCCGGCGTCACCAACTTCGACGACCTCGGCGCCTACAAGTACCTGCTCAAGGTGTCGCAGGACGGCCGCGTGCGCGACCGGCGCGGCGAGGCGCTGCAGCGGCTGGCGGCGTACGACCAGCGGCACCGCTCGCAGCTGCTGCTGACGCTGGAGGAGTACCTGCGCCGGCGCGGGAACATCGCCGCGGCCGCCCAGACGCTCTACGTGCACCCGAACACGCTGCGCCAGCGGCTCCGCCGCATCCAGGATCTGACCGGGCTCGACGTCGCCCGCGAGGACTGGCTGATGATCGAGATCGAGCTGAAGCTGCTGCGCCTCGATCAGGCGCTGGGTCGCTAGTCGCATCACGGCGGCATCACATTCGCATCACGGCCGCGTCACGGAACGCGAAATTGGCGCCGGGGTCTAGTAATTGCGCCGGGAGTTTGCGACATTTCGCGCAACAGCGACGCGAAGGAGACCCGGAATGGCCACAGTCAGTGCACGTCCACTCGCGGACACGGTCCGAGCGAAGGCGGAACAGGACGGGATCAAGTTCTTCTTCGCCCAGTTCGTGGACATGAACGCGAAGCCGTCCGCGAAGCTCGTGCCGATCGAGAACTGGGAGAACCTGGTCACGGAGGGGGCGGGCTTCGCGGGCTTCGCCGCCGGTCCGATCGGCCAGACCCCCGCGTCGCCCGACATGATGGCGATCCCGGATCTCGCCAGCTACACGCCCGTGCCGTTCAAGCCGGGCCTCGCCCGCTTCGCCTGCGACATCACCGTCGAGGGCGAGGAGTGGCCGTACTGCCCCCGGACCATCCTTCGCCGGCAGCTGGAGCGGGCGCAGAAGCTCGGCTACACGTTCAAGGTGGGCATGGAGCTCGAGTTCTTCCTCCTGCGCGAGACCGAGGACGGCCGCATCGAGCTGGCCGACCCGCTCGACCGGCTCGACCAGCCCTGCTACGACATGAAGGGCCTGACCCGGCACTACGACTTCCTCAGCCAGCTCTCCACCTACATCAACCAGCTCGGCTGGGGCAGCTACGCGAACGACCATGAGGACGCAAACGGGCAGTTCGAATCGAACTTCGAGTTCGCCGACGCGCTGACCACCGCCGACCGCGCGATCTTCTTCCGCTACATGGTGCACGCCATGGCGCAGGAGCGCGGGATGCTCGCCACGTTCATGGCCAAGCCCTTCGGGCACCTGACCGGCAACGGCGGCCACTTCCACATGTCGCTGTGGGATGAGAGCGGGTCGACCGACCTCTTCAAGGACGACGACGATCCGAACGGCCTCGGCCTATCCAAGCTCGGCTACCAGTTCACCGCCGGCCTGAAGAAGCACGCCAAGGCCTACATCGCCGTGACCGCTCCGACGGTGAACTCCTACAAGCGCCTGACCACCACGGCGGGCACGCCGACGTCCGGCGCCACCTGGTCGCCGATCTTCATCACCCACGGCGCGAACAACCGCACGCAGATGTTGCGCCTGCCCGGCGGGCACGTCGAGGACCGGACGGTGGACGGCTCGTGCAACCCGTACCTGGCGATGGCTGTGATCCTTGCGGCCGGGCTGGACGGGATCGAGAACGAG
>DATAHR010000125.1:0-5637 GCA_036263035.1 Gaiellales bacterium | reverse complement strand
GGCCGTGTTCTGGATCAACGTCCCGATCGGCATCATCGCCGCCGGCGTCGCCCTCTGGGCCGTTGTCGAATCGCGCGACACCACCACGAAGGCGCTCGACCTGCTGGGCGTGGTGCTCGTCACCGCCGGCCTGTTCTCGCTGACCTGGGCGCTGATCAAGACGGGCAGCCACTCGTGGACGTCCGCCTACACGCTCGGGTTCCTCGCGCTGGCAGCCGTGCTGTTCGTCCTCTTCATCTGGCGTGAGCGCACGACGGCGGAGCCGATGCTCCCGCTCAGCTTCTTCCGTTCGCGGGTGTTCTCGGCGTCCAGCTCGGTGGTGCTGTTCGTCGGCTTCGCGATGTTCGGGATCTTCTACTTCGTGACCCTCTACTTCCAGAACGTGCTCGGCTACTCGGCGCTCGAGGCCGGCGTGCGGTCGCTGCCGATGACGATGATGGTGATCTTCGTCGCGCCGATCGCGGGCAGGCTGAGCGGCAAGGTGCAGCCGCGGTACCAGATGACCGTCGGCATGCTGATGATGACGGCGGGACTGCTGCAGCTGTCGCGGCTGACCGTCCACAGCTCGTACAACGAGATCTGGCCGGCGTACATCGTCTCGGGCATCGGCATTGCGCTGACGATGCCGGCCGTGTCCGCGGCCGGCATGGGCGCTGTCGACCACGCCAAGGCGGGCGTTGCCTCCGGTGTCATCAACGCCTCGCGGCAGGTCGGCGGTGCGCTCGGCGTGGCCGTGCTCGGTGCGGTCGTGTCGGTTCGCGTCAGCGACGTCTGGACGGGCCCGTCACAGGCCGTGCCGCTGGTGACCGGCGGTCAGGGCGCGAAGATCCACGAGATCGCGCTGGCCAAGGGCGCGTCGCTCGCACAGGCGGATGCCCTGCAGGCGCAGGCGCTGAGCTCGTTCGTGCACGGCGTGCAGGGCGCGATGCTGGTTGGTGCCCTGTTCTCGTTCGCGGCCGCGCTGACCGCATTCTTCGGGCTGCGGCACGCGCCGGTGGTGGCGCAGGCGGGCGATCGCGAGAGCGCGCCGGCAATGGTCGAGGTCTGAGCCGTACCGGTGCCGTCCGGGGGTGGCGCGACCCGCTCCCCCCGGGCGGCGCCCTACGAGATCAGCTTGATCTTGTAGACGCCGGTCTGGCCGTTCACCGGTCCCGTGGTGCCGGTAGACAGGTTGGCGGTCGCCTGGATGAAGATGCCCTTGATGTCTCCACCGCCCCAGCTGGTGATGAAGAAGTAGGCGAAGCCGACGACACGCACCTTGCCGCTGCCCTGCGGGAACGCGCTGGCCCCGGTCGTCGCGTCGACGATGATGGGCACCTGTACGAGCCGCGGAGAGTCGGGCTTGATGATCGTGGAGAGGCCACCGTTGGGATCGGTGCGGACGACCTGGTCGAACGTATCGCCGTTCGAGCCGATGCGCGTGTCCATGCCCTGGTCGGACGGGCCGGAGGTGACGCCCTTGACGGGGCTGAGCACGTCGCCGACGTTCACGGGGCAGGGGGTGGTTGTCCCGCCCAGCAGATCGCGCCAGGCGTTGGCGCCCGATGCGGCGCCGCACCCGTTCTCCTCGTAGGGCAGCTGGAGGGCGCCGCAGTCGTTCGTCGGGCAGGCGCCGCCGGACATCTTCAGGTCGACCTCATTCCCGAATGCGGGCAGCATGTTGGGCGTGACGCCGATCGGCACGACGCCGGCATCGTCGAGGCCGGTGTAGGCGTAGACCCGTGCGGTTGCCGTGGCCGTGATGTCGAAGCCGCTGATACCGAACAGCCGGGCGAAGTACGGCTTTCCGGGAGCGGTCGCCGTGACCGTGACCGTGTCGAGTCCCACGGTGCTCGAGGTCGCATACGCGGTGGCCGTGGCCGACGTCGCGCCGTTCACCTTGGCCGCCTGCACGGCCACGGCGACGGCCGAGGAGGAGCCCTGGTTCAGGTTGGCGGCACCGGCGAGGGCGGCGGCGTCCGCCGCGTTGACCATGTGGCCGCGCTCCGTGCGCCAGACGCCGACGTCGATCACGAGCGCGACCATGCCGATCAGCGTGGTCAGGGCAAAGATCGTGAGGATGGCGGCCTGGCCGCGCTGCGAGCGGGGGTGGTGGGGAGCCACCTGCTCAGAGTCGGCCTGACGGGGTGACTGCGCGTCACCCCGACGGGGGATTGGGGACTCTGGCGTAGCATGCCGCCCGTGACCTGGACGCCGTCCCCGCCGCGACCGTCAGCCGCCGGCGCCGCCGGCATGGTGGCTACGAGCCAGCCGCTGGCCGCCGCGGCAGCGGCGGCCGTGCTTCGCGACGGCGGCAACGCGATGGACGCGGCGCTCACCGCCGCAGGCGTGCTCGCGGTCACCGAGCCGAACCAGTGTGGTCTCGGCGGCGACCTGTTCGCCATCGTGGTGCGCGACGGCGAGCGGCCGGTCGGGCTCAACGCAAGTGGGCGCTCGCCCGCCGACCCGGGCGATGAGCTGCCCGAGCTGTTCGGCCCGCGAAGCGTCACGGTGCCCGGCTGCCCATCGGGGTGGCGAGACCTGGCCGACCGCTTCGCCACGCGCCCGCTGGGCGACCTGCTCGGCCCGGCGGTCAGGGTGGCGCGCGAAGGCTTCGCAATGGCGCCGCGCAACGCCGTGATGTGGCGACGGGACTGGGAGGAGTTGTCAGGCGAGGCAGCGGAGGTGTTTCGGCCGGCGGCGGTGGTGGCGAACCCGGCCATGGCGGCGACGCTCGAGCTGGTGGCAGCCGGCCGCTTCTACGAGGGACCCGTGGCTGAGGCCATTGCGTCCGTCAGCTGGCTGGCGGAGTCCGACCTGGCGGCGCACAGCAACGACTGGGTGGAGCCGCTCGAGTTCGGCTACTCGGGTCACCGGCTCTTGGAGCTGCCCCCGAACGGGCAGGGCTCGATTGCCGGATGGGCGCTCGAGGCGCTGCGGTCGCCGTCGCTCCCCGACCAGGTCGAGGCGCTCGCCGCCGCCTACGCTCGCGGGTACGCCACGATCGGCGGGACGGCCTACGTGTGTGCGGCGGACGGCGACGGGATGGGCGTGTCGCTGATCCAGAGCATCTTCTACGGGTTCGGCTCCCAGGTGATCGTGCCCGGGCACGGGTTCATGCTGCAGAACCGGGGATCGGGGTTCATCACGGAGGCGGGGCATCCGAACGCGTTCGCGCCGGCCAAGCGGCCGTTCCACACGATCATCCCGGCCGCGCTGCTGGACGGGGACGGGCGCTGGCGGGCGGTGTTCGGCGTCACGGGCGGACAGTTCCAGCCGCAGGGTCATGTCCAGGTGCTGGTGAACCTGCTCGATCACGGGATGGAGCCCCAGCAGGCGCTGGACGCTCCCCGGTATCGCCTGGAGGAGGAGGGAACGGTGTCGCTGGAGCCGCCGCTGGCGGGGCTCGCCGATGCGTTCGAGGGGCGTGCGGCGGCCGTCGTCGACGACCCGCACAACTTCGGGAATGCGCACCTGATCATGCGCGACGGCGAGGTGTACCGGGGCGGAACCGAACCGCGGCGCGACGGGCTCGCCCTCGGGGTGTAGCTAGCTCGCCAGCTGCTGGAGCTCGGCGTTGCCGGTTCGGACGACGCGGTCGCGACCCTCGGACTTGGCGCGGTAGAGGGCGGCGTCGGCCAGGGCGATCAGCTCCGAGCGGTCATCGGCGTCTTCGGGGTAGACGGCCCAGCCGATCGATGCGGAGAGCACGCGGCCCTCGAGCGGCTCGACGCCGAGGCCCTTGACCGCCTCGCGGCTCCGTTCGAGCAGGTCGGCAACCCCGCTGCCGTCCCCCGTCTCGAGGATCAGGGCAAACTCCTCGCCACCGACGCGAAAGACGCGGTCAGACGTTCGCAGCGAGGCCCGGATCGCCTCGCCCGAGCGGCGCAGGACGGTGTCGCCCTCCGGGTGGCCGAGCTGGTCGTTGACGAGCTTGAAGTGGTCGAGGTCGACCATCGCCAGCGTGAAGCCGAGGCCCCGCCGGCGCGAGAGCGCCACGCGGCGGCGCAGTTCGGCCTCGAACGCGCGGCGGTTCGGGAGGCCGGTGAGGGCATCGTGGCCGGCGGCGCGCTCGAGCTCCTCCTGGCGCAGCACCGTCCGCCAGAGTGCGGCCAGGTGGCCGAGCAGCAGGTCGAGCGCGTGGTGGTCGTGCTCGTCGCCCCGCCCCTCGTCGAAGCAGACCGAGACGTGCAGCCCCTCGCCCGCCTCGTCCACCTGCATCGCAAATCGCGGCCGGCCATGCGATGGGTGCCCGTTCGCCGGGCCCTCGCTGATGATGAAGCAGGTGGCGCCGATCGCCTCCTTCGGCACCATGTGCGCGAAGCCGATCAGCTGGCTGCGGGTCGCCGCGGCCTTGGCCCGGACGCTCCAGGCGAGCACCGACTCGATCTGGCTGCTCCAGGCGGCCTCGCGCTCGCGGCGGCCGTCGGCATCGCTGGCCAGCGTGAATGCGCGGCGGAGCAGCCGCACGCCGCCTGCGAACAGGATGACGAGGCCAAGCAGCGTCGCGGCCTGGCGGACGAGGTCGGCGACGTGCGCGCGGAAGCGGGCGGTGCTGATGGCGCCGTGCGACTCGGCTGTGAGCGTGTCCTCGAGCGACTGGAGGCGGCGGTCGAGCGTGGCCACGCGACCGCTGGGCGCCGGGTCGGCAGAGGGGCCGAGGCCACCCTGCCCGCCGTGACGCCGTGTCAGCGTCAGGTCAGCCGCGCGTTCCCAGGAGCTGACGTCGGCGAGGGTGCTGTCCAGTGCAGCCCGGTCGGCGGGCCGTGCCGTGCTCCTCACTGCGGCGCGGAGATCCGAGATGTGCGTTCTGGTGTCGCGGGCGGCTGTGGCGAACTGGGTGCGGTAGCGGGTGTCCCCCGTGACCTCGTACGCGAGCAGGTCGGCCGCCTGGCCCTGGATGTCGGCCTGCAGGCGCGCGGCGGCCAGCTGCGCGGAGGTGGTGACGGCGGCGCGGCGGCCGGCGTCATCGCGGAAGCCGGATGCGAGCAGGCTCGCGATGGCGACGAAGGCGAGGACGGCGACGGATGCCGCCGACCAGAAGATCGCAAAGCGGCGGATCTCGGTCGAGGTCCGCTCGCCGTCGCGCACGGCTGGCCGGGCCGCGGCGGGCACGAGGGGCGTCATAAGGACTCCATCGCCGCGGGAGGGTGTCCGCAGCATCCCCCGTCGGCGGGATTGGCCGCCCCGTCCCTCGAGCCGCATGATACGGTCGTCCTGCGCGAACGTCCGCCTGGTCGCCGAACCGCTTCTCTTCCTCTCGGGCGCCGATTCTCCTGAAGCGATAGAGAGACGGCACGATGGACGTTCCTGCCTTTGCCGGCGCTGGCGCGCTTGCCGCCAATACACGGGGCATCACCAGAGCGACTGTACGGTTATCCCCCCGGATGGTGTGCGGACCTGCGAGTAGCGTGGGTGCCTCATCGGTCATCGACCGTGAATCACACCCACACACCGCCGCGGCCGGCGCCGGATCCAACGATCGGCGAGCCGATCGACGCGGTTCGAGAGGAGCCACATGAAGGGTTCGAACACTGCCGCGTCGGGTGCCGGACGGACGAGCCGGCTTGGGAACCTCGCGCACTTCACTGCCCGTTATCGCTGGCCGGTGATCGCTCTTTGGGTCGTCCTGACGCTTGTGGGCGGTGTGGCAGCGGG
>DATAHR010000124.1:0-2340 GCA_036263035.1 Gaiellales bacterium | reverse complement strand
AGATCTATCTGCTGCAGACGCGCTCGGGGAAGGCGACGACGAATGACATCGCAGAGCGCATGGACGTGTCGCCTGCCGCGGCGACCGCCATGGTCAAGAAGCTCGCGGAGATGGGGCTCGTCGAGCACCGTCCCTACCATGGCGCACAGCTGACACCCGCCGGCGAGCGCGTCGCCGTCGAGGTGCTGCGGCACCACCGCCTGCTCGAGCTGTACCTGACCGAGGCGCTGGGGCTCTCGTGGGAGGACGTCCACGTCGAGGCCGAGCGGCTCGAGCACGTGCTGTCCGAGGAGCTCGAGGCGGCGCTCGACCGCGCTCTCGGCTATCCGGACACCGACCCCCACGGCGATCCCATCCCGGGGCCGGACCTGGTGCTCCCGGCGGAGACCAGCTCGGCACTGGCCGAGCTCGTGCCGGAACAGGAGGCAACGGTGCGGCGCGTCCCCGACGGCGATCCCGAGCTGCTGCGCTACCTGGCGCGCCTCGGCATCGTCCCCGCGGCCAGGGTGCGGATGGTCGGCAAGGAGCCGTTCGAGGGGCCGGTCACCATCGACGTGGAGGGCATCCGCCGCTCGCTGGGTATCGGCGTCGCAGAGATGGTGAGGGTGGAGCCGGCATGACGTCGCGAACGCTGCAGGCCGCGGTCGCGCCGGCCGAGGGCGCACGCTCGCCGCTCGCGCGGGTGAAGCGCGTGCTGCCGTTCCTCGGGCCGGCGTTTGTTGCCAGCGTCGCATACATGGACCCGGGCAACTTCGCCACCAACATCCAGGCCGGCGCCGACCACGGCTACATGCTGCTGTGGGTGCTCCTGGTCTCGAACCTGATGGCAATCCTGATCCAGTCGCTCTCCGCGAAGCTGGGCATCGCCTCGGGCCTCACGCTGCCGCAGGCGATCCGGGCGCACACCACCCGCCGGACGAACTTCGGCCTCTGGCTGGCGGCGGAAGGCGCCGCCATGGCAACCGACCTGGCCGAGTTCCTGGGCGCTGCGGTCGGCATGCACATCCTGTTCGGCTTCGGGCTGTTCACATCCGCCATTCTCACCGCCATCGTGTCGTTCGCTCTGCTCGGCATCCAGCGGCACGGCCACGCCCGGTTCGAACTGGTCATCATCGGGTTCGTGGCCGTGATCGGGGCGTGCTTCTTCGTGGAGGTGTTCACGAGCAACCCCGATCCGGCGGCGATCATCCGCGGGATGCTGGTGCCGGAGATGAACTCGAGCGCCGTCTACATCGCGGTCGGCATGGTCGGCGCGACGGTGATGCCCCACGTCGTCTACCTCCACTCCGGCCTCGTCCAGCACCGGTCGAAGCTGCTCGATGGCTCCAGCAAGCGCGAGCACTTCCGCCGTGAGCTCGTCGACATCGCACTGGCCATGAACGGTGCATGGCTGATCAACTCCTCGATGGTGATCATGGCGTCGGCGGTGTTCTTCTCGAGCGGCGTGCCGATCAACGGAATCGAGGACGCACAGGCGACGCTGAAGCCACTGCTCGGGGATGGTGCCGCCTATGCCTTCGGGATCGCGCTGCTCGCGTCGGGACTGTCGTCGTCGACCGTCGGCACGATGGCCGGCCAGATGATCGTGGACGGGTTCATGGAGTGGCGGGTGTCCGTGTTTCTGCGGCGGCTGGTGACGATCATCCCCGCCATGATCGTGATCGCGTTCGGCGTCAACACCCTGACCACCCTGGTCGCCAGCCAGGTCGTGCTGTCCATGGCCCTGCCCTTCGCGGTCGTGCCGCTGGTGTGGCTGACGAACCGGCGCGACGTGATGGGCGAGCTGGTGAACAGCAGGTCGATCCGGGCGCTGGCAGTGCTGGTCTCGTGCGTCGTGATCGCGATGAACGTGGTGCTGCTGGCCGTGACCGCGCTTGGTTGACCTCTACCGCGGCGCGCGGCCGAAGAACCAGCGCTCCAGCGGCTCGAGCAGCTCCTGCTCCTGGAAGACCTCGACGCTCTGCGGTCGCCCCTGCTCGCGGCTGACGTCGATGTCGGCGCTCAGTGCCTCGTTTGCGGCCTCCAGGGCGTCCCCCATCTCGAAGCCTTCGAACACGTAGTCGTCGGAGTACACGGCGCCGTCCGCACGCTCCTCCAGGTCGACCGCACGGCCCACCGCCCACACCGCGCCGGCGCGCCGTTCGATCCAGATCGTGACCACCTCGTCGCCCCCGTCATCGGCGACTCCATGCACCACCCGGTCTGCGAACCGGGCCGGATTCTTGCCGTTGTGCTGCATCGGTGATCCTTTCCTCGCGGAACCCTTAGCAAAGCAGGAGTCGCGCCGTCAGGCAAGCCGTCGGGCCTATGATCGGCGCATGACCGACGCCGACCAGACGG
>DATAHR010000123.1:0-11461 GCA_036263035.1 Gaiellales bacterium | reverse complement strand
ACGGCGCACGTACCGAACATGGAGCAGCCCGAGCGCTTCACGGAGTTGGTGCTCGAGTTCCTCGAGCACAGCTGACCGGCGACGACGTTCGTCACGGTCAGGGGCACAAGAGGTCACGGCGCGGTCACGAAGCGCTGGCTGACGGAAAAGTGCCCGGCACTTTTCCGTCATCACCCAGCAGGGTTCCAGACCAGCCGGCCCGTGATGTGCTCGAACACCGCTGACGTCTCGAGGTTGGCGGGGCCGTTTCCCGAGTCGGGTACGAGCACGTCGAGGACGTCGGGGCCGGTGGTCAGGGAACGCGTGACGATCGCCAGCTGGCGCCCGTCCGCGGACCATTGCGGGCTGACCAATGGCGGTGTCGCGGTGATTCGCACCGCCCGTGCCCCCGGTGCCGGCACAACGTAGACGCCGCTTCCGGTTGCAACCGCGAGCCGATGCCCATCGGGCGCCCAGGCCGCCCACGTCGCTCCTTCCGGAAGGCCCCGCAGGGGGAGTGGCCTCGGAGGCCCCTTGCCAGTCCACCACCAAAGCGACGAGCGCCCGCCGTGACTTCGGATCATCGCGAGCGCGTTGCTCCCGGGTGACCAGTTGGGCCTGATCACGTCGTGACACGGCCGCTCCTGCCCGCACGGACTCATGATCCGCGGCAGCACGCCTCTCGGCTGCTCGATCGCGATCCCGGTGCCACCTGGCGTCACGTAGGTCACCGCGAGCCGGCTCCCGTCGGCCGACCACGCCATGCCCGCCGCCCGACCGTCGGGCACCTGCTCGCCGAGCGCTCGCACCACCTCGCCGTCGTGGCCGAGGATGCTCACCCTGCCATCCCACTCGACCGCGATGTAGCGCCCGTCCGGCGACCAGGCCGCGTCCTCCATCGTCGTCGCCCGCCACAGCGGCCGTAGCCCTCCGGTCGACACGTTCAGCGCGTCCAGCGCCTCTGCGCCCCCGACGTCGACGGTGGGATGGATGACCAGCAGCTCCCTCCCATCGGGTGACCACGAGACGACACGCCCGGGGCCATGGCCGAGCGGCGTGACCGTGCCGTTGCGCCGCAACACGAATACGCCCGGGTCCGGCGAGCTGCGCGTCTGCGCCGTGAACGCGAGCAGCGGGGGCGACAGCCGTGCGCCGGCCGCCTGGGGCGCGGGCGACCCGCCCCCGCCGACGAGCACCGCGGCCGCAACCGCGGCGCACACCACGGCGATCGCGAGTCGCGGCCCCACGGTGCGATCGTACCGCCGGCCGTCCGCTGTGACCGTCGCCCGCGATCAACTACGCTTGCCCGGTGGCGACCGCGAAGCAGACCAAGCCGTCCGATCTGGATCTGGACGATGCACCGGCCCGCACCTGCGACGTCTTCCTGATCGACGGCAACGGCCTCGCGTACCGCGCGTTCCACGCGCTCCCCGAGGAGCTCCAGACCGCCGAGGGGCAGCCCACCAACGCGCTGCTCGGCATGGCCAACATGCTGATGAAGATGCTCGCCGACTACCGGCCGGCCACGGTGCTGGTCGCGTGGGACGAGCGCCCGACCAAGCGGCTCGAGCTCGACCCCGAGTACAAGGCGCACCGCAAGCCGACGCCGCCGCTGCTGCAGGCGCAGCGTCCGTACTTCGGCCCGCTCGTGGAGGCGTTCGGCTACCGCAACATCCGGGTGGAGGGGATGGAGGCCGACGACGTCATCGGCACGCTGTCGGCCAGGGCCGAGGAGGACGGCCGGCGGGTCTGCGTGGTCTCGACAGACCGCGACGCGTTCCAGCTGGCGTCAGACAGCGTCTGCATCATGATGACGCCGCGCGGGGTGTCCGACGTGGTCGTCTACACCCCGGAGCGGATCCGCCAGCGGTACGGCATCGGCCCCGCGCAGATCCCCGACTTCATCGGCCTCAAGGGCGACACCTCCGACAACATCAAGGGCGTCCCCGGCATCGGTGAGAAGACGGCCGCCGACCTGCTCGTCCAGTTCGACACCCTCGAGGGCATCTACCACCACCTCGACGAGGTGCCGGGCGAGAAGCGGCGGGAGGCCCTGCGCGACAACCACGATGAGGCAGTGAAGAGCAAGCGCCTGGCCACCATCGATCGGAACCTCGACATCGACGTGGACTTCACCGCGCTGGTGGCCGAGCAGCCCGACCGCTCAACCATGAAGGAGCTGTTCCGCAAGCTCGAGTTCCGCGCCCTGCTGAAGCGAGTGGACGAGCTCGAGGAGGTGATCCCGGCCGCGCCCGGCGCTCCGCTCGAGCGCACGGACATGACCTGGCGCGAGGGCACCCTGGCCGACATCGCGGCGCTGCCCTACGAGCTGGCCGTCTCCGTGCGCGACGATCGCGCGGCGATCGCCGCCGAGGCGCGCGATGTCGTCGTCGCGCCGGTGTCGGAGCAGACGGCGCTTGCGGAGGCGCTCCACGGCCACAGCGTGATCACCCACGGCGAGCACATCCCCGGCCTGCTCCCCGGCGGCGACACCCAGATCGCGGCGTACCTGCTCGACCCCGGCCGGTCGGGCTATGAGATCGCCGACTTGGCCGAGGAGCAGGGCGTGGCGCCCGCGGTGCAGGCCGACCCCGAGACCGCGGGGCTGGTCGCCGCCGCCGGCACGCAGCTGGCGATCCACGCCGGCCTGGTCGAGCGCATCGCAGCCCGTGAGATGACGTCGCTCTACACCGACATCGAGCTGCCGCTGGTACCGGTGCTCGCCGAGATGGAGCGCTGTGGCGTCCAGGTCGACAGCTACCGGCTGGCGGAGATCGCGGCCAAGTTGCGCGACCAGGTCGACGAGCTCGAGCAGCAGGCCTACGAGCTGGCCGGCGGGCCGTTCACGATCGGCTCCCCGAAGCAGCTGGGGGAGGTGCTGTTCGAGCGTCTGGGCCTGCCCGCGGATCGCAAGGGCAAGACCGGCTACTCGACCGACGCCCGCGTGCTGGCAAAGATCCGCCACCTGCATCCGATCGTCGACGTCGTCGAGTCGTGGCGGGAGCAGTCGAAGCTGCTCAGCACCTACCTCGACCCGCTGCCCGGGCTGGTCGGCGAGGACGGCCGGCTGCACACCTACTTCAGCCAGACCACCGCTGCCACCGGCAGGCTCAGCTCGATCCGCCCGAACCTCCAGAACATCCCGATCCGCACGCCGCTCGGTCGCGAGATCCGAAGCGCGTTCATCGCGTCGCCCGGCTTCTGCATCGTCTCCGCCGACTACTCGCAGGTCGAGCTGCGCATCCTCGCCCACCTCTCCGGCGAGCCGGCCCTGCGCGAGGCCTTTGCACGGGGCGAGGACATTCACCGGGCGACAGCGGCCGAGGTGCTCGGCAAGCCGGCCGAGGAGCTGACCTCGACCGAGCGCAACCGCGCCAAGGCCGTCAACTTCGGGATCATCTACGGCATCAGCTCGTTCGGGCTTTCCGAGCAGCTGTCGATCCCGCGGGAGGAGGCGCAGGCCTACATCGACGCCTACCTCGCGCGGTTCCCGCATGTCAACGAGTTCATGCGCGGTGTGATCGAGCGCGCCAAGGAGGACGGCTACGTGACCACGCTGTTCGGCCGGCGGCGGCCGATCCCCGAGCTGCGCGCGTCGAACTACCAGACCCGGAGCCTGGGCGAGCGGCTGGCCGTGAACACGGTGATGCAGGGCAGCGCGGCCGACATCATCAAGGTGGCGATGATCGGCTGCCACCGGCGCATGCGCGAGCAGGGGCTGCGGTCGATGCTCGTTCTGCAGGTGCACGACGAGCTCGTCTTCGAGGCGGCGGAGGACGAGATGCCCGTGCTGCGGCCGCTGATCCGCGAGGAGATGGTCAGCGCCTATCCGCTCGACCCGCCGCTCGAGGTCGACATCGGCCAGGGCGCGACCTGGCTGGACGCCAAGTGACGGACTGGCTGCAGATCAGCGGCACGCTGTACGCGCTGCCGGCGCACCGCGGTGATGAGCAGGGCAGCTACCTGTGGCTGGAGGCCGGCGAGCTGCGCGAGGCGGTGGTGGCGGAGCTGTTCCTGCCCGCCGTCGCTCCCGACCGGCTCGACAACGCGATGGGAATCGCCACCGGCACGCTGCAGGTGCACGGCGAGCACCGCACCGGCGATGTCCAGCTCGAGTTCGGTCGGGTGCACCCGCAGGGAGGCGT
Source organism: Gaiellales bacterium (assembly GCA_036263035.1). Taxonomy (GTDB): domain Bacteria; phylum Actinomycetota; class Thermoleophilia; order Gaiellales; family JAICJC01; genus JAICYJ01. The sequence continues at coordinate 7,337 of DATAHR010000123.1, read as the reverse complement.
GGTCTCGATCGACGGCTCCCTCCTGCGCGCGGATGTCCGGTTCGAGCTGCGGCACCATCCACGCGACGGGGGTTTCTGCCCGCGCTGCGGAAGCCCACTGGTGGTGCAGCCGATCTCGGTGATCACCCCGCCCGACGGCGGCCTGATCGGATCGCCCGTGACCCGGTGCGACACGTGTGGCGCCTCCTCCTGATCGCGCTGGCCGCGGGGTTGGCCGCTGCCTGCAACGGGAGTGGCGGCACAACCAGCAGTGAGCCCGTCCCGGCGCGGTGCGCAGCGAGGTCGCGCCCGGCGACGCCGCTCCTGATCCGCGCGCGCATAGAGCCGACCGCCGAGCAGGCGGCCTGCATGGGCCGCACCTATCTCAACATCGTGGCACCGGGCTGGCACGACCTCGCGCACGACGTGCACGCGGCCGATCCGGCCGTGCACGTCTGGGAGACCCGCTCGCTGCAGTACGGCTTCACGCCGTGCACCGGCTGCCCGCAGCCGGGACTCGACGTGGATGAGGTGCGCAACCAGCACCCGGACTGGATCCTGCACGACGCCGCCGGCGAGGAGGTGCACCCGCCCGACCATCCGACCTGGGTGATGTTCGACATCAGCAACGTCGAGTATCTGCAGGCGTGGGCCGAGGCGGCGGAGAAGGACCTGACGGACGGCGGCTGGAACGGCGCCGTGCTGGTTGACGCGGGCAACGGGCCGGCCTGGGTCTCGCCGCCGATCGACCCGGCCACCGGCGCGCCGATGACCGTCGACGCGCACGCCACCTACCTCGCGGAGGCCATGGCCACCGTGCGCGGCGGGCTGAAGACCAACGGGCTCTCGATGGTCGCCGAGAACGGGCCGTTCACGGTCGTGGACTCGGCCCAGATCGGCAGCAGCGATGCGGTGTCCGTCAGCCGCGGCTTCGCGCTGCTGCAGGGCGAGGCCTGGGATGCGCTCTACGGCTACTTCGAGGAGGCGCTCGACCGGCGCGTGGGCGCCTGGGTCTGGGACGACCAGCGCGGCCTGACGCGTGAGCAGCGCGTGTACGGCCTGGCGTCCTATCTGCTCGTGTCGGGACCGGCATCGGCCTATGCCGTTGCGCCTGGCAACGACGCCCCGCTCTACGACCTCAATCCGGGCCTGCCCACCGCCTTTCCGGAACGGCACGACGGCGCCGTGGTGCGGGCGTTCGACTCGGGGAGCGTCGCCGTCAACCCGGGAGAGGCGCCGGCGGTGATCCAGCTGCCGGGTGAGACGAAGTCGTTCACGCTGCCTCCGGGCGGGGCGGTGATCGACGTCGGCGGCACGCTGACGGCGAGCTACGGCCTGTCGTAGCGGCGCGGCCACCGGCGGCCCGGAGAGGGCCGCTCTGTATACTTTCCGCCGTGCGCTCGGGTCGCCGGGTGGATACGCCGTGCGCCGACTCTCTCGCAAAGGACTGATCGCGTTTTCATGACATCAATCGACCAGCAGCACTCTGACCCGTCCGACACCTGGATGATCGAGGTGGACGGGCAGCTGGTGCCCGACTACGACCGAACGCTGAGCAACTTCAACGAGGGCGACGTGGTGAGCGGCACCGTGGTCCGCGTGGACAAGGATGAGATCCTCGTCGACATCGGATACAAGTCCGAGGGCGTCATCCCCATCTCGGAGCTCTCGATCCGGCGCTCCGTCAATCCGGACGACGAGGTGGCGCTCGGCGACACGATCGACGCCCTGGTGCTCCAGAAGGAGGACGCCGACGGGCGCCTGATCCTCTCCAAGAAGCGCGCCCGCTTCGAGAAGGCGTGGCGGCGGATCGAGGCGGCCGCCGAGAGCGGCGAGCCGGTCGAGGGCCTTGTCATCGAGGTGGTCAAGGGCGGCCTGATCATCGACCTCGGCGTGCGCGGCTTCCTGCCCGCCTCGCTGGTCGACATCCGCCGCGTGCAGGATCTCGACGAGTACCGCGACCAGACGCTGCGCTGCAAGGTGATCGAGCTCAACCGCAGCCGCAACAACGTCGTGCTGTCTCGCCGGGCGGTGCTCGAGGAGGAGCGCCGCGAGCAGCGCCAGCAGATCCTCGACCGGCTGCAGCCCGGCGTCGAGGTCGAGGGCGTGATCTCGAACATCGTCGACTTCGGCGCGTTCGTCGACCTGGACGGCATCGACGGCCTGATCCACATCTCCGAGCTGTCGTGGAGCCACGTCAACCATCCGTCCGAGGTGCTCGAGATCGGGCAGAAGGTGCGCGTCAAGGTGCTCGACGTCGACCGTGACCGGCAGCGCATCTCGCTCGGCCTGAAGCAGACGCAGACCGACCCGTGGCAGCGGGTGATCGACGAGACGCACCAGGGTGACGTTGTCGTCGGGCGGATCACCAAGGTGGTCACCTTCGGCGCCTTCGCCGAGATCCTGTCGGGTGTCGAGGGCCTGATCCACATCTCCGAGCTCGCCGACCATCACGTCGAGAACCCGCGCGACGTTGTCAACCAGGGCGACGAGGTCAACGTCAAGGTGATCGAGATCGACGCCGAGCGGCGCCGGCTGTCGCTGTCCCTGAAGCGGGTTGAGCCCGGCGAGACGGTGAAGCGGATCGAGATGGACGGGACGAGCACGGCGGTTGCCGATCAGCCGGTGCCCGAGCTGGGCCTCTCCTCCGAGGTGTTCGCCGACGCCGAGCAGGCTACGGAGGAGCCGGCCGCCAAGGTGGAGGACGAAGCGCCCGCCGCCGATGCCGAGCCGGCTGAGGCTGAGGCGCCCGCAGAGCCCGAGGCTGAGGAGCCGGAGGCCGAGGCGCCTGCAGAGCCCGAGGTTGCGGCTGAGGAGCCGGAGGCCGAGCAGCCGGAGGCCGAAGCGGACGCCGATCAGCCCGAGGCCGAGGAGGCGCCGGCGCAGGACGCTGCAGCCGAGCCCGAAGAGGCGCTGGCCGAGGAGTAGCGGTGGCCCTGGTCGTCGGCCTCACCGGCGGCATCGGGTCGGGCAAGTCGGAGGCGCTCGCGGCCTTCGCCAGGCACGGCGCCGTCACGCTCTCGAGCGACGAGATGGTGCGCGAGCTGTATCAGCGCGACGACGTCCGCCGCGCGGTGGCAGAGCACTTCGGGCCGGAAGCGCTCGACGCCTCCGGTGCAGTCGATCGCGCGGCCGTCGCGCGTCGGGTGTTCGCAGATGAGGCGGAACGGCGCTGGCTCGAGGGCCTGCTCCTTCCGCTGCTCGCCGAGCGGTTCGCGGAGTGGAGAGCCGAACGGCTGGCGGCGGGTGATCAGCTGCTGGTGCACGAGGCGCCGACCCTGTTCGAGGCGGGCATCGCGGATCGGTACGACATGATCGTCCTGGTGACGGCCCCCGAAGAGGTGCGCGAGTCGCGACGTCCGGGGGCGCAGGAGCGCATGCGCCACCAGCTTCCCGAGGCGGAGAAGGCGGCCCGGTCGGACATCGTGTACGAGAACACGGGGACGCTCGAGGAGCTCGACCGCTGGGTGGCCGGGCTGGTGGCGCGGCTGACGTGAAGCGGGTGGCGCTGCTGGGGCTGGCGCTGCTCGCTTCGGGCGCCCTCGCGTTCGGCGTCCTGCAGCATGAGCAGCCCGCCTGGTGGGTGCGGCTCTGGTACCCGCTGGACTACCGCACGATCGTGGTCGGAAACGCGCGGCTCTACCACCTGGATCCGGCGCTGGTGGCGGCGGTTGTGTACGAGGAGTCGCAGTTCGACGCGAACGCGCGGAGCGATGCCGGAGCGGTGGGGTTGATGCAGCTGCTGCCCGACACGGCCCGGGGGATCGCGGTGCACACCGGCGGCGGGAACTTCCATCCGGCGACGGACCTGCTGAATCCGGATCTCAACGTGCGGTACGGCTGCTGGTACCTGCAGCACCTGCGGCAGAAGTACGCGGAGTACCCGAACGGTGACGAGCTCGCGCTGGCGGCCTACAACGCCGGCCAGGCGAACGTGGACACGTGGATCAAGGAGACGACGCCGGGCGCCACGGTGCAGATCAGGTTCCCGTCGACGAGGGACTACGTCCATGACGTGGAGCACCTGCAGTCGCTCTACAGGCGGGCGTACCACAGCGAGCTGTACGGCTCCTGAAGGCAGGCCCCCTTACGCGGCCGTCGCCGCCACCACCGCGCGCCCGGCCACCCGGCTCGACCGCGTCACCGTGAACCCCGCCGCCAGCACCGCACCCTCCAGCTGCAGCGGCGAGATCGGATGCAGGTCGACCTCGTGCACGCGCGAGCCCTGCGAGTCCTCGATCTCAAGCGTGTAGACGACGAGGTCGGCGCCGCGGTACGCGAACCGGCCTTCCACGCGCGCGACCGCGTCGTCGCGCCAGACGCCGCCCTTGATCCGCTCGCTGAAGTCGCGGATCGCGATCATCAGCGCACCCCCGTCGCGCGTGCAGCGTCGCAGCTCCTGCAGCGCGCGGGGCACCTGGTTTGACTCCAGCATCGGCAGTGCGTTGCCCACCGAGATGACAGCGTCGTACGTGGTACCGACCGCATCCGAGAGGTCGAGCAGGGTCGCACTCCGCAGCGTCACATCCGGGAACCGGTCGCGCGCCCGCTGCACCATCGCCGGCGAGGCGTCGCATCCGGTGACGACCCATCCGCTCCGCCGCGCGGCGTCGATCGAGAGCCCGGAGCCGCAGGTCGCATCGAGCAGCCGTCCCTGCGGCACAACGGGCAGATGCCCGTTCATGATCTGAACGACCCGCTCCACCTGCGCGTCCCAATCGGAGTAGATCAGGTCGTAGTCGGCGGCGACGGCCGCGTCGTTCAGATTGGCGGGCGGTGACACGGCCTTGCGACAATATCGGTGCTCTCGGACAGCGATTCACGAACGCCCGTTCGATACACTGCACCCATGCCCGACATGCGCGTATCCGCCGCGTACCAGCCGACCGGCGACCAGCCGCGGGCGATCGCCGAGCTGACCGAGGCGGTCAATCGCGGCGATCGCTTCCAGACGCTGCTCGGTGCCACGGGCACGGGCAAGACCCACACGGTGGCGCGCGTGGTGGAACAGGTGCAGAAGCCGACGCTGGTGATCGCCCACAACAAGACGCTGGCCGCCCAGCTCTGCAACGAGTTCCGCGAGTACTTCCCACACAACGCGGTCGAGTACTTCGTCAGCTACTACGACTACTACCAGCCCGAGGCGTACCTGCCGACGTCGGACACCTACATCGAGAAGGACTCGTCGATCAACGACGACATCGACCGCCTGCGGCACGCGGCGACCGCCGCGCTCTTCACCCGCAGGGACGTCCTGATCGTGGCCTCCGTGTCCTGCATCTACGGCATGGGGTCGCCCGACCGCTACGAGCAGATGGTGCTGTTCCTGGCGGTGGGCGAGGAGCAGCCGCGTGAGCTGATGCTGCAGAAGCTGGTCGCCATCCAGTACGCGCGCAATGACGTCGTGCTCGGCCGCGGCAAGTTTCGTGCCCGCGGCGATGTGATCGAGGTGCAGCCGGCGAACATGGAGACTGCCTATCGGATCTCGCTGTTCGGGGACGAGGTCGAGTCGATCGTGCACTTCGACCCGGTCAGCGGCGAGGTGCTGGCAAAGCTCGACCACCTCGCGATCTATCCGGCCACGCACTACGCGATGGAGCGCGACGAGATCGAGCGCGCAGTGGGCGGCATCCAGGCCGAGCTGAACGAGCGCCTGCGCGAGCTCGAGGCGCAGGGCAAGATGCTCGAGGCGCACCGGTTGCGATCGCGCACCGAGTACGACATGGAGATGCTGCGCGAGATGGGCTTCTGCAACGGCATCGAGAACTACTCGCGGATCCTCGAGGGGCGCATGCCGGGCACGCCGCCGCACACGCTGCTCGACTACTTCCCCGACGACTTCCTGGTGGTGGTGGACGAGTCGCACCAGACCGTCCCCCAGATCGGCGGCATGTACGAGGGCGACCGCTCCCGCAAGCAGACGCTCGTCGACTTCGGCTTCCGGCTGCCGTCAGCGCTCGACAACCGACCGCTGCGGTTCGACGAGTTCCTCGACCGCGTGCCGCAGGCGATGTTCGTCTCGGCCACGCCGGGGCCGTTCGAGCTGCGCCACTCGACCCACGTCGCCGAGCAGATCATCCGGCCGACCGGGCTGGTCGACCCCGAGGTGGACGTGCGGCCGACGCGGCACCAGGTGGACGACCTGATGACCGAGATCCGCGCGCGGATCGACGCCAACGAGCGCACCCTCGTGACCACGTTGACCAAGAAGATGGCCGAGGATCTGACCGATTACCTGCTCGAGGCGGGCATCCGCACCCGGTACCTGCACAGCGAGGTGGACACGCTCGAGCGGATCAAGATCGTCCGCGAGTTGCGGCTCGGCGAGTACGACGTGCTGGTCGGCGTGAACCTGCTGCGCGAGGGCCTCGACCTCCCCGAGGTGTCGCTGGTCGCGATCCTCGATGCGGACAAGGAGGGCTTCCTGCGGGGGCAGACGGCCTTGATCCAGACCATCGGCCGCGCCGCGCGGAACGTCAACGGCCGCGTGCTGATGTACGCCGACAAGACCACCGAGGCGATCCGGGTGGCGATCGACGAGACCACGCGGCGTCGCGACATCCAGCTCGCGTACAACGCTGAGCATGGCATCACGCCCGAGTCGATCCGCAAGGGCGTGTCGGACATCGCGGAGTTCCTGACGCTCGAGCAGCCGACCGTGCCCGGCCGGCGCCGCCGCGGCGCGAAGGTCGAGGGGCTGACCAATCAGGAGCTGGAGAAGCTGGTGGTCGAGCTGGAGGAGGAGATGTTCGCGGCCGCGGAAGAGCTGCGCTTCGAGTACGCCGCCAAGCTGCGGGACGAGATCAAGGAGCTGCGCCGGGAGCTCGGCGCGGCCGCTCCTGCTGCGTCCGCCTGATGTCCCACCACCGTGCCGAGCACGCTGGTAGCATCGACCGGTCATCGACGTTAGGCGGTAACAGATCCCGCGTCATGCTCCGGCTCCGAACGAGCTCGAACTCGTGCTCTCCTTCATCAACTCGGCCCAGCTCGAGCGCCGCTTCGAGCTGTTCGACGGTGCCGAATCGCTGTCCGGCTGGCTGCATGGCCGCCGGCTGCTGAGCACCGCCGACGTGGCGGAGGAGGGTGACGTCGACGTGGCGATCGCGGTGCGCGAAGCGCTCCGCGACCTGGCCGGAGTCAACTGCGGGCTGGCGATGCCCGAGAGCTCGAGCGCCCGGCTGGACGCCGTCTCGCTCGCCTGCGGCCTGCGGCCGCGGTTCGAGCCCGGCGGCGGCGTATCGCTGGCACCGGAGCTGGGCGGCGTGGCGGGCGCCCTCGGCCGGCTGCTGGGCATTGTCGTGGCGGCCGTCGGCACCGGCGACTGGTCGCGCGTGAAGACGTGCCGCAACCCCGCATGC
>DATAHR010000122.1:0-3268 GCA_036263035.1 Gaiellales bacterium | reverse complement strand
GACGACAGCGGCGACGAGCGCCCGCGTGCCGAAGTACCGCTCGAGGTCGGGAGCGCGGGCGCGGCGGGCGTCGCTCACGAGGAAGACCGCCGCCAGATAGGCACCCGTGGCCGTGAAGAGCGCTCCGATCACCAGCGAGAGGGGATTGACCCAGCTCGTCACGGGATCGCCGGTCGCGTTGCCGACGGGCACACGGCCGCCGGCGATCGCTCCGACGACCGTCCCCAGGAAGAACGGGGTCAGCACCGAGGCGAGCCCGAAGAGCCTCTCGGCAAGCATCCGCCCGCGGGCGCGGCGCGCGTTGTGGTGAAACGCGAACCCCGCCCCCCGCAGGACGACCCCCAACGCCGCGAGGCTCAGCGGGATGAACAGCGTCGAGAAGACCGCCTCGAACGCTGACGGGAAGCCCGTCCAGAACACGACGAGCACGAAGATCAGCCAGACGTGATTCGCCTCCCAGACAGGGCCGATCGCCCAGTCGATCAGCTCGCGAGGCCGCCGGCCGCGGTCACCCGCTCCCGACAGCAGGCTCCACAGACCCGCGCCGAAATCGGCTCCCCCGAAGACGGCGTACATGGTCACCCCGATCCAGAGGACGACTGCGACGGCGTCGGCCTTGCTCACCTTGGAGCCTCCGTGGCGAGGTCCGGCGGCGGGCCCGGCTCCGGGCCGTACGGCACGCCCTCATCCTCCTCTTCGCTCCGCCAGCGTCGCGACATCGCCAGCAAGGTGATGATCAACGCCGCGCCAAGCGCGACATAGAGCCCGAGAATCACGCCGAACGTGACCCAGATACCGTCCGCCTGTGTGACGGCGTCGGAGGTGCGCATCACCTTGTAGACGATCCACGGCTGGCGCCCGACCTCGGTGAGGATCCAGCCGCACTCCAGCGCGATCACCGCCGCCACGCCCGAGACGGCGGTCGCTCGCAGGAACCAGCGCGTCTGCGGGAAGTCTCGCTTCCGCCACCAGGCGATCCCCAACCAGAGGCCCAGGCCGATCAGCACCGTGCAGATCCCGACCATCGTGTCGAAGGCCCAGTGCAGCATCGTGTTCGCCGGCGGCCGCTCGTCGGGCGGCACGGTGTCGAGCCCGATCACCTGGGTGCTCGTGCTCCAGCCGACCAGGAAAGAGTCGAAGCCCGGGATCCCGAGCCCGCCCTTGACGCCGGTCGAGGTGCATCTCCCGTAGATGTACTCGGTGACGTGGGTGTGTGTCTGCTGCACGCACTCCATGGCGGCGAACTTGATCGGTTGATCCTTCGCGATTGCCCGGGCGGCGGTGTCGCCGACCGCGAACTGAATCGGCGTGGCGATCGAGGCGACCGTCAGTGGGATCAGCAAGCCGAGGCGATGGATACGGTCGCGCCGGCCTCGGAGCATCCCCACCGCGTAGATGCCGGCCACCAGGAACCCGGTCACCAGGTACGCCGCGAGGATCATGTGCGGAACCTCGTAGGGCACCGCGGGGTTGAAGATCACCTTCAGCGGCTCGACCGAGGTGACCTTGCCCGTCGTCGGCGAGTACCCCTGCGGCTGGTTCATCCACGAGTTCACGGCGACGACCGAGAACGCCCCGCCCAGGCCCGTGATCACGACCGGCACGCCCGTCCAGAAGTGCGTCCACGGCGACAGGCGCTTCCAGCCGAAGATATAGATGGCGATGAAGATCGCCTCGAGGAAAAAGCAGATGCCTTCGATGGCGAACAAGACGCCGAACACCGCCCCGAACCGCCCGGTGAACGCCGGCCAGAGGAGCCCGAACTCGAAGGAGAGCACGGTGCCGGTCACCGCGCCGACGGCGAACGTCACGGCCACTGCCTTCGACCAGCGCTGCGCGAGCTTCAACGCGTCGGCGTCGCCACGCCGCAAGCCGAGGTAGTTGGCGATCAGCATCATCGCCGGCAGCGCCACGCCGAGCGAGGCCAGGATGATGTGGAAGCCGAGCGTGAATGCCATCTGGCTCCGCGCCGCTCCGAGATTCGACGCCAGCGTCAGCACCGTCCTGCGAACCTACGGCCGCGCGACTCTGGGAGACATCACCCGATGTGGATGGAATCGCTCTGACTCAGGAGTCCCGGTTCGAAGCTTCAGGTCGCCAGCAGCCCCAGCTGATGTGCGCGCGCCACGGCCTCGAGGCGAGAGTGCGACCTGAGCTCCCGCAGGATGTTGCGTACGTGATTCCGCACCGTCTCCTTGCTCAGGTGGAGCATGGAGGCGATGTCCTCCGTCGATGCACCCTGACCGAGCAACTGCAGAACCTCGTTCTGGCGGGGCGTCAGGCGCACCGAAGCGGCAGCGACCGGCCTGGGTGGGCCCAAGACCCCAATGCCGAAGACGGCGTTACAGACGTCTCCGCCCGGAATGAGGACCGAGCTGATCTCGGCACGACGCCTCGTGCCGTCGGCAGTTATGACCTCGGCCTCGTAGTCGGTCATCGGTTCGCCGCTGAGCTTCCGCTCGAACTGGCGCTGGACGAGCTCGACGTACTCCGGCGCGACGACGGACACAAATGGCTGCCCGACGCGGTTGCCGAACTCGCCCCGCGCGGCGTGGTTGATCCAGGTGACCGTTCCTTCGCGGTCGAGGATCGCTGCCGGGACGCTCACCTGCTCGAGCGTGGCCCGCAGGTCGATCAGCCCGCGTTCGCGACCCCCGGCACTCGATCGGTTCGCGTCCACTGCCCCTTTCCGCCAGCAACCAGCTCGACGCGGTTGGTCGAAACCAGCGTACTCCGTCAGGCCATGAACGGCATGCGCTCAGGAGCCATCGTGACGAGAGGCCGATTAGTGGTAGGCGTGCACGACGGCATGGCCGCGGCCGCGCGCAATGAGCGCGCGGTTCACGGGGAACGCCGCCCAAAAGGCGATGAACAGGCTGACGGCGAGGCTCCACCAGAAGAGACCGTCGCCGAGCCCAGCCGCCATCGCCCCAGGGACGAGCAAGATGAAGCCGTTGTCGACGATCTCCATCACCGTGATCGAGACGGTGTCAGCCGCAAGCGCATCCGAGCCGCCTCGCGCAGGGGGACGCCATTCGTGACCAGCGGCCGCAGCGTCAGCAAGTAGCCAAAGAAGAATGCGAGCACGACCGAGATCGCGATCGAGGCGGCGTTCCCCCAGCCGAGCGCGGTCGCGATGACCATGCCGAGGACCTCGCCTATCGCACAGCCGGTGAGGCAGTGCCAGGTGGCGGCGAAGGCGGTGCGGCTGAGCGGTGCGAGGTCGGCGTCCTGCGCGTTGCCCCACGCCACGCCCGCGACGGGGTGG
>DATAHR010000121.1:0-10926 GCA_036263035.1 Gaiellales bacterium | reverse complement strand
GCGACGCAGGTGCTCGCCGGCAGGACGCTGGAGCGGGTGCAAAAGGTGGCCGGCGAGCTGGACGCGGCCGAGGCGGTGCAGCTCGACGTCTCCGATGCATCGGCCGTGCAGGCGGCGGTGGAGGCTGCGCACGGGCGCATGCGCGGCCTCGACGTGGTCGTCAGCGGCGCCGCAATCGACACGGGATGGGCCCCCTCCGCGGACATGGAGCTGGAGGTGTGGGACAGCACGATCGCGATCAACCTGTCGGGCACGTACTACGTCTGCCGTGCCGCCATCGCGCTGATGGTCGCCGACGGCGGCGGCGCGATCCTCAACATCACCTCGGTCGCGGGCCACAAGGCCTGGGCGGAGGACGTCGCCTACAACGCCTCGAAGGCCGGTGTGCGCCAGATGACCAAGACGATCGCCGTCGAGTACGCGACGCAGGGGATCCGCGCGAACTGCCTGGCGCCGGGGGTGATCGACGGCGGCCTGACCGACACCGTCACCGACGATGCCGACCGCGAGATGCTGGTGAAGATGCACCCGATGATGCGCATGGGGACGACGGCCGAGGTCGCCGAGGCCGCGGTCTGGCTGGCGTCCGATGCATCCTCGTTCACCACCGGCTGGACGCTCGCCGTGGACGGAGGCTTTCTGGCGTGATCGTGCTCCGGTCACCCGAGCTGCTGGTGCGCATCGATCCGCAGCACGGCGGCGAGATCCTCGATCTGGTCGACCTCGCCACGGGGCGGCAGGTGCTCGGCCGCCCGCCGTTCGGATCGGAGCCAATCCTGGCCGGCGACCTGGACGAGGATCGGTGGACGCAGTCCTATCGCGGCGGCTGGCAGACCGTCCTGCCCAACGCCGGCAACCGCTGCATCAACGCCACCGGCCACCACGGGTTCCACGGCCGCGCGTCGAACGATCCGTGGACGGTGGTCGACCAGGCGCCGGATCAGGTCACGCTGGCGTGGGAGGGGCACGGCCTCGCGGTGCAGCGCCGCGTCGCTCTGGACGACGGCGCGGTTCGCGTCTCGATGCGCATCACCTCACCCGTGGGCGCGTCGCTGGTCTCCCTCGAGCACGTGTCGGCCGGCCTCGAGCTGCTCGAGCCGGAGCTGGAGCTGTCGCTGCCCCCCGGCCGCGGGTACGAGCTGAGCGAACAGGACGGGCCGACCCGGCCGCCCGACGGCGCGCCGCACTATCCCGAGCTGCTGCTGCTGGACGGCACCACCGAGCGCGCAGACCGCTGGCCGATCGCGCAGCCGCGAAGCCGGCTGTTCGTCGTGGCGGAGGTGCCCGAGGGCTGGGCGGTGATCCGCAACGCGGTGCGCGGCGAGGCGCTGGCGATGGCCTGGGACGCGGACTGGTACCGGCACTGCTGGGTCTGGCACGAGAACCGCGTCACCGGCGGCATCTGGCGGGAGCAGGCGGAGATGATCGCCGTCGAGCCGACGACGGTCCCGCACAGCCTCGGCCTCGCGGTTGCCGAGCAGGAGGGCCAGGCGCGGCGGATCGAGCCCGGCGAGGTGGCCGAGCCGTGGATCGTCCTTCGCCCGCAGTCAGGCGTGTCCAGCGTCACCTCCGTCGACAGGGACGGGCGAGTGGTGCCGTGACCGGCTCTGACGTCGGCCTCGGCTCAGCCCTGCTCCGCGACCTCTACGGCACACCCGAGGTGCGAGCGCTGCTCGACAGCCGCGGACTGATTCAGGGATGGCTCGACGCCGAGGTGGCGCTGGCGCGGGCGGAGGCGGATGTCGGCGTCATCCCGGTCGAGGCGGCCGACCGGATCGCTGCGGAGGCCGACGCCGGCCGGTTCGATGTGGACGCGCTGCGACAGGGGATCGCCGAGTCGCAGCATCCGCTCGTGCCGCTGATCCGCCTGCTGTCCGAGCGCTGCGAGGCGATGGGCGGGTACGTCCACTGGGGCGCGACCACGCAGGACATCATCGACACCGGCGCGATGCTGCAGGCCCGCGCCGCGATCGCGCTGATCCGCGCGGATGTCGCCGCCGCCGCCGAGGCGGCGCGGGCGCTCGCATACGGTCACGCTGCCGATCCGCTCCCCGGCCGCACGCACGGGCAGCACGCGGTGCCCATCGCCTTCGGACAGAAGGCGGCATCGTGGGCCGACGAGCTCGGCCGAAGCGCGATGCGCCTGGAACGTGTGGAAGCGGAGGCGGTCTGCGGCCAGCTCGGCGGCGCCGCCGGCAGCCTCGCGGCGCTTGGCGCCGATGCCGCCGCCGTGCGGGCCCGCTTCGCCGAGCGGCTCGGCATGGCGGTGCCCGCGTTGGCGTGGCACGCGGCACGCGACCGGGTGCGGGACGTGGCGCAGGCGCTCAGCCAGGTCGCAGCGGCGGGCGAGCGGATCGCCGCCGAGGTGGTGCGGCTGCAGGCGACCGAGGTGGCCGAGCTGCGCGAGCCGGCGGCTCGCGGTCACGTCGGCTCCTCGACGATGCCGCAGAAGCGAAACCCGATGACCAGCGAGTATCTGATCGCCTCCGCCCGGCTGGCGCAGGCATCGGCGGGCGCGCTGCAGCTCTCATCCGCCCACGCCGGCGAGCGCGACATGGGGCTGTGGGCGGTCGAGTGGGTGGCGCTGCCCGAGGTTCTGATCCTGACGTCGAGCGTCGCCTCGAAGCTTCGCTGGATCCTCGAGGGGCTGGAGGTCGACACCGGGCGCATGCGAGCCAACGTCGACCTCACGCGCGGCGCGATCATGGCGGAGGCCGTGATGATGGACATGGCGCGCCACTGGGGCCACGAGCGGGCGCACCAGATCGTCGCCCGGGCGAGCGTCCGGGCTGAGGCCGACGGCAACGGCCTGGCCGCTGCGCTGGCGCTCGACCCCGAGGTGGCCGGCCGCTACTCGCCCGAGGATCTGCAGCGGCTGGTCGCCGATCCGGCGTCCTACCTCGGATCGCCGGACCGGGTTGCAGGCGGCGGCCATCCGTGACAGACTCGCTCAATCGTTTGACCCCAATCGGTAGGTGATCTATGCGTGACTCTCGGTTCACCGGCTGGCGGCGCCACGCGGCGCTCGCCGCCGCGGTGCTTGCCGCCCTGGCGCTGGCCGGCTGCGGCGGAGGCTCGAGCAGCTCGAGCTCGGGCGGAGGCGGGTCGGTGAACACCAAGCCCGCCGCCGGAACGATCGACGTGTGGCTGGCGGGCCTGTTCGCGACGGCGACGCCCGGTACGCCGTATCGCAAGTGGATCGACGCGCAGGATCAGCGGTTCGAGCAGGCCAACCCCGGCTCCAAGGTCAACATCACCCTGCTTCCCGCCAACAACGACCAGTTCTCCGCGAAGCTGCAGGCGGCGTTCACCTCCGGCCAGGTGCCAGACGTGATGCTGATCTACTCGGGCGGCTACACAACGCCGTACATCCCGTCGCTGCTCCAGCTGAACAAGTACGTCGACGCGAGCCCCGGCATGTACGACTCGATCTCGAACTGGGATCTGTCGTGCGCCGATCTGGACTGCAAGAACGGCAGCGGCCAGATCTACGGCGTGCCGATCGATTTCGGCTCCTACGGCCTGTTCTACAACAAGTCCCTGCTGCAGAAGGCCGGCGTGGCGGCGCCGCCGACGACCTTCGACGAGCTGCTCGCCGCATGCCAGAAGCTGAAGGCGGCGAACATCATCCCGATCGCCTACGGCGACCGTGACGGGTACTCGACGGACAACTGGGTGACCTGGGCCTACGCGTCGTACTTCGACACGGGGGACGTCGGCAAGGTGAACGACGGCACCCTGAAGTACACCGACCCCAAGTTGGTCAAGCCGCTCGAGCAGTTGACGGAGCTGAAGAAGAACCAGTGCGTCAACTCGGACGCGTCGACGCGCGAGAATGCGAGCGCCAACTCGTACTTCACCTCCGGCAAGGCGGCGATGGTGCAGATGTACCCCTTCATCATCTCCGACTTCGAGAAGGCCCTGGGCAAGGACCTGGGCGTGACGCGACTGCCCACGTTCAGCAACGGCCCGCTGGCGGACAAGGCCGCCGGCAACTCGTTCCACAACTGGGTCATCCCGGCCAAGGCCAAGAACCCTGACCTGGCGTTCCAGTACATCAAGATCGCCAGCGACCAGCAGGCCGGCGCCGACCTGGCGTCGATGGTCGGCTCGCCGCCGGCGAACAAGCAGGCGCTGGACGGCATCACCGATCCCAACGTCAAGTTCTTCGCCGGCCTCGGATCGGACGCGGGCATCCCGCTGCTGGACAGCGTGATCCCGGTCAACCTGGCGCTGTACTACTACAAGCAGTTGCAGGCGGCGTTCGCGGGCACCACCTCGCCGCAGACCGCCATGCAGAACGTTGACAACGAGCGCCAGCAGCTCAGCCCCTAGCGGCACCGCACCGGGCGCCGGGTTCCCCCGGCGCTCGGTGCTCCGCCGGATCGGGCGGATGGAGTGGCTGTGGGGCGTGCTCTTCGCGCTGCCTGCAGTGTTCCTGATCGCGGTGTTCGTCGCCTACCCGGTCGGCACGGTCGTCTACTACGGCTTCACCCGCTGGAACGGGCTCTCCCCGGCCGAGTGGGTGGGCATCCACAACTACCGGGTGCTGTTGCACGACCCGGTGTTCCGCCAGGCGCTGAAGAACAACTTCCTGTTCGCGTTGTCCGTGCCGATCCAGATGACGCTGCCGCTGGTGCTGGCGTATCTCATCCACGTCCGCATCACCGGCTGGTCGTTCTTCCGGGCCACGTTCTTCATTCCGGCAACGATCGCCACGGTGGTCGTTGGCATCGTCGCCTACAGCACGTTCCAGGTGACGGGAGCCCTCAACTCGCTGCTCGGGGCGGTCGGCCTCGACTCGCTCAAGCACGACTGGCTGGCGACCTCGCACACGTCGATCCCGCTGATCCTGTTCGTCGTCGTCTGGGCGAACTTCGGATACAACGTCCTGATTTACCTGGCCGGCATGTCCGCGCTCGACCCGGCGCTGGAGGAGGCCGCCAGGATGGACGGCGCCAATCCGTGGCGCATCCTGATCTCGGTCGTCGCCCCGAACCTGCGCCGGGTGATGGAGCTGGTGCTCGTCACATCGACGGTCACGGCCTTCGCCTACATGTTCACCTACATCTACGTGATCACGAATGGCGGGCCGGGGTTCGACACGAACGTCGCCGAGTTCCAGATCTACTACCAGTGGTTCACCAACGGCAACGCCGGCTACGCGTGTGCGATGGCGACGCTGCTCCTGCTGATCACGACGCTGCTCGGGCTGCTGCAGATCCGGCTGCTGACGAGGCGTGCGGCATGAGCGAGCGCGGCAGCACCGGACGCCTGATGCGTCTGCCGGCGGCGCAGCGGTGGCCGCTGGTCGCGGGCATGCTGCTGCTCAGCGCCTCGGCGTTCTTCCCGCTCTATGTGATGGCGTCCAACGCGTTCCGCACGAACCTGGACTGGGCGCACTCGCAGATAGGGTTGCCGACGACGGCCGGTCTGGGCGCCTTCCGGCGGGCGTGGGACGGGGCCAGCATCGGCTCATCGTTCGTCAACTCGATCGAGATCTCGGTGGGCACGGTCGTGCTGTCGGTCGCGGTGGCGACGATGGCCGCCTACGCCTGCTCGAAGATCGTCTGGCGTCCGCGGCAGTTCGTGTTCTTCTTCCTGCTGTTCTGGATCGTCGTGCCGCCGCTGGTGCTGCTCGTGCCCGTGTACATCGAGCTCGCCAGCTTGCCGCTGGTGCACATCAACATGCTCAACTCCAAGCTCGGGATCGTCCTCGTGTACACGGCGGTGAACCTTCCGTTCAACGTCTACCTGATGACGGCCTACTTCCGGTCGCTGCCGGACGAGCTGCTCGAGGCGGCGCGGATCGACGGCGCGTCGGTGCCGGAGACGTTCGCCCTGGTGATGGTGCCGCTGGCCCGCCCTGCGCTGGCGACGCTCGCGATCTTCAACTTCCTGTGGGCATGGAACGAGTTCATGTTCGCGCTGTTCATCCTCACCTCGACCAGCACCAAGCCGCTGACGGTGGCCGTGCAGCAGCTCCAGGGCCGGTTCGACCAGGATCCGACGGCGCTCATGGCCGGCCTGTGCATCGCCACGCTGCCGGTGATCGGCGTGTACCTGATCTTCCAGCGACACCTCGTCCGCGCGATCACGGCGGGGGTCGGCAAGTAGCCGCTAGCCGGCGAGGAGGATGACCAGCCGGCGGGGGCCGTGCACGCCTTCGACGCGCGAGAACTCGATGTCGCTCGTTGCCGAGGGCCCCGAGATGAAGGTGATCTGTGCGCGGCGTGTCCGCACGGCCTCTCGGAGCAGACCGATCGCCTCGGGGACGTCGCCCACCACCTGGTCTGCGAGCACGACGAGGATGTGGAGGTCGGGCAGCAGCGTCAGCGCTCGGCGGCCCTGAGCGGCGCCGCCGTCGAGCACGACCGTGCCCGTCTCGGCGATCGCCAGGGCGCAGCCCGTGAGCACGCCGTCGATGGTCGCCAGCTCGGTGTCGTCCAACCCGGCTCGCAGCTCTACGCCGGGCGGCCCCCAGTCCTCCGGCAGGTCGTCGGGCCGCGCCAGCGCGGCCGCGCCCTCCCGCGCGCAGATCTCGGCGACGGCCTGCGCAATCCCATCCCGAGCCACACGCCGCACCTCGGCCCGATACTCGGCGGCGCGGTCGGCGAACACCTCCACGGGATCAGGCACGCGCCGGACGGCTCCGGCCGGCTGGTCGTCTGGCGCACGTGGCCGGTCTCCCAGCGCCGCCCGCACGGCCGCCAGCACGGCGTCACGGGCGTCGGTCATGCCACCACTCGCGGAAGCTCTGCTGGGGTGCGGCCGGCATCTCGCGCGACCGTCGCCACGCCGCTGCCGGCCCAGGCAGCCGATTCCCCAGAGGGGCCAGCCGTCGCCCCACGCGCTGCAGACGCTCGAATCGCCGCCGACTGCCGAAGGCCCAGGCCAGCACCCGCATCGCAGCCCGTTCCGCGGGCGGCTTCGGCGTCTGCGAGCGGAGGTGCACCAGGATGCGGGGAATATCGATCTTCACCGGGCAGACGGCGTAGCAGGCGCCGCACAGGGTGGACGCGTAGGGCAGCGAGCGGGTAGCCGGCGTTGGATCGAGCTGCGGAGTGAGGATGGCGCCGATTGGCCCCGGGTAGATCGATCCGTAGGCATGGCCACCGGTCCGCTGGTACACCGGGCAGACGTTCAGGCATGCGCTGCACCGGATGCAGCGCAGGGCATCGCGGCCCTCCGGATCCGCGAGCACGGCCGACCGGCCGTTGTCCAGCAGGACGATATGCAGGTGCTGGGGCCCGTCGTCCTGGCTCACGCCTGTGATCACCGAGGTGTAGGGGTTCATCCGCTCACCGGTCGACGAGCGTGGCAGCAGCTGCAGCATGACGCTGAGGTCGTCCCACCGCGGCAGCAGCTTCTCGATTCCGACCACCGCGATCAGCGTTCGCGGCAGCGTCGTGCACATGCGGCCGTTTCCCTCCGACTCCAGAATGCAGATGCTGCCCGTTTCGGCAACGGCGAAGTTGGCGCCGCAGATGCCGACCTGCGTATCGAGAAACCGGCGCCGGAGGTGCAGCCGGGCCGCCTCAGCCAGGTCAGCCGGCTCGTCGGTGAGGCCGTCGTCGGCGATCGTGCGCCGGAAGATGTCGCCGATCTCGTGGCGGTTGCGGTGGATCGCCGGCACGAGGATGTGCGACGACCAGTCACCGTCCAGCTGCAGGATCAGCTCGGCGAGGTCGGTCTCGGTCGCATGCATGCCGGCCGCGGTAAGCGCGTCGTTCAGGCCGATCTCGTCGGTGGTCAGGGACTTCACCTTGACCGCCTCGGTAAAGCCTGCGGCTCGCATGAGGCCGATCACGGTCGCGTTCGCCTCGTCCGCGTCGCGCGCCCAGTGAACGGTGGCGCCGGCGTCGGTGGCGGCGGCCTCGAACGTCAGCAGGTGCTCGTCCAGCCGTGCCAGCGTCCCGTCCTTGATCCGCCGGCCCCGCTCGCGAAGCTCCTCCCAGTCGGGGAGCTCGCCGGCCGCCGCCGTGCGGCGGGCGCGGATCGTCCCTGTGGCGCGGGCCAGGTTGGCGCGGAGGGTCTGATCGGCCAGCCCGGCGCCCGCCGCCGCCGGGAACGTCGTTGCGCCGCGCGCCGCCGAGCTCATCGAGCGAGGATCTCCGCGATGTGCATGGCCCGGACGCTCGAGCGCCGCCGCCGCAGCCCTCCCTGGATGTGCATCAGGCACGAGTTGTCGACCGCCGTGACGACCTGCGCCCCGGACTCCTCGATACGGTCGAGCTTGTCCGCCAGCATGGCGGCGGAGACATCGGCGTTCTTGACCGCGAAGGTGCCGCCGAAGCCGCAGCACTGGTCGGCGTCCTCCAGCGGCAGCAGCTCCAGCCCGTGCACCGTGCGCAGCAGCTGCTCCGGCCGGTCACCGAGGCCAAGGTTGCGAAGCGAGTGGCAGGTCGGGTGGTAGCAAACCCGCTCGGCAAACGACGCTCCCGTGTCCGAGACGCCCAGGCGGTCATACAGGAGCTCGGTCAGCTCGAACACCCGGCCGGGAACGTCGCCGGCGTCCGAACCGAGCAACAGCGGGTAGCTCTCCCGCACCATGCCGGCGCAGGAGGCGCTGGGAGTGACGATCACCTCCGCGTCGTGGAACACCTTGACGAAGCGGCGCGCCAGGTCCCGGGCCTCGTCGCGATAGCCTGAGTTCAGGTGCATCTGCCCGCAGCAGGTCTGCGCCTCCCGGAACTCGACCTCGTGGCCGAGCCGTTCGAGCAGGTCGACCGTGGCGCGTCCGGTCTCCGGCGACAGGGTGTCGTTGAAGCACGTGATGAACAGTGACGCCCGCATCGGCCTAGCGCAGTTTCGCAGATGCGTTCAGTCCCGGATCGGAATGGGGGGTTCTCCACGTTCCACCGAGGAGGCACGCGCTAAGCGGCGTCCCTCGGGCACGGCTGTCGACTGGTCGGTACGGTCACGACTGTGTCGTTGTGGCCGGTGCCCGTGAGGCGCCGCTCAGCTGGGACGATCGACGGTTGGCGGCAGCGCGGCGTCCGCAGATTCACTGATCTCGCGAGGACTCCGGCGATCTCCTCAAAGCGGCCGCGTTCCGTGTGTCCGGTGGCGGAATCCCGGCCGTCGCCTCTGGGATGAAACCGGGCGGCGGTGCAGCCCCGTAAGAGAGGGGACTGAGCGCACCCGCTGGGGTGGCCGCTCCCACCAACGACGACTCAAGGACAGCTTGTGAGCATTCGAACCTCTATCGAACTGGCATCGGCGGCTCTCGCCGCGGCGGTGCTCGCGGGCGCTGCCGCCGGTGGCGCCTCGGCGGCAGCAACCTCGCTGCCGCAGATATCGGGCGGGAAGGTGATCCTGGACTTCCAGCCACACCACATCCAGCCCCTGCTGGCGACGGGATCCACCTCGGTGCGGCGATTCAGCACCACCGTCAACGACGGAGGCAGCAGCTTCAAGGTGACGATGGTCGGGAAGAATCCGTTCGTTGTCCAGACTGCGCCCTCCACGACGATCAAGACGTTCCTCGTCCCGGTCAAGATCGTCCTGCCCAACGGCGATACGTTCGATCCGACCGTCACCACGCCCTGCGATACGCAGGCCGCCGCGGTCACGCGCACGCTGCAGTCGCCGATCGTTGCCAGCCGAGCCTACAGCCTGGGCGGTACCGCCCTCGGCACGGGCCAGTACACCGACATCTTCCGGCGCGCCGAGTTCTTCAAGCAGACCTCGCCGACCGGGATCAACCCCGGCTACCACGTCAAGCTGAGCACGGTGACACTGCCCACGCAGACCGTGCGCGTGCCGAGCACCGCGGCCGCCGAGTTCACCACGACAACCCCCTGCGGCGAGAAGACCGGCGCCATGGACATCACCTTCTGGGACAACCTCGTCACCGGCACGCTGCTTCCCTCGCTCCGCGCGCAGGGTGCGACCGAGGCGACGCTGCCGATCTTCGAGCTTCGCGGCGTCGTGCTGTTCGACGGCAGCCCCAGCGCGTGCTGCATTCTCGGCTACCACTCGTTCGCGGCCACCGCTGCCGGCAAGCAGACCTACGCCACGGCCGACTATGAGTCGAGCGGACGCTTCGCCGGCGTGAACGACATCTCGGCGCTCAGCCACGAAGTGGCCGAGTGGCAGGACGACCCGTTCGGCACCAACCCCACCAAGGCATGGGGCAACATCGGCCAGGTCACCGGGTGCCAGACCAATCTCGAGGTGGGCGACCCGCTCTCGGGGACGACCATCCCGACGGTCACCAACGGCCGCACCTTCCACCCGCAGGAGCTGGCCTTCTTCTCCTGGTTCTACCACTCCGCCCCGAGCCTGGGCGTGAACGGCCTGTTCTCGAACAACGGGACATTCACCACGTCCGCGCCGGCCTGTCACTGAGCACGCCACGGCGAGCAGGGGGATCGGCCGATCGGCCGATCCCCCTGACTGCCTAAAGCCTGCCTTCGGACGGGGCGCTGCGTTGGGTGTAGCGTTGCGGGAGTTCCCATCCGAGGAGGAAGCCATGAGCACCCGTCCTGCAGGCGGCCCTGACACGGTCGTCCTGATCCACGGTCTGTGGCTGAACGGCAAGAGTTGGGAGGGCTGGAAGGCGCGGTATGAGGCGCGTGGCTACACCGTCATCGCGGAGAGCTGGCCCGGTATGGACGATGTCGCTGCGCTTCGGGAGGATTCGTCCGCGGTCGAGCATCTGGGCATCGCTGAGATCGTTGACCATTACGCCGAGATCATCTCGGCGCTTGACCGGCCGCCGATCATCATGGGCCACTCGTTCGGCGGCGCGTTCACCGAGATCCTGCTTGATCGTGGGCTGGGGGCGGCCGGGGTCGCGATCGATGCGGCGGCGGTGAAGGGGATCACCAAGCTGCCGTTGTCCACGCTGCGCTCGGCGTGGCCGGTGCTGAAGAGCCCGGCAAACCGGCACAAGACAGTGATGCTCTCGCCGGAGGAGTT
>DATAHR010000120.1:0-5637 GCA_036263035.1 Gaiellales bacterium | reverse complement strand
TCGTCCGGTTCGACCCCGGCTTCCTGCGGCGGCACGCCGCGACGGCCCCGGCGGAGTTCACCCTGCACGCTCGCAACCCGGAGCGCGACCTCTCCATCGGCGGCGACGCGATGGTGTTCGGCGCCGTCAACGGGCCGCCGTTCGTGCGCCTGGACGGTAAGCGGCGGGACGGCACCATGGCCGATCTCGAGAACCTCCTTCGGCTCGCGCACATGGCGGACGTGATCGACACGCCGGGCCGCAACATGCTGGAGCCGGGCGACGTGCCTCTCGACATCCGCCACCTGCGGCGGTCGCTCGCCTCGGCGACGCTCACCGACCGGGTGTGGTCGGGGGAGGCGTCGTCGGAGGCTGCGGCCGAGGACTGCATCGCCATGGCGCGGATCGTTCACGGCGGCGCCGCCGACGGACCCGTCCTGTTCGCCAACGTCAACGTCAACTCGCCGCTTCACTACGACGTCCGCATGCTGGAGGGGCTGATGGCCTACGCGGAGGCCGGGCAGGCGCTGATCGTGACGCCCTTCCTGCTGATGGGGGCGATGGCGCCGGTCACCCCGCCGGCAGCGCTCGTGCAGCAGACCGCCGAGGCGCTGGCCGGCATCGCTCTGGCGCAGCTGGTACGCCCCGGCACACCCTGCGTGATGGGCTCGTTCCTGTCGGCGACCGACATGCAGTCGGGCTCGCCCGCGTTCGGCGGCCCAGAATCGGCCTTCGGCCTGTACGCCTCCGGGCAGATCGCGCGCGACCTGGAGCTGCCGTGGCGGTCCGGGGGCGGCACGCTCACCGCCAGCCAGACGGTCGACTTCCAGGCGGGGTACGAGGGGTTCAACACGCTCGAGGCGGCGTTCATGGCCGGGGCGAACGTCTGCTGGCAGTCGGCCGGGTGGCTTGAGGGCGGCCTGGTCACGTGCTTCGAGAAGTTCGTCGCCGACTGCGAGCTGATCGACCTCCTGCGCGCGCAGTTCACACCGGTCGAGGTGGACGAGGCCAGCCTTGCGTTCGACGCGCACGTCGAGGTGGGCCATGGCGGCCACTTCTTCGGGGCGGCGCATACGCTCGAGCGCTTCCGCGAGTGCTTCTGGCGGCCGACGGTTGCCTCAACCGAGAACATCGACCGGTGGACGCGGAACGGATCGCTCAACCACGAGGCGCGAGCATCGCGGCGCTGGAAGCAGCTGCTCGAGGAGTACGAGCGGCCGCCGATCGACGAGGCCGTGGAGGAGGAGCTGGTCGAGTTCGTGCGGCGCCGCGCAGCCGAGCTGGGCGATCCGATCGATTAGCCGAAGCTCTCCGGCCGCTCCACCGCGCGCCGCCACAGATCATCGGCGATGTTGCGGCCGGTCACGATCAGCACCACGGTTCCCGACAGATCACCCGCCGCCCGGGCACCCGCGAGCGACGCGGCCGCCGAGCCCTCCACCCGCATGCCCGCCCGGGCGAAATCCCCGACCGCCTCGGCGATCGCGCGCTCGGACACCTCCACCATCTCGTCGGCGGCCCCGAGCAGCGCCTCCACGGCCCGCGGGATCGCGACCCGGACCGCCATGCCGTCGGCGAACGTCGCGCTCTCGTCCGACTCGACCACCGCTCCGGCGCTGAAGCTGCGGCTCATCACCGGCGCCACGGATGCAGCCACGCCGATCCGCCGGACGCATGCCGACCGCTCTTTGAGCCGGCCGCCGATCCCCGCCAGCAGCGCTCCGTTTCCAACCGGGACAACGACCGACCGCGGCATCACCTCGTCCAGGATCTCGTCGGCGATCGCGCCGTACGCCTCGTACTGCAGCGGCTCGGCACCGTCCTCGAAGAACGGCAGGCCGTGGGAGCCGGCGTACTCGACCGCGGCGGCTTTCGCCTCGTCCAGGTCGCTGCCGACCTCGACCAGCTCCGTGCCCAGGCCGCGAAGCAGCTCCAGCTTCACAGCGCTGGTGCCGACCGGGACGAACACGACCGCTCGCACGCCGCTTCGCCGGGCCGCCCAGGCGGTGGCCGCGCCGTGATTGCCGGTGGAAGCGGTGACGACCGCCTCGTGCCCAGCCGCACGGTATGCCTCGATCACGGGCGCCGCGGCGCGCCACTTGAACGCGCCCAGCTCGTGCTCGTCCTCGCGCTTCAGCAGCACCTGGGCGCCGGGCAGCCACCCGTCGGGCGCCGGCTCGAGCCGCGTCACAGCGCTCCGCGCATCTCGTCCGCGAACGCCCGCACGTGGTCGCGGGCGACACGGCCGGCCCGCTCCGCGTCACCGTCGCGGATCGCCTCGAGCAGCTCGCAGTGCTCCCGCACCCTCGCTTCGAGCGGGGGCAGCCGGTCCCAGGTCAGATGCCAGATGCGCAGCGACATGTTCAGGTAGCGGTCGAGATCCTGCTCGAGGTAGGGGTTGCGGGAGCAGCGGTAGACGAAGCGGTGGACGCGGGCGTCGAGCTCGATCAGCGACCGCTGGCTTGACTCCGCCGCCCGCAGCTCGTCGATCAGCCGCTCGGCGGCGGCACCGTCGTCATCGTCGCGCAGGCGAGCGGCTCGCTCGGCCGCATGCGCCTCAAGGACGGTGCGAACGTCGGTCAGGTCGGTGAGACTGGTGATGTTGATGGCGGCCGCGAACGTCCCACGCCGCGGGTAGACGACGACCAGCCCCTCGAGCGCCAGCCGGCGGATGGCCTCCCTGACCGGTGTGCGCCCCACCCCCAGCTCGGCCGTCAGCGACTCCTCGTCGATGGGCGCGCCGGGCGGGATCCGGAGCGCGACCAGCCGGTCGCGAAGGGCGGCGTACGCCCGGTCGGAGAGCAGCTCGGAGGGAAGTTGCAGCGACGACATCGCTCTGATATATCAGTTGTCTACCAGACCGGGAGGACTCCGGCAACCCGACGCGCCCAGGCGCGGGAGACCGAGCACATGAGCGACCAGCCCACCACCGCGCGCGCCGTCATCGTCGGCGCCGGCATCGTCGGCAACAGCCTCCTCTACCACCTGGCCGAGCTCGGCTGGAGCGACCTCGTCCTGATCGACAAGGGGCCGTTCCCGAACCCGGGCGGCTCGACCGGCCACGCCTCGAACTTCATTTTCCCGGTCGACCACTCCAAGGAGATGACCGCGCTGACGCTCGACAGCATGCGGCAGTACAAGGAGCTCGACGTCTTCACCGAGAGCGGGGGCATCGAGGTGGCGCGCACCGAGGAGCGGATGCAGGAGCTGCGCCGCCGCATGTCCTCCGCCCATGCGTGGGGGATCGACGACGTCTCGATGATCACGCCGGCGCAGATCAAGGAGCTCGTGCCGTTCATCGACGAGTCGATCCTCGTCGGCGGCTTCCTGTCGCCCGGCGTGGGCGTGGTCGACTCGCTGCGAGCCGGCACCATCATGCGCGAGCGGGCGGTCGAGGCGGGCAAGGCGACCGCGCTCGCGAACACCGAGGTGCTTGGGATCGACGTCGAGCACGGCCGCGTCCGCCGGGTGCGGACAACGCGCGGAGACATCGAGGCCGAGACCGTCGTCATCGCCTGCGGCGTCTGGAGCCCCGCGCTCGCCCGCATGGCGGGTGCGTCGATCCCGCTGACACCCGCGGTCCACCAGATGATCGACATCGGCCCGGTGCCGCGGTTCGAGAAGTCCACCCGGCACATCGAGTTCCCGATCGTGCGCGACATGGACACGTTCATGTACGAGCGCCAGGACGGCGTCGGCCTCGAGATCGGCTCCTACGCGCACCGGCCAATCCTGCACGACCCGGAGGAGATCCCCTCGATCGAGGCGGCGGCCCTCTCTCCGACCGAGCTGCCGTTCACCCAGGCCGACTTCGACAAGCAGATGGAGGACGCCCTCGAGCTGATGCCGGAGATCGTCGGTGATGAGAGCGTCGGCGTGAAGTACGCGATCAACGGCCTGCTCTCCCTGACGCCCGACGGCATGCCGCTGCTCGGCGAGACGCCCGAGGTGCGCGGCCTCTGGTCGTGCGCGGCCGTCTGGGTGAAGGAGGGCCCCGGCATCGCCAAGTCGGTGGCCGAGTGGATGGTGCACGGCGAGTCGGAGATCGACCTGCACTCCTCCGACATCGCGCGGTTCTGGGATCACCAGAAGACGCGCGCCCACATCCGCGCCCGCACGGGCGAGGGCTTCAACAAGACCTACGGGATCATCCACCCGTCCGAGCAGTGGGAGTCCAACCGCGAGGTGCGCCTGCCGCCGTTCTACACACGCGAGCAGGAGCTGGATGCGGTGTTCTTCGAGGCCGCAGGCTGGGAGCGGCCGCACTGGTACGAGTCGAACGCACCGCTGCTCGAGGAGTACGGCGATCGCATCAACCGCCGCGAGGCCGAGTGGGACGCGCGCTGGTGGTCGCCGATCATCAACGCGGAGCACCTGGCGATGCGCGACCGCGCGGGCATGGTCGATCTCTCCGCCTTCACGATCTTCGACCTCCTCGGTCCCGGGTCACTGGACGCGGTGCAACGGGTGGCCATGCGGCAGATGGACGTGCCGATCGGCCGGGTGGTCTACACGCCGGTGCTGAGCCCGGGTGGCGGCTTCAAGGCCGACCTCACGATCATGCGCCTCGACGACGAGGTGTTCCGCGTCGTCACCGGCGGCGCGCACGGCCCCGCTGACTACAAGTGGTTCCGTGACCACCTGCCCGCCGACGGCAGCGCCCAGATCTCTGATCTGACGTCCGCCTGGACGACGCTTGGCCTGTGGGGACCGCGCGCCCGCGACATCCTCTCGTCGATCACGCGGGACGACGTGTCGCACGAGGGCTTCCGGTTCGGCACCTGCCGGACGATCGAGGTCGACACACTGCGGGTGCTCGCCTCCCGCATCTCCTACGTCGGCGACCTCGGCTGGGAGCTGTACGTGCCCATCGAGGACGGCCGCAGGCTGTGGGACCTCGTTCGCGAGGCGGGCGCGCCGCACGGCATCGTCCCGGTCGGCATCGGCGTCTACGGAACCACCGGCCGCCTCGAGAAGTGCTACCGCGCCTACGGGTTCGAGCTTGAGAGCGAGTACAACGTGGTCGAGGCGGGGATGGCGTGGGGCAAGGTCAAGGACGAGGACTTCGTCGGCAAGGAAGCGCACGTGCGCCATCGGGAGGAGGAGCCGGCCACCGTCATGTGCACGCTCACGGTCGACGACCACACGTCGGCGTCGGGCGTGAAGCGCTACATGCTGGGACGCGAGCCGATCCAGACCCGCGACGGCAAGCCGCTCACCGACCGGAAGGGACGCCGCTCCTACGTCACCAGCGCCGGCGCCGGCCCGTCTGTCGGCAAGCATCTGCTGATGGCGTACCTGCCGCCGGAGCACGCGAACGTCGGCGAGCAGCTGGCGGTCGAGTACCTGAACGAGCGCTACCCGGTGACGGTCGCGGTCGCGGGCTCCACGCCCATCTTCGATCCGGACAACGAACGGATCCGCTCGTGAACATCCTGGTCTGCGTCAAGCGGGTGCCGATGACCGGCGGCACGATCGTGCTCACCTCGGACGAGCAGGCGATCGAGACGCGGCACCTCGGATTCACCATCAGCCCGCACGAGGAGTGCGGTGTCGAGGAAGCAGTGCGCCTGGTCGAGGCGCAGGGCGGAGAGTCGGTGGTGCTCTCGCTCGGCCCCGCCGACGCGGAGGAGCAGCTGCGCGACGCCATGGCGCTCG
>DATAHR010000119.1:0-12470 GCA_036263035.1 Gaiellales bacterium | reverse complement strand
CGGCGCCCGGAACGGCAAGGCCGCGCTGCCCGAGTCGCTGGTTGCCATCCATGGCGTGTCCGAGCTGGGCGGCATCCGCGAGCAGGACGGCGAGCTGGTGCTGGGCGCCCTCGCCACCCACGCCGACATCGTCGCCTCCGAGCAGGTGTGCGACCGCTACACCGCCCTGGCGGATGCGTCGGCCATCGTCGGCAGCCACGCCACCCGCAGCACGGGCACCATCGGCGGCAACGTGATGAACGCCTCGCCGGCGATGGAGACGGGCGGCCCGCTGGTCTGCTTCGACGCCGTCGCGCGGTTCCGGTCATCCGGCGGAGCGCGAGAGGTGCCGCTGGCGGAGCTGTTCGCGGGCCCGGGCAGGACGACCGCCTCGGCGGACGAGCTCCTGACCGAGGTCGCGCTGCCCGCGCCGGCGGCCGGCACCGGAAGCTGCTACGCCCGGCTGGAGTACCGCCGGCAGATGGAGATCGCGATCGTCGGTGCCACCGCCGTGGTGACGCTCGACGGCGGGACGGTCTCCGATGCGCGCATCGCCATCACGGCGCTCGCGCCGACCATCCACCGGGTCGCCGAGGCCGAGTCGGCGCTGACCGGCACCGACGCCGGGGCCGATGCCGTCACCGCCGCCGCGAATGCAGCGGCAGCGGCGTCGCAGCCGATCACCGACGTCCGTGGCAGCGCGGAGTACCGGCGCGCGATGGCAGCGGTGATCGCGCGGCGGGCGATCACGACGGCTCTCGCGCGAGCCCGCGGCGAGCGGTTCCCGATTCCAGCCAGCCCCGCGCTGCACGGTGCGGTCAACGGAGGAGCAGCATGAAGTACGAGGCCACCCTGCACGTGAACGGCATCGCCTACCCGGTCGAGATCGAGCCCGGCCGCAGCCTGCTCTCCGTCATCCGCACCGAGGTCGGGCTGACGGGCGCCAAGGAGGGCTGCGACGACTCCGAGTGCGGCGCCTGCATGGTGCTGCTCGACGGGCGGCCGGTGAACTCCTGCTCCTACCTCGCTCTCCAGGCAGACGGCCGTGAGGTGACGACCATCGAGGGGCTGACCGGCGACGGCGGCGACCTGCATCCGCTCCAGCAGGCGTTCCTCGACCAGGGCGGCGTCCAGTGCGGCTTCTGCACGCCGGGCATGCTGATCTCGGCGAAGGTGCTGCTGGACGCAACACCCAATCCGAGCGAGGACGAGATCCGCCTGGCCCTGTCCGGCAACCTGTGCCGGTGCACGGGCTACTCCGGCATCGTGCGGGCGGTGCAGTCCGTGGCGTCCGCCGGCTAGGTTCGGCGGCCGCGTGCCGCCACCGGCCACACCGCCTCGACCCGGCCGCCGCGCACCGCGAACAGCTCGTCGCTGAGGTTGACGGTCGTGCAGACGTGCGCCGGGACGAACCCGATTCGATCGCCCACGCGCACGGCGCGCTGCGCCGAGCCGACGCCGTGCTCCTCGGTCAGCCCGTCGATCGTGATGGCACCGTCACGGCTGCGTGCATACTCGGTCGTCTCTCCGTCGCGTAGCGCGGCGTCGCCCGAGAACGTCTTCGAGCCGCCGTCCACGGTCACCCGGCCCTCCCGCTGAGCGCTGATGACGGTGGTGAGGATGGTGAGGGCACAGTCCTCCGGCCCGGCGGCGCCGAAGCGCTGCTGCATCAGGTCGTTGAAGACGTAGGTGCCCGCGCGCACCTCCGTGACGCCCTGGGCAGCGGCCACCGCCCGGCCGGACGGCGTGCTGCCGGCCGCAACCTCCCGGAGACCCAGCTCGCGGGCTGCCGCCACCGCCAGCTCGGCCTCCGCCCGGCCGGCCGACGCCGGATCGGGAGCACCGGGAAAGGCCGCGCCCCGGTAGGTGGTCACACTGTGCAGGCGCAGCCCTGGGAGCTCAGCGATGGCGTCCGCCAGCGCCCGGACGGCGGCAGGATCGTCCACCGGCACGCCGCAGCGGCCGAGACCGGTGTCCAGGTCGAGGTACACCTCGAGCTCCACCCCCGCGGATGCCGCGGCCCGGGACAGCACCTCCGCCGCCACCCGGTTCTCGACGTTGACGCCGATCCTCGCCCGACCGGCGAGCGCCGCCAGCCGGCGGGCGGCGTCCGGAGTGGCGACGGGGTAGGCGACGACGATGTCGTCGAACCCGGCGTGGACGAACACCTCGGCCTCCGAGACCTTGGCCACCGTGAGGCCGCACGCCCCTGCCCCAAGCTGCATCCGGGCCAACTCGACCGTCTTGTGGGTCTTCACGTGGGGGCGGAATCGCGCACCGTGCGCGGTCGCTTCCCGCTGCCAGCGTTCGACGTTGCGCTCGAGCGTATCGAGGTCGACCAGGAGCGCCGGCGTGGGCAGGTCATCGACGGTCATGCCGCAGCCTAACGCCGTTTTGTCAAGCGACGGCAGCAACGAGCCGATAGGTCTGCGAATCATGATTCGACGTGCAGTAGTCCTCCTGATCGTGGTCGGTCTGGTCGCCGCTGCCTCGGTGGCCGGCTACACGCTGGGCAACGACGGCTCGGGAACGGCGCGCTCTGCGCTGATCCAGCAGGTGACCTGGCGCCTGCGCGCCCACGATCCGACCGGGGCCAAGCTGCTGCTGCGGGACGCGGTCACGTCCGGCCTGATCACCGGCGCCGAGCTGCACACGCGCGGCGGCGTTATCACCTTCGGGACGCTCGAAGGCACAACCTCGACGACCCCGCTGCCACGCAAGGCGACGCTGCAGGTCGCCTCCAAGCCGCCGCTGACGGGCGCCACGCGCCTGGAGGCGGTGATTGGCGGCCTGCTGATCGCGCTGGCCGCGGCAGCCGTCGCCGCGCTCGCGGTGTTCCGGCTGCTCCCCCACATCCTTCGCCCGGAGCTGCTGCCCGAGCGTCCTCGCCTGCCGGCGAAGGGCCCACGCCTCGACGCTGAGTACCTCGCACGCCACGACGCGCTCACGGGCCTCCCCAACCGGCTGCTCCTCCAGGAGGAGGCGCAGACCCGGATCATGCGCGCGAAGGGGTCGCTGGCCCTGATCCTCATGGACTTGAACGAGTTCAAGGAGGTCAACGACACGCTCGGGCACTTCGCCGGCGACCAGCTTCTGCGGCAGGTCGGCGACCGGCTGAGCACCTTCGCACGCGAGCCCGGGACGCTGGTCGCGCGGCTGGGCGGCGACGAGTTCGCGCTGCTGCGCAACGGAGCCGAGGCCACCGAGGCGGAGGGGCTGGCGTCGCGCATCTCCGAGACGCTCGGCCGCCCGTTCATCATCGCGGGGATGACGCTCGAGCTCGACGTCTCGCTCGGGATCGCGATCGCGCCGATGCACGCATCCGACTACGACGGCCTGCTGCAGCGCGCCGACAGCGCGATGTACGCCGCCAAGCGGGGCAACACCATCTTCGCCCTGCACACCAGCGAGCAGGAGACGGCCCACCGCCAGAAGCTCGCCCTGGCCTCCGACCTGCGCCGCGCGATCGAGGAGGGCCAGCTGGCGCTCCATTACCAGCCCAAGGCCGTGCTGGCCACCGGCGAGGTGGCAGGGGTCGAGGCGCTCGTCCGCTGGAACCACCCGGAACGCGGGATGATCCCGCCCGACAGCTTCATCTCCCTCGCGGAGCGCAGCGGCCTGATCCGCCAGCTCACCCTCTGGGTGCTCGGCACGGCTCTCGAGCAGGCGGCTCGCTGGCGGGAGGACGACCTGGACGTGCCGGTGTCGGTCAACCTCTCGACCCGCGACCTGATCGACCTGCGCCTGCCCGACGAGATCGCCGATGCGCTGGAGCGGTCAGATGTGCCGCCCGAGATGCTCGAGCTCGAGATCACCGAGAGTGTGCTGATGGCCGACCCGGCCCGGGCGCGGGCGATCGTCACGCGGCTCGGCGAGCTCGGCGCCACGACCACGATCGACGACTTCGGCACCGGGTACTCCAGCCTCGCCTACCTGAAGAGCCTGCCGGTGCACGCCCTCAAGATCGACCGCTCATTCGTGCTCGGCATGACGGAGAACCAGCACGACGCCACCATCGTGCAGGCGGTGGTCGACCTCGCCCACAACCTCGGCCTGCGCGTGGTCGCCGAGGGCGCCGAGGACATGGCGGTATGGGAGCGCCTGCGCGAGGCCGGCTGCGACGAGGCGCAGGGATACCTGCTCGCGCAGCCGCTGCCGCCTCACGAGGCAACGGCCTGGCTGATACGGCGCCGCGGCCTCCGCGCCGCCTGACCCGCCGGTATGCTGCCGCCGTGCTGTATGCCCGGTTGGCAGAGCTTCCGATCGAGGTCGAGGGGTACCGGCTGGAGCAGTCCCGGCACGACGTCTCGACCGGCTTTACGCGCGTGACGACCACGGTGGTGATGGACGGCGGCGGCCACCAGGGCACCGGCGAGGACGTCACCTACACGGCCGAGGATCACGACTGGTTCCCCGCCGACCTGCCCCTGGCCGGCCGCCGCACGCTCGCCGAGCAGTCGCAGCTGCTGGACGGGCGCGAGCTGTTCGCCGGCCCGCCCGCAATGGCGGCCTCCCACGACTACCGGCGCTGGGCGTTCGAGAGCGCCGCCCTCGACCTCGCGCTGCGCCAGGCCGGCATGTCGCTGGCGCAGGCCGTCGGCCGGGAGCCGCAACCGGTCCGGTTCGTGGTCTCGACACGGGCGCAGATCGAGGAGTGGCTCGAGCACGACCCGTCACTCGAGTTCAAGCTGGATCCCGAGCCGTCCTGGGACGAAGGGCTGATCGACCGGCTGGCCTCGTCGGGGCGCGTGCGCGTGCTCGACTTCAAGGCGTACTACACCGGCACGCCGGTGGACGTGGATCCCGACCCGGTGACCTACCGGATGCTGGCCGAGCGGTTCCCGGACGCGGTGATCGAGGACGCGGCGCTGGACGGCGCCTGTCGGGAGGCGCTTGCGGGCGCGCTCGACCGGCTCAGCTTCGACGCGCCCATCCACTCGCTCGCCGACATCGATGCCCTCGAGGTGTCGCCGCGCTGGATGAACATCAAACCGTCGCGCTTCGGCACGCTCGCGCGCCTGCTGGAGGCGATCGATGCGTGTGAGCAGCGAGGTATCCGCATGTACGGGGGCGGCCAGTTCGAGCTCGGGCGCGGCAGGCGGCAGATCCAGACGCTCGCGAGCGTGTTCTACCCCGATACGCCCAACGACGTTGCCCCGGCCGAGTACAACCTCGGCGGCCCGCGGCCCGGGCTGCCGTCGAGCCCGCTGCCGGCCTTCACGGCCGTCGGGTTCGGCTGAGATAGACCACGTCGTCCGGGCCTCGTGCCACCGGGATCTGGATCGCTTCCACCCTCCCGAACAGCTGCCGCAGCCGCGCCTCGAACTCCTCGTCGGGTTGCGCAGACCACACGGAGAGCCGGCCGCCGGGCCGCAGCAGCCGGGCGACCGCGGCCAGCCCCTCGCGGCCATACAGTGCGGCGTTGTCCTCGTGCACCAGCCACCCCGGCCCGTTGTCGACGTCGAGGCAGACGGCGTCGAACGGCGGCTCCAGCTCGGCCAGCACCTCCCGGAGGTCGGCGATCACCGGACGCACCCGCGGGTCGTCCAGCCCATGCTCGACCACTCCCCGAAGCGGTCCCGCGGCCCACTCGAGCACCGCGGGCTCGACCTCCACGACCACCACCTCGGCGACGTCACGCCGCAGCGCCTCGTCGAGCGAGAACCCCACGCCCAGACCGCCCAGCAGCAGGCGCGGGCGCGTCATGCCCTCCAGCGCCGCCGCCACCAGCGCCCGTTCCGACCGCCCGTCGCGCGTGTCCATCAGGAACGTCCCGTTGGCGATCACCTCGAAAGCATCGCCGGCCCGCCGCAGCACCACGTCGCCGCGTGAGGTCACGCGCCGGTCGATGACCAGCGGGCGCTGGTCGTCGTTCACCGCCTCACGTCCATGTTGTAACGAGTTTGCAAATAGTTCAGCATGGCGTAGAAGTTCGGCGCGCGATCGGCGATAACGAGGGTACGGCCGGCGAGGCAGGGGCCGTTAGACGTAAGGGGTCTGAACCATGATTACGGCAATCGCACTCGATCCTGTTGAGGAGCTTGAGCAGGCGCTGGGGCACCTGGACGGGACCGAGCCGTGCATCACAGTGACCGACGATATGGCACTGGTCTCCTACACGCGCGGCGGGCACCTGCGCACGGAGATCTGGCTGCGCGGGGAGCGCGGCTGGCGCAAGCGCGGAGTGCACGCGGGGTAACGATCGCGGGGGCGGCCAATGGTGGCCTCGTGGGGGCGAGGCCACCGAGCCGCTTTTCCGGTCAACGCTTGGGCGGCAGGCTGCGGGCGAACGCAACGCCCCGCTCCGCCCAAACGGCCAGGTCGCCGTCGTCCGCCACGTCGGCGGCATCGAGCCGCAGCCACCCGGCCATCTTGCGGCCGCGCATCTCCATCGGCTCGGCCGGCGTGCTGCGCACGAGGTCGTCCGACTGCTCGGGGTCGACCCGGACCAGCACTCCGCCCTGGCCGCTCGCGGCGACCGCCATGTTGCCGTTGACGAGGAACGCGAGCCCGCCGAACATGCGCTGCTCGGACACGCCGTCCTCGTCCGCCACCAGCAGGCGCAGCCGCTGGGCGAGCTGCTCGTCGTAGGCCATGCGGCGATGGTAGTCAATCGCCGGCGGATGCGGCCGTCACCGGGCTCAGCCCCAGCACGTGGACGCTGCGGACGAGGATCACCAGCGTCGGGACGCAGAGCAGTGCCGAGAGCGTGAACGCCACGCTCGGCGATGAGGCCTGCGCGACGGCGCCGACCATGAGCGGCACCACGGCGAAGCCTGCGGCCCAGACGACGCCCATCAACCCCATGACCGTGACGTGCGAGACGCGGGCGGAGTCGGCGCCGAGCGAGGACAGCGGGAACATCGACGCGCCGACGGCGGCGAACACCGGCCCGGCGATCACGAGCAGCGCGAGCTGCACGCCGTCGGGCGGATCGAAGGCGAGGATCACCGGATTCATCATGACCAGCACGGCGACGGCCAACCCGACCCGGGCAGGCCCGATGCGGTCGACGAGGCGGCCCACGGGCGGCCCGATCACCGCGCCCAGCACCGCGCCGAGCGCGAATGCGAAGGCGATCGCCTCGACGGACGTGCCGCGCTGGCCGAGCCGCAGCGGGACGAGCACGTCGACCGCCCCGAACGCGGTCAGGTCGATGACGCTCATGGCGAGCGCGGCGATGGTCGCCGGCTGCTTGGCTCCCGCACGCAGCGCGGCAAGCAGCCGGGATTGCGAGGCGACCGCACGTCCGGAGGGGGCGAGTGCGGTGAGCAGCACGCCCACCGCGCTGAAGGCCGCCACGAGGCCGAACGCGGCGGCCGATCCAGCCGTCGCCGCGAGTGCGCCGATCCCTGGCCCCGCGACCGAGCCGGCCGAGAGCATGCCCATCACGATCCCGGACTCCCTGCCGCGGTGCTCCGGTGGGGCGTTGTCGGTCACCCACGACATGGAGGCGGTCCAGATCGACCCGCTGGCAAAGCCCTGGACGAAGCGCGCCAGGATCAGGACGGCGGCGTTCGGGCTCCAGGCGAAGATCACCGTTGCAACGGTCATCAGGACGGCCGACCACAGCGAGATGCGGCGTGCGCCGATCCGCGGGACGAGGACGATGCACGCGAGGGACACGAACGGCACCGAGGCCGGGTAGGCGGCAAGCACGACGCCGATCTGAAACGTGTCGAGGTTGAACTGCTCGGCGTAGCGGGGCAGCAGCGGGAGCACCGCCAGGTACAGCGATGCGTCGACGAACATCGACACGCCCACGGCGAGCGTTATCCGGCGATACGGTGCCATCCTGCTCCTTGCCTGCCGCCCGGTCGGCGAGCGCCGACGATGAGCGGCACGCTAGCGGACGGACCGTGTCCCGAGACGCGTGAGCCCGCCGGGCGGCGTGCGCCCGGCGGGCTCAGAATGGTTGGCTCGCACCGCTGCTAGTAACCCGGACGGTCGTCGACGTAGTCGCGTTCGCGAACCACGCCGGTGCGGCGGTTGGCCGACGCCATCCAGATCGCGGAGAGGACCAGGCCAATGGCGCCGATGATCATCAGGATCCAGCCGATCGTGTGCCAGTGCACGGTGGTGCTGCCGATCGTGGAATGAATGTTCACGGCGAAGGCGAGGATCGCCCCGACGGCGATGAGAACAAGAGACGTACCAATACCCATTGCGCAACACCTCCTCTCGTGCAGAGGAGATGCCCGGGACGGGGAAATCGTAAACCGCCCGGAATCCCGGGCCTTCGCACGACCCGCCACCGTTCAGAGCACGGCCATTGCACCG
The DNA here is from genome assembly GCA_036263035.1 of Gaiellales bacterium. Lineage (GTDB taxonomy): Bacteria > Actinomycetota > Thermoleophilia > Gaiellales > JAICJC01 > JAICYJ01. Next base: position 4,211 of record DATAHR010000119.1, on the reverse strand, counting down.
CCCGTGCCGACCCGCGATGATTGATCGATGGCCGACCGGGCGCTGACCGCCACGGAGCTCGCCGAATGGCTCGGGGGCGACCTGGACAACGCCCTTGATGCGGTCGAGGTCCCGGCGTGGCTTGTCGACAGCCGTGGAGCGATTCGCTGGGCGAACCGCAAGGCGATCGACATCTTCGGACTGCCGGAGGGACGTCAGATCATGGACGCCGTCGGCGGCGAGAGCAGGGGCCGTGCGGGGGCAGAGCTCACGGGCGCAGTGCTCGGAACAAAGCCGGTCATCAACTTCACCGCAACGGTGCTCGACAAGCAGGGAAATCGAATAGCTGCGGAGGTTCACGCCGCGGCGCTGAAGGGCGGAGGTCGGGTCGTCGGCGTCTTCGGCCTGACCAACCTCGGCGACCCCCTGCCAGAGACGCAGTTGAGCGACCTCACCCCGCGGCAGTTCGAGGTCCTGCAGCTGCTGGCACGCGGTCACTCGACCGACCAGATCGCCGGGGAGCTGCATCTCTCGAAGAAGACCGTTCGCAACCACGTCCGCGGCGTCCTGCGTGCGCTCGGCGTGCACTCGCGCCTCGAGGCGATCGTCGAGGCGCGGCGGCAGGGCCTGATCGACTGACGGCCTCCGGCCGGGGTTTATGATCGCGTCATGCGCGTCCGGGCATCCACCCGCATCGATTGCCCGCCCGAGAAGGTGTTCGACACGCTGGCCGATGTCCGCAACGACGTACGGTGGAACGATCGAATCACCAGCGCCGAGCTACGAAGCTCAGAGCCGATCGATCTGGGATCGCGGTTCGCGATCGTCAACGGCGGCGCCGCGTACGACGTCACGGTCACGACATATGAGCGCCCGTCGCGGCTCGTGCTGGAAGCCCGCGGGAAACCCGATCTCACGATCGGGTACACGATCGCACCGGCCGATGGCGGCACCGACCTCCACGCGGACTTCGATTTTCGCCCGGCCGGGGTGCAGAAGGCGGTGTTCGCGCTGGTAGGACCGCTGGTTCGGCGGGAGATTCCCAAGCAGTTCGCCGGCCTCAAGGCGTTCTGCGAGAACTGACCCCCGGAACCATTGTCCATCACGATCCGGCCACTGGGTGGGGCGTCCGCCGCGGCCGCCTGCAGTACGGCCGCGGGGACGTCCCCTGTCACGCACGACGCCGCCACGCTACGCCCCCGGCGCCTGGAGTCGCGCCCACGCCAGCCAGCGCAGGCGCCACTTTCTTCGACCGGGCCGTAGGCGGTTCAGCTGGTCGCGGCTCGCCTGCTGCCGGCACCGCCGCTCATTGTCTGCAGCTTCCAGTCCGGCGTCGAGTCGCTCGCGCCCGAGGTCGAGTCGGCTTTCAAAACCCAGATGCATCGCATTCACCTCCCATCACAGTTCGGAATCGAGAATCACGGCATGCCGCCGCCACCCCTCGAGGTTCAGGGGTACGACAGATCCGAAGATCGGCGAGCGCCTACGCGCTTCAGGCGACGCGGATCATTCGGCGTGATACGCCCGCGTGGTCGCTATACGGTGACGACGCGGGCCGCGTGCCGGCGTGTTAACGCACGAACGGCGTGCACGACGGAACGGTGCCACTCATCGAAGCGAGCCTTACCATCGACGTTGGCCTCCTTTCGGTCGTGGGGCGTCAAAGCCAACGGAGCCCGAACCTATCACGTTTGCGTAGCAGTTGCAACAAGGCGTCATTCGACGGGGCCGCCCGCTCGCCACAACTTCTGGCGGGCTAGATCTCGCCCGGTCAGAGGCGAAGCACGACCGCTCCGCCGGCGCCGCCCCCGATTGCTGCCGCCAAGGCCTGGGCGGCCTCCTCGAGCGGGAACGCCGCGGCGGTCCAGATCTCGAGCTTGCCGGTCGCGGCCAGTTCGGCGAGCTCGCCGAGCGCGCGGCCATCGGGCTCGACGATCACGGACGAGATCTCGATGCCCCGCTGCTCGTCGGGTGGGTCGAGGGTGATCGTCGCAAGGCGGCCGCCGTCGCGCACGGTGCCGATCGCGACGGCTGAGCCGTTGGGCGCCGCGTTCGCGACGGCGGTCACCCCGAACCCGCCGCCAATCGTGCGCGCCTGCACCGGCCAGTCGGGGTCGTGATAGTCGAGCACGTGGGCCGCCCCCAGCCGGCGCAGGCGCTCATGGCTGGCGGGTCCTGCGGTCGCGATCACCTCGGCGCCGCGCGCAGCCGCCAGCCCGATGAGCAGCGTGCCGGTCACCCCGCTCCCGCCATGGACAAGGACCACGTCGTCAGGTCGCACTGCCAAGGCTCGGTCGATCACTTGCGTGGCCGTCAGGGCCGGAACCGGCAACGCCGCAGCGGCCTCCCACGACAGGGACGCAGGCTTCCGCGCGAGCACCGTCGCAGAGGCGATCAGCGACGGCCCCCAGGTTCCCTGGTCACGCAGCGGGAGCGGGTGGGTGAGCACCTCATCACCCCGCTCCCAGTCCTCGACAGAATCTCCGACCGCCGAGATGATCCCGGCGGCCTCGACGCCGAGCGCCATTGGAGGGCTGCGGCCGACATCCCACTCGCCCGTGCGAACGAACTCCTCCCAGTTGCCGACGCCCGCGGCCCGGATTTCCATCAGGACTTCGTCGTTCGCGAGGGGCCGTGGATCTGGAAGATCGATCAGTCCGACAGCACCGCCGAACTCGCTGATACCGGCAGCTCGCATCACAGATGCGCTGTCTGAGCGCGGGCTGGCTCGGTGATGAAACGCCGCCGGATGAAATCTTCGACATCCCCCGACATCGCCCGGCCAGTATCTCACGCCGGATACTGCTGGAGCTGCCATCGCGGCTTGCCTGCGACATGGTGCTGGTCGGCCATGACCCGCCCCGACTCGAAGGTGTTCTCGCGGCAGACGCCTGAAACGGCTTGCCGAGCAAGTCGTCGGGGCTACCGGGCGAGGGGCTCTCCACCTTGCCGTCGCACCCAGGTGCAACATCGTGTCCGGGTGCGTCCCCGAGTGTCCGCGGCCGTCCTGCAGCTAACAAGCAGCGATCGGCCTGGTTCGGCGAAGAACGGGAACGAAAGCGAAGCCGACGCGGGGACTCGAACCCCGGACCCCATCATTACGAGTGATGTGCTCTACCAGCTGAGCTACGTCGGCGTCTGCCTGAGTATCGGCCAGGCCGGCCGATTCTAGCGCCCTGCCGCTCCCGACCGCCCTCCGGGTGACGGAAAAGTGCCTGGCACTTTTCCGTCACACGAGCGTCCTGCTACTCGAGCGACTGCCTCACGTAGGCGATCAGCTTGTCGATCGGCGTTGCGGCCGCGGCGGCCCGCAACAGGAACGCTTCGACGCCGTTGATGGCGCCGCTGTGCTCGCCGTCGTCGATCGCACGATTGAGCCCCGCGCGCGCCGCGTCGTCGATGCGGCTTTTGCTGAACCCGTGCTTCCGCGCAAAGGCGTTCAGCCGGCTCTGGTCGGTGAAGGCCAGCGTGAGCTCCTCGCGCGACACGCCGAGCGTGCAGGCCGCCCCGCCGAGCGCCGAGACTGCCACCTGCGTCTCGATCTCGGACAGGCCGCTCACGTCGGGCCAATGCCGAGGCGTGCACGGGTCCGGGGTAGCCGCCGGGGCGTAGTCCGCGCCGCCGGCGAGCGCGTAGACGCCGACGAGCCCCGCTGCGATCACCGCGGCGATGAGGACGGCCGCCATGCCGCGGCTCACAGCTCCGCCCTCCCCCGCACGAGCGGGATCGCCGCAGCCAGCGCCAGCAGGGCGGCGACCACGAAGCTGCGGCTGAAGGCGTGGGTGACGGCGCGGTCGATCTGGTCCTGGATCGCCGACTCCAGGGCCGCCTTCCCGGGGACGTCCCCGATCTTGTCGAACGCCGGGCCGATGTCGGGCGGCCGAGTGACAGACCCCGAGGTGATCTGGTCGACCAGCGCGGTACCGAGCGCCAGCTTCTTCGAGAGATCGAGCGGCGAGTCGAGGATCAGCCGCGTGCCGGCCAGCTCGGCCTTGTTCTGCTGATCCGTGAGGTCGGAGGTGAAGAGCGGCGTCAGGATCAGCAGCCCCAGGCAGACGCCGGCGTGCCGGGAGGCGAGCGTCCAGCCGCCGTGGATCGCCAGCGGTGAGCGGCCGTGCAGCGCGTCCTCGGTCAGCGCCCCGAGCGCGAGCGCGAGCCCCACGCCGATCGCGATCTGAGGCGGGATCAGCCATGCCCACTCGGCGGCGGGCAGCAGCGCGAGCGCGCCCAGG
>DATAHR010000118.1:0-3785 GCA_036263035.1 Gaiellales bacterium | reverse complement strand
TCGCGCGCGTCAAGGCGCGGGTGGACGCGGTGGCGTGGAAGCACCGCGTTCCCTACGTGCTGTGAAGCTCGACCTCGACCACACCGTCGTCACCGTGACGGACTGGGAACGGTCGAACGCGTTCTACCGGGACGTGCTCGGCGCCGAGATCGTGGAGCGCGGTCCCGTGTTCGCCTACCGGTTCGGCAACGCCCAGCTGAACGTGCACGGGCCAGGGTTCGATGCCTATCCGGTGCCCGAGGGGCCAACGCCGGCAGGGGGCAGCGACCTCTGCTTCGTGTGGCCGGGAACGGCTGAGTCGGCGCTCGAGCACCTGCGCTCGCACGGCGTCGAGGTGATCGAGGGGCCGGTGCCGCGCCAGGGCGCGCGCGGGCAGGGAACGAGCGTGTACTTCCACGATCCGGACGGGAGCCTGCTCGAGCTGATCAGCTACGGCGGATGACAGACCGCCGGCCGGCCATCGCCATCGCCACGCTTGCGGAGCGCCCGGAGCTGGTGACCGAGGCGGTCGACATCGCGTGGCGGGAGTGGGGCCATTCCATGCCCGAGAGCGAGCGTGAGCGCTGGCTGCGCGAGGCCGAGCGCGACAGCCGGCTGCACGCACCCATGTCGGCAGCATTCGTGGCCGTCGACGCCGGTCGCGCGGTCGGCGTGGTGCAGCTGCACGAGTTCGAGATCGACGCGATCCGCGACCGCTCCCCCTGGGTGTGCGGCATGGTCGTGCGGCCGGAGTACCGTGGCATGGGAGTCGGGCGCCGGCTGATCGCGGCGCTCGAGCAGTTCGCGGCGGCGAACGCCATATCGCAACTCTGGGTGTTCACGGAGGATGCCGCGGGGTTCTACGAGCGGTGCGGCTGGCTGCGACATGGCGAGGCGGTCGAGCATGGCGAGCCAGGCGTCGTGCTGACACGCCTGCTGCATGTCTGACGTTCGACGAAACGACGAGGGCCCTCCGTGGAGGGCCCTCGATTGGCTTCGATCGTGGTGCTGCTTACGCGGCGCGCAGCGGCTGCATGTCTGCCGACGCGGCCAGTTCGCGCAGCGCCTCGGCCTCCAGCTGGCGCACCCGCTCGCGGGTGAGCCCGACGATCCGCCCGATCTCCTCGAGGTTGCGCGGGTCGTTGCCGTCGAGCCCGAACCGCAGCTCGAGGATCAGCCGCTTGCGCTCGCCCAACCGGGCCAGCCCCTCGCGCAGCTTCTCGTGCCGCAGCTGCGCCTCGGCCAGCTCCTCCGGGTTGCCGGCGTCCGGGTCGGCGATCATGTCGCCCAGCTCGGAGTCGCCGTCCTCGCCCACCGGCTCGTGCATCGACACGGTCTTGCGGGCCAGGCTCAGCGTCTCGGCCACCGCGTCGACGGTCAGCTCGGCCGCCTTCGCGATCTCCTCGTCCGTCGGCTCGCGGCCCAGGCTGGCCTCGAGCGACCGGCGCGACCGCTCGATCGCGCGGAGGCGGTCTGAGACGTGGACGGGCAGGCGGATGGTGCGGCCGCTGTTTGCGATCGACCGCTGCACCGCCTGGCGGATCCACCAGGTCGCGTAGGTGGAGAACTTGAGATCGCGCCGCCAGTCGAACTTCTCGACCGCGCGGTTCAGCCCCAGCACGCCCTCCTGGATCAGGTCGAGGAACGGCACGCCCTGGCCGCGATACTGCTTCGCGATCGACACCACCAGGCGCAGGTTGGACTCGATCATCCGGCGCTTGGCGATCAGGTCGCCGCTCTCGATCGCCTTGGCCAGCTGCACCTCTTCGTCCTTGGTCAGCAGCGGGTAGCGGCCGGCCTGGCGCAGGAACAGATCAAGGCTGTTGGTCGTCGCGATCTCGACGTCGACCACCTCGACGCGCTCCTCCGGCGCCGGCGGGTCAACGATGTCGACTCCGAGGCTCGCCAGCTCGTCGCGAAGCGCCTGGACGTCGTCCGCATCGAGGTCGATCTCCTGAGCCAGCCCGAGCAGCTCGTCCTCGTACAGCACTCCGCGCTCCTGGCCGAGCTCGACAAGGAGCCGGGCCTCCGGCTCGATGACGACCTGCTCAGTCATACGTATCTCCTCGCTCACGTGTTCAAGGCAAGCCGTGCCCCGGCTGCCGCGTTCTCTGAAACGTTCGTGCTTGGGACGCTATTCCCGCCCGCGGCCGGTTCAGGTTCTACGCCGGACCGGTTGAGGCCGGATTAAGCATCGTTCTTCATGATCGACCACTCTTCGGATAGACCCCGTTCCCACTCCGGGCCCGTGTTCACCGTAGGTCGTACGACGAACCCGAGGAATCCCCGGTTTGAGGTGATCGTAGGCCCAATATATCCCCCTCCCGCCGAGGTGGATAGGGGGTTCGACCGCCCCGAACGCAGTTCTTACTCGGTCTTAACCTGAGATACGCACGGCACCGTCGTACGCCGACGAGTACCAGGAGTCGTTCAGGTTCCCGTACTGGACAACGGTGCCGGTGTGCGGGGCGTGGATGAAGACCCCGCCGCCGATGTAGATGCCGACGTGGTCGAGGTTGTAGAAGAAGACCAGGTCGCCGGGGGCGAGGTCGCTGCGCGAGACGTGCGCGCCGGAGCCCCAGAGTGAGCCGGTGTAGTGGGGGAGCGACACGCCCAGCTGGCCGTACACGTACACCACCAGGCCGGAGCAGTCGAACCCGGACGGCGACGCGCCGCCCCACACGTAGGGCACGCCGAGGTACTGCTGCGCGAGCGCAGCCGCCTGCTGGCCGAGCGTCCCGGCCGGCGGCGGGTTGTAGCTGCCTCCGCCGCCTCCGGTGCCGCCCCCGCCGCTGCTGCTTCCACCGCCGGACTCCTGCTGCTGTTGCTGCTGCGCGACCGCGGCGGCCCGGCGCGCGGCGGCCGCGGCGCGCGCGGCGTCACGGCGTGCGATCTCGCGGCGGAGGTCACCCTTCACGCTCGCGAGCAGCTGCTGGCGCTGGTTGAGCTGCGACTCGATGGCGGCCTTCTGAGCGCGCTTCTCGGCCACCAGCTTCTTGGCGGCGGCCTCGTCCTTCTTGAGCTGCGCCTGGCGTGTGGCGATCTCGTGCTCGGCCGACGTGACGGCGTCGAGCAGCTCCTTCTCGGACTTCGCCGCCCGCTGGACGTACTCGACACGGTCGACCAGGTCGGTGAACGACCCGGAGCTGAGCACGTACGCGGCCGGGTCGTCGTTGCCGTTGCCCTTGTAGGCGCCCACGAGGAATGCGGCCAGCTCGGCTCGAGCGACCTTCAGATTGTGCCGGGCGATCGTCAGCCGGATGGTGTTCTGGTTGATCTGCGCGCGGACGTCCGCGAGGTGCTGCCGCGCGCCGTCATAGGCGTTGATGGACGCCTCGAGCTTGACGTCGAAGGCGTTCAGCTGCTGCTCGATCTGCTGGATCTGGGCGCGCGTCTGGCCGATCCGGTCGGCCTGCGCAGGCCCTGACAGCGCGACGACGGCGAATGCCGTGACCGTCGCCAGGATGCCGGTTCGGCGCGCCCACGTGCCCGTGCGAGTGCGCCGATGGTGTCCGGTCAGCATCGGCATGAGCGGGCACTCTACCAGCCTGAACTGACAGCAAAGCCGCTGTATGCAGATATTTACGAGCATCTAACAGTCACGATTGTTCGTCGGTTGACACGTTGCGCCCCGGATGAAGTCGCTGCAAAGACCGGAATTGGTCGCGACATTGACATTGTGGGGGATAGTGGGGTATTGTGGGGAAAAATGGGAGATCACCCCTGTGCTGCTCGGCGAATACGCGCAACGACTTGATGCCAAGAACCGCCTCACCCTCCCCGCAAAGCTGCGGTCGTACTTCGCG
>DATAHR010000117.1:0-5583 GCA_036263035.1 Gaiellales bacterium | reverse complement strand
TCAGCGCGCAGACGATCACCACGTGCGCGCCGAACCGGTCGATGGCGGCTCCCACGACGGGTGACGCCAGGATCGACGCCATCCCGCTCGCCGCGATGACGAGTCCGGAGATGCTGTAGGACAGGCCGATCTGGTGCAGGTAGACGAACAGGAACGGGATCACGAACCCGTTCCCGAGCGAGTTCACAAACGCGCTCGCCAGCAGCCTCCGGACATCCGTCGACTGTCGCTCGCGCGGATTCCACGGCCGCCTCGACACCGCCCGGCAAGCTACCCGAGCGGCGCCGGCGAGCCCGCCAGAGCGCCGACCAGCGCCCGCATCGATGGGCGCAGCACCTTGCGCTCGAAGTGCGGATCCGCCTCCGTCAGCTGCAGGAACACCAGTCCCTCGAGCGTCGCCACCACCAGCCGCGCCGCCTGCCGCGCCAAAGGAACTCCGGCCCGCTCCAGCAGCCCCTCCACCACCGTGTGGTAGTGCTCGTTCCACGCCGCCGCTGCTCCGTGCAGCTGCGGCCGCCGCGCCGCGGCCAGCGACAGCTCGACCACAGCGAACACCGCCAGCCGCTCGTCCCCCAGCCGCTCCATCGTCATGTCGCACAGCAGGTCCGCCACCGCCGCGGGGGTGAGCGGCCCCGTCCCGTGCGCCGCCACCTCGCGCAGCCCCTCCAGCGTCTCGGCCGCCGCCAGGTTCAGCGCCTCCGCGAGCAGGTTCTCCTTGGTTGCGAAGTGATAGGTCGTCAGCGCCAGTGACACCCCCGCCTCGCGGGCCACGGCCCGGTGCGTCAGCGACCCGATCCCCTCGTCCCGCAGCACCTGAAGCGTCGCCGCCAGGATCGCGGCGCGCGTCTGGCGCCCGTCCTCCCGCGTCCGCCGCCTCACTGCCGCTTGCCGGCCGCTCCTCCGCCGGGTACGATCGTTCCGCGAGACTTTAGACATATGTCCAGTCTATCGGAAGGGTGCAATGCCATACCACCAGGGATCCGAGGCACGCATCGCCTACGAGCAGTCCGGCACCGGGCCCGACGTCGTCTGGGTCGCCGGCGGCGGCTCCCGGGGCATCGACTGGCGACGGTTCCAGACGCCGGCGTTCGACGGCCGCCACCGATCGACCACCTTCGACTCCCGAGGCATCGGCGACACCGAGTGCGACCTCCCCGGCCCCTGGCCGCTCGAGTCGTTCGCCCGCGACGTGGCCGAGCTGGTGGAAGCGGTGTGCGAGCCGCCGGTCGCGCTGATCGGCAGCTCGCTCGGGTCCGCCATCGTCCAGCAGGTGCTGCTTGACCACCCGCACGTCGCCCGGCGTGCGATCGTCATGGGCACCGGCGCCTGGAGCACCGGGTGGGGCTGGGACTACCAGGAGGCCGAGATCGAGTTCCGCCGGGCCGGCGGCAGCCTCGACGGCATGATGGGCGTGGCCCATTACGCCGCCATGTGCTATCCGGCCCGCGCGCTCGGCGACCGCGAGCTGTGGCCGAAGCTTCGCGAGCTGTTGCTCGAGTGGATGGACTCCGGTGAGAACGAGCGCTCGCTGATCCCGCAGTGGGAGGCGTCGCTGCGCTACGACCAGCGCGACCGGCTGCACGAGATCGGCGTGCCGGTCGACGTCATCGCCTTCACCGAGGACGTCCAGGCGCCGCCCCAGGACGGCGAGGAGATGGCCGGCATGATCCCCGGCGCGCGCTTCCACCTGCTCGAGGAGATGGGCCACGCGTCCTGGTTCGGGCACCGCCACGACGACATCAACGCCCTGCTGTTGCAGCTGCTCGAGGAGGCCCGGTGATCGACTGCGACGTCCACGTCCAGATCGGTGACCGCGAGGACTTCCTCGCCTTCGTCGACACCGCCCAGCGCGAGTGGTTCCGCCTGCAGGAGCCGCTGCTGGGACTACCCGGCTACACCTGGCAGCACCCGACCGGCTTCATGCGCGCCGACCTCGACGCCGGCGACCGCGGGCTGCCCGGCACCAGCCCGGAGCTGATCCGCGCCGAGCTGCTCGACCCCTACGGCGTCGAGGTGGCGCTGCTCACAGCCGACGACGGCATCTCCGTGTCGCTGATGGCGAGCCCGTACCGCGCCGCGGAGTTCGCCCGCGCGCACAACGACTGGATGGCCGCACGCTGGCTCGACGCCGACCCCCGGTTCCGCGGCACGATCATCGTGCCGGCGCAGGACCCGCTCGCCGCCGCGGCGGAGATCCACCGCGCGGCAGCCGACCCGCGGTTCGCCGCCGTGCTGCTCTGCGGCGGCTCGGAGCGGCCGTACGGCGAGCCGCGGTACCTGCCGCTGTTCGAGGCGGCGGCCGAGCACCACCTCCCGGTGGCGATCCACTCCGGCGCGGAGGGCCTCGGCCTCTCCTCCACCTCCGGCGGCACCGGGCTGCCCGCCTTCTACCTGGAGTGGCACACGCTGGGCTCAGCGTGCAGCATCATGGCGCACCTCGTCTCGCTCGTCTGCCACGGCACGTTCGAGCGCGTGCCCGGCCTGCGCGTGCTGCTGCTGGAGGGCGGCCTGGCCTGGCTGCCCGGCATCCTCTGGCGGCTCGACACGAACTGGCGCGGCCTGAAGGCGGAGGCGCCGTGGCTCGAGCGCCGGCCGAGCGAGGTCGTCCGCGAGCACATCGCGTTCACCACCCAGCCCCTCGAGCACACCGACGGGCGGGACGACCTGCTGTTCGAGATGCTCGCCGCGGCCGGCGCGCCCGACATCCTCTGCTTCGCGTCGGACTATCCACACTGGGACTTCGACGACCCGGCGCGGATGCTGCAGCGGCTGCCCGAGGAATGGCGCGAGACGGTGATGACGGCGACCGCCGAGCGCTTGTTCGGCTCGCGGCTCGGCGCGGGTGCCCTATGACGGCCACCAGGGACTGGCACGACGTCGGCTCGGAGGGGGAGCTGCGAGCGGAGGGCCGCCTGCTCGCCTGCATCGGCGGCCGCGAGGTGGGCGTCCTGCTCGACGAGCGAGGCGTGGCGCACGGGTTCCGCAACCGCTGCCCGCACCACGGCGCACCGCTCTGCGAGGGCGTCGTGCGGCCGCGGCTCGCGGGCACCCCGGGCAGCTACCGGCTGGACGGAAGCGCCGTGCTGCACTGCCCGTGGCACGGCTGGCAGTTCGAGCTCGAGTCCGGCCGATGCCGGGAGGACGCGCGGATGCGGGTGGCCGTGTACGAGGTTCGGATCGACGCCGGCCGCGTGCTCGTCCAGGCATGACCCGTTTGGGGGAGCCGGCGTCTGCGCTTGACCGTAGGCGATTTCGGTCGATTACGTAGATGGCAGTACCACGATGGCCATCCCCCGAAGCAGACAACGGCGCCACCACATGCGTGTGCAGGCACGCTGGCCCGTGGCATGCCAGCGGATCGGGCGAAACGGCATCGCCGGCGAGCCCTTCCCGGCCGAGACGCTCAACCTGTCGGCCGGCGGCGTCGGGCTGATCTCCGAGCAGCCGCTGTTCCGGCCGATGCGGGTGGCGGTGCGGCTCGACATGGGCGAGCTCGACCTGGTCGTGCGCGGCACGGTGACGCGCCTCGACGCGCGGGAGGAGGGCCGGATGGCGGCGATCCGCTTCGATCCGCTGCCGATCAAGGAGCAGCTCGCCATCACGCGCTTCGTGATGCGCGAGGCGCGCGAGCGCGGCCAGCTGGCCCGGGCGATCGACCCAGGCACGCGGCGCTGGTGGCTGCCGGCCGCCTAGTCGCGGCGCAGGCGGAAGCTGCAGAACGGGATATCACCGAGCAGGCCCTCGCCGCTCCAGCCGTCGCCGTCCTGCGTCAGCCGGTCGCGCACCGGCAGCCAGTCGTAGATCAGGGTGTTGCCGACGCGGGTGAACGAGGCCACCGGCACCCCGAACACCGTCGTCACCCCGCGGTCGCCCTGGATGCGCTTCCCCATGCCCCAGGGTGGCAGCAGTCCCGACTGGCGCTCGACGCGGTAGGTGCCGGTGACCGCCATCAGGGGCCGGCCTCGGCGTCGTCGCGGTCGCCGACCAGCAGGTCAAACATCTCCCGCGCGGTCAGGAACGCGTCGTCGTACTCGTCGGCATCCACTGGGCCGTCATTCTCGTACCGCGCGACCAGATCGCGCAATCCCTCGAGCGATCTGGTGAACTCCTCCGTCTCGGGCGCGGAGGCCGGCTCGCTCTGGATGTGACGCTGCCGTGCCATCTCCTCCAGCAGCTGAGTCGCATCCCGAAGCGCCTCCCCGGGCTCGTCCTGCCGGTCCTCCTCGATCTGCGACCACCGCGTGGTCCACTCGTGCAGGCTCACCCCCAGGTCGTAGTCCAGGCCCTGGTTCGGCTCGTCGCTGCTCGGGGCCATGTCGGTCACGAGCCGTCTCCCTCCCCGTCGGCCGTCGGTGCCGGTGGATCCGGATGCGGCGGCCCGTCCGGCTGCGGCGGCTGATCCGGCTGCGGCGGCTGCGGTGTCTCCGCGTCGGCCTCCGGCCTCGCGTCCTCCTGGCGCTCGTCGTCCATTGCGTCCCTCCTCGGTCGGTCGCATGGGCGGGGTTCCCCCGCGCCCGCGAGAGCAAACCGCCGGCTGGTTTCCGGGCCGGCCGAGCCGTGTAGACCGACGCCAGCATGGCCACCGCCAGACACGAGCCGGAGACCGAGCCGGGCGAGGGCGTGGCGGACCCTCGCGAGCGGGTGCGCTGGGCGACCCGCGCTGCGGGGCTTCGGTGGCGAGCGATGGTGGCGAACGATCAATGCGGCGACATCGACGTCTCGGAGGACCCGGGAGCCGGCTACTTCGTCGAGGACACGCGCCTGCTCTCGTCGTTCCGGCTGCTGCTGAACGGGGCGCCGCTGCAGTTCTTCTCGAGCGAGTCGGTCGATGCGTTCTCGACTCGGTACCGGCTGCAGCCGCCCGGCCGCGAGGGCGAGCGGCTGCCGCTCGTCATATATCGCCACGAGGTCGTCGACGTCTCGCTCGTTCACCACCTGGTCGTTGTCAACGATGGCGATGAGCCAATCGACTGTGAGCTGTCATTCGCGCTGGATGCCGACTTCGCGGACACGTTCGAGCTGCGCGAGGGGCCTCGCCCGCGGGATGCGACATGCACGTCACGTGGTGCGCAGGTGCGGTTCGACTACGAGCGGGACGGCTTCCGGAGATCCGTGACCGTCTCGGCGACCGGCCGCGGCGCCCGGGCCGACGGGCCGACGCTGCGACTGCCCGCCTCCATCGAGCCCCACGGCTCATGGTGTGCCACCGTCACGGCCTCGCCCACCGACCTGCACGCCGCCCCCTACGACGGCACCTCGGCCGCGGACATGCTGGCCGCCCGCCGCCGGCTGCACGACGACTGGATGGGCCGGCTCCCGCGACTGCACGCCGAGTGGCGGCAGCTGGAGGCGATCTACCGCCAGTCGGTGCGCGACCTGGAGTCACTCACCGCCGTGCGTCGCGACGGCCGCGGGTTCACCTTCGGCGCCGGCGCGCCGCTGCTGATGGCCCTGTTCGGCCGCGACACGATCTGGGCCGGCTACTCGCTGCTCGGTTTCGACGACCGCGTCGCCGAGGCGACGGTGCTCTCGCTCGCCGCCCTTCGCGGGCGGGCCTCGCTCGACCGGTATGATGAGGACCCG
>DATAHR010000116.1:0-16529 GCA_036263035.1 Gaiellales bacterium | reverse complement strand
GAACGCGCGGACGAAGTCGACCGCCTCCGGATGCATGCGCAGGTTGTCGGGGTTCGCGACGCCGCCCGGCAGCATCAGCGCGTCGTAACTCTCGGCGTTCACCTCGTCGACCGTGTGGTCGACCGGGAAGGTGTCGCCCTTGTCGATGTGGTTGAGCGCCTGGATCTCACCCTGCTCGATCGAGATCAGCTCGGTCGTCGCACCGGCCTGCTCGAGCGCCTTGCGCGGCTCGGTCAGCTCCACCTGCTCAACACCCTCGCTCGCCAGGATGGCGATGGTCTTGCCCTGAAGCGGCTGGTCAGCCATTCGGTTGCCTCCTCCGTCGGTATCCCGTCATGGGTGCCCGACGGCGTGAGGCAGCAAACGGTTCACAGGCTCGTCACTCGTAGGGAACCAGCAGCTCCCGCCCCTCCGGCAGCCGTGACCAGGGCGCCACCTCGACCACCCGCAGCAGGTGCCCGTCGCCCATCGCGGCCCGCAGCTGCCGCGCCGCCTCCGACGCCCGCTCCCTGCGCACCTCGTGCGCCGGTCGCATCAGCAGCTCCTGCCGTCCGCCCTCGTCTCCCAGCTCGGCCAGCTCGAGCGCCAGCCGCTCGACCGCTCCCGGCAGCTCTCCCAGGTGCGGCAGCAGCGCATCGCGCAGGCGCCGCTCCTCGCCCGTCGCCTCACGCATCCGCACCGGCCGCCGCCACGACCCCCCGGCCGCCAGGCGCGCCGACAGCGTCAGCGTCCGCACCGGCCGCCCCGCCCGCCGCGGCGCCGCCAGCAGCCGCTCCAGCAGCACCACCACCGCCTGGTGCAGCGTCGCCTCGTCGCCGACCGGATCGCCGAAGTCGATCCACTCGCGCAGCGGCTCCGGCGGCATCCGCGGGGCGACGTAGTGCTCGTCCTCGCCCCGCGCGAGCCGCCATCCCGCGATCCCGTCGGGGCCGAACCTGTCCGCCACCGCCGGCAGCGGGAGCGCCGCGAGCGCTCCCGCCGTCCGGATGCCGAGCGCCTCGAGCTCGTCGACCATCCGCTCCTCGAGCCCCAGGCGCCCGATCGCCATCCGCTCGAGGAACCCTGCGGCCCCGTCCGCCTCGATCACCCGCGGGCGCCCGGGCCGGGCCTTCGCGGCGGCCGCCTGCGCGGTGAACCGGCCCGGCCCTGCGCCCACCCTGCCTCCCCCGGGCAGGCGCTGCTCCGCCGCATGCAGCAGGCGCCCAAGCCCACCGTGCATGCGCAGCAGCCCGTCGGCGCGAAACAGCGCCCGCCCGGCCCCCAGCGGCTCGACCGCGGCTCCGATCGACTCCAGCCCCGCCAGCATCTCCTCGGCCGCGTCGGCGACCGCCCCCGGGTCGGCCGTCACCAGCCGAATCCGCGGGCAGCGCGCGAGCGCCTCGCCGGCCCGCATCCCGGGCCGCACGCCGAACGCGGCCGCCGCGGCGTTCACCTCGCCGATCACCGGCCGCCCGCCCGCCTCGGGCGCGAGCGCCGCCGGCTCGTCGCCGAGCGCTCCGCCCATGGCGATCCGCAGCGCGAAGCGGGGGACGAGGGCGCAGATCAGGATGCGTGCGCGTGCCGGCATCGGACCTGCCAGCATATGCGAACACATGTTCGATCGTCAAGCGATCGACGACTCGGCGAGCCGTCAGCTGGCAGGGACCTTCAGCGTCATCTGCCGATCGACCTGTCCGGGGTTGTGGCGCTCCACGACCGCCAGGTCGAACACCTTCCCGCAGCTGTCGCACATGTACCGCTCACGCGTGTCCAGCCAGCGCAGCGCACGGCGGTGACAGGAATGGCAACGGAGCTGCTTCGGCTTGCGGGGCATGACGGACGAGCCTAGCCGTGCCGGCGGACGCGATGCCACATGAGCGCGCCCGCGGCGGCCGCGATCACGACCGCGACGGCCCAGGGCCCCATCGAGTGCGCGATCGCGGTCACCGACTTCCCGAACACGAACCCGGCACCGGCGACCAGCACCACCCAGGTGACGCCCCCGGCCACGTTCCAGACCAGGAACCTCTGCAGCGGCATGTGCGCCGCGCCCGCCATCCAGGGGGCGAACACGCGGACGAACGGGATGAACCGGGCGCCGACGAGCGACTTGCCGCCGTGCCGCTCGAAGAAGCTCTCGACCCTGAGCACCTGCTGCTGCTTCGGCCACCCTCGTGCCACCAGCCTGTTCAGGAGCGGCCGCCCGCCGATCCGTCCGATCCAGTAGCCGCCGGTCGCCCCCAGCACCGCGGCGACCGCGGCCACCACCATGACGGCGGGCAGGCTCAGATTCCCGGCTGACGCGGCAGCGCCGGCGGTGATCAGGATCGTCTCGGCGGGGAACGGGATGCCCACCAGCTCCAGCGTGACGGTGACGAAGACGAGCAGGTACCCGTGACTGGTGACCCAGTCGACGAGGCCGTTCACTCGTCGAGGTCGAGATCCGGATCCATCGCGCGCTGGTAGGCACGCCGGACGGCCAGCGACGGCAGCTGCCGCTCCGCCGCCTTCGAGAACTCGCGCTCGTAGCGGGCGCGGTCCCGAGCCGCCATCGTCTCGGCGTAGCGGTCGCGCAGCGCGAGCAGCTCCTCCTCGGCCTGCTCAACCAGATCCATGTAGTCGCCGTACAGCTCCTCGGCATCCCCAGCCCGCGCATGCGTGTAGGAGACGCGCGCCTGCTCGACGGCGAGCAGCAGATCGTGCTGGTCGGTCATGAACATCGCCAGCTGGCGCGAGATGACGTCGCCGAACCGCGCTCTCCCCGGAATCCGCATACGGGAATCGTATCCGGCCCGCGATGGGCGGACAGGCCGGTACCATCGCCGCTGTGAGCGACCCTGTCCGCCTCCTCATCCGCACCTGGAACATCGCGCACGGGAGGGACGTCCCCCCGGACCGCCTGCACTCGCACGTGCACCGCAAGCTGCTTCGCGAGATGGCCGCGGTGATGACCGAGGACGCCCCCGACGTGATTCTGCTCCAGGAGGTGCCGGTGTGGGCCGGGTCGCTGTTGCGCGAGGCGACCGGCATGGGCATCACCCTGGCCCCGGCGTACGGCGCCCACGTGCCGTTCCTCCACGTGCCGCTGCCGCTTGCCGTCGGCGCCGCCGTGGGGCGGGCGCTGCCCGACCTCGTCCGCACCCAGGTCGAGGGACAGGCGAACGCGGTGCTCTACGGGCCCGAGCTGCTGCTCGTCTCGGCCCGGCGCGTGCAGATCAACCGCCAGCAGCGCTTCCGCGGCGAGCCGCGGATCGCGCAGCTGGTGCGCCTTCGCCACCGCCGTGCCGGCCGCGAGTTCGCGCTCGCCAACCTGCACGCGGGCACCAGCGACAACCAGCAGCAGCTGGAGCGCGCGGGATGGGTGCTCGAGCAGTTCGCCCGGGGAGCGCCGATGGTGCTGGCCGGCGACCTGAACGCGACGGCGCGCTCGCCTGGCATGCGCTCGCTGCGGGCGCGCGGGTGGTTCGAGGACCCCGAGGAGCTGGGCAGGCGGATCGACCACATCCTCGTGCGGGGTATGGCCGAGGAGACCCGCCCGACGCCCTGGGAGCCGGAGCGGCGCGACCTGCCCATGAACGGCAGGCTGCCCGTGCGGCTGTCCGACCACGACCCGATCGATTCGGTGGTGCTGCTATGACGATCCGCGACCAGCTGCCCTCGCTCGAGGGCGTCACATACCTCAACGCCGGCACCAACGGCCCGATGCCGCTCGCTGCGGAGCGGGCGATGCGCGAGGAGCTCGATCTCGCCGTGCGCCGGCCGCGGATCGGGATGGCGGTGTTCGAGCACGTGTTCGAGCTCCGCGCCCGCGCCCGCGACGCGCTAGCGCGCACCGTCAACGCCCCGCCCGAGCAGGTCGCGGTGACGACGTCCACGTCGAACGGCGTCGGCATCGTCATCGGCGGCATCGACTGGAACCCCGGGGACGAGGTGATCACGACCACCGAGGAGCACCAGGGCATCCTCAGCCCGCTCGACGTCATCTCCAGCCGCTACGGCGTGGACGTCAAGCAGGTGCCGGCGGACGAGATCGAGGACGCGATCGGCGAGCGCACGCGCATGGTGGCGGTCTCGCACGTGCTGTGGACGACCGGCCGCCGGCTCGATGCGCAGCGGCTGGCCGCCGCGGCCCACGAGGCCGGCGCGTCGCTGCTCCTGGACGGCGCGCAATCGGTGGGGGCGATCGAGGTCGACGCGCCCGGGAGCGGCGCCGACTTCTACGCGTTCTCCGGCCAGAAGTGGCTGCTCGGGCCGCAGGGCACCGGCGGCCTGTGGGTGTCGCCTGAGTGGAACGACCGGCTGTGGACCGCGCAGTCGACGTTCTGGAACCTGACCGAGGGCCGGATCGGCGCCTTCCGGCCGGACGCCGGCCGCTGGGACGCGGGCTCGTTCGAGACGCCGGTGCTGGCCGGGATTGCGGCGGCGATCGAGTGGGTGGAGTCGCTCGAGGGCGGCCGGCGGGGATGGACGGAGCTGACGGCGGCCAACGCCGCACGGGCGCGGGAGCGCCTGGCGTCGCAGCCGGGCGTCAGCGTCGCCGACCCGGGCGACGACGGCGGACCGCTGATCGCGCTGACCGTTGACGGCCAGGAGGACACCGCGGCGCTGGTCGGCCGGCTGGGCGATCAGGGGATCCTCATCCGCTACATCCCGAACACGCCGTACCTGCGCGTCTCGGTGGGCGCGTGGACGACGGACGCGGAGGTCGATCGGCTGGCGGAGGCGCTGACCGCCGCCGGCTAGCTGCGCAGACCCAGCTCCGGCGCGATCGGCTGCAGCGCCTCGATCACGAAGGTGATGTGCTCGTCGAGGTCGACGCCGAGCTCCTCGGCGCCGTTGATGACGTCGTCGCGGTTGACGCCCTTCGCGAAGCTCGGCTGCTTCAGCTTCTTGCGCACCGACTTCGCCTCGAGGGTGGCGATGCCGTCCGGGCGCACCAGCCCGCACGCGTGCACGAAGCCCGAGACCTCGTCGCAGGCGAAGAGCGTGTGCTCGAGCTGCGTCTCACGGGTGACGCCGGTGTGCTCGCCGTGCGACTGGATTGCCCGGATGAACCACTCCGGATAGCCCTTCTCGCGGAGCACGGGAGCACCGTCCTTGGGGTGCTGGTCGAGCGTCGGATGCCGCTCGTAGTCGAAGTCGTGGAGCAGGGCGACGTTGCCCCAGGCCTCCTCGTCCTCGCCGAACTTCCGCGCGTAGGCGCGCACCGACGCCTCGACGGCAAGCGCGTGCCGGCGCAGCGCCTCGCTCTGCGTCCACTCGGTGAGCAGCGCCCAGGCGGCGTCGCGGTCGTGCACGAGGTCGTCGGCCATGTCGGCCCGAAGGTAGCAGGACCGGGGGAGGCGGGAGCGAAACTGGCTACTCTGAGATGGCTGTGGCTACGGCGACACGAGAGGGCACGGTGGAGGCTTTCCTGATCGAGGGTGGGCGACCGCTGTCGGGGACGATCCGCCCGGCCGGCAACAAGAACGCCGCGCTGCCGATCCTGGCGGCCTGCCTGCTGACCGCCGACCCGGTGACGCTCGAGAACGTCCCGCGCATCCGCGACGTCGAGGAGATGATCGAGCTGATCCGTGCGCTCGGCGTGGAGGTCGAGTGGGAGGGGCCGAACACCGTGCGCGTCTGGGCTGCCGACGTCACCGGCACGACGCTCGACCCGGAGCTGTGCACCCGCATCCGCGCCTCGATCCTCGCCGCCGGCCCGCTGCTGGCCCGCTTCGGCTCGGCCGACGTCCCGCCGCCGGGCGGCGACGTGATCGGCCGCCGGCGAGTCGACACGCACCTGATGGCGTTCGCTGCGCTGGGCGCCGACGTGGGGGCCGACCGCGAGTACCGCCTGCGCGCGCCGAACGGCCTGGAGGGCGCCGAGATCCACCTCGACGAGGCCAGCGTGACCGGCACGGAGAACGCGCTGATGGCGGCCGCGCTGGCCCGCGGGACGACGGTGATCATGAACGCCGCCTGCGAGCCGCACGTCCAGGACCTCTGCCGCCTGCTGTGCAAGATGGGCGTCGGGATCGAGGGCATCGGCTCGAACGTGCTGGTCGTCCACGGCGCCGACGAGCTGCATGGCTGCCGCCACCGCATCGGCCCCGACCACATCGAGGTGGCGTCGTTCATCGGCCTCGCGGCGGTCACGGGAGGAGACCTCACGATCGAGGACGCCGCGGTCGAGCACCTGCGCGCGATCCGTCACTCGTTCGGACGCCTCGGCGTCACGATCGAGGTGGTCGACGGCACGAGCGTGCGCGTGCCGCCCGGGCAGGAGCTGGTCGTGGTCGACGACCTGCACGACCAGGTGCCGAAGATCGACGACGGGCCCTGGCCCATGTTCCCGGCCGACCTGACGTCGATCGCAGTCGCCGTCGCCACCCAGGCGAAGGGCACCGTGCTGATCTTCGAGAAGATGTTCGAGAACCGGCTGGTCTTCACCGACAAGCTGGTCTCGATGGGCGCCCGCATCATCCTCTGCGACCCGCACCGCGCGGTGGTGACCGGGCCGAGCAAGCTCTACGGCTACCGGATGGAGAGCCCCGACATCCGCGCGGGCATGGCGATGCTGATGGCCAGCCTGTGCGCCGAGGGCACCAGCCGGATCGGCAACGTCGGGCAGATCGACCGTGGCTACGAGCGCATCGACGCGCGGCTGCGCGAGCTCGGCGCGCAGATCGAGCGGGTGGAGGGATGACGGTCGACGACCGCCTCTCGGCGCTGCTCAGCCGCGGGCTGGTGCGGACGCGGCCGGCGGCGGACATGCTCTCGCCCGACTCGCTGCTCGGCGAGGGCGGCGCGGTGCTTCCCCTCGAGCACGCCCGGCTGCTGTCCCTGACCAACGGCCTCGACGCATATGGCGGGTACTTCCGGCTGTTCGGCGTCGGCCCCTGGTCGGTGCGCGACATGCGGCGCTGGAACAGCCCCAACGGCTGGCGGGCTGCCTGGGACGGCCGGGCTGACGGCTGGTGGTGCTTCGGCGAGACGGCCTGGGGCGACCAGTACGCCTACGCGAGCGGCGACGACCCGTTCGCGCCCGACACGACCGTGTACCGGCTGGACGCGTGCCGGCTGGAGCCCGAGGCGGTGGCAGACGACTTCGGCGAGTTCCTGGCGGGAGAGTTCGCGCGCAATGCGGCCGCGCCGCGTGACGACCTGACGGTGGCGGCGAGGGAGCGGTTCGGTGAGATCGATCCCAACCAGCAGCTCGTCTACGTGCCGTCGCTGCTGCTGGGCGGGGACGACGACCTGGCGAACGTGGTAACGCTGGGCGCACGCGAGGCGATGGCGGCGGCCGGCGCGGCCTATCGCGCCTGGGCCCGCACGGGCGTCGCCCGCTAGCACGGGCAGGGGCGGAAGGGCTCGCCGCGGGGCCGAACCCGGTCTCAAAGCAGGCCGTCGGGCGCCGTGACCGGTCTGTGGCCGGTTTGTGACGCCGATACCGAACCGGTGCGCCGTGTACCAGTTCTGTAAGGGCGCATGCGTGGCCCTCACGGCCCTCGGCCACCCCGTAGACTCCGCCCGTGGATCGGCGTGAGATAACGGCCGGGCAGGTCGACGAGACCGTCCGCTCGCTGCGGCCGAGCGACGAGGACCGCGAGCGCGTTCGCGGGTCGGTCGCGGACATCGTCGACATGGTGCGAACCGGCGGCGACGCCGCCATCCGCCGCCTGACCTCGCGGTTCGACGGCATCGAGCTGGAGCGGCTGCGCGTCCGGCCGAAGGACCTCGCACGCGCTGCCCGCGACACGCCGCCACAGGTGCTGGGCGCGCTCGAGATGCTCGCCGGCAACCTGCGCGCAACCGCGACCGAGACGATGCCCCGCCCAACCCGCCAGGTGCTGGCGCAGGGGCAGATCGTCAGCACCCGCCCGGTGCCCGTCGATCGCGCCGGCGTCTATGCCCCCGGCGGGCTCGCCGCGTACCCGTCAAGCGCAGTCATGGCGATCGTCCCGGCGCAGGTGGCCGGGGTCCGCGAGATCGCCGTCTGCTCGCCGCCGGGGCCGCGCGGCCTGCCGGCGTCCGCGGTGCTCGCGGCGTGTCACCTGCTCGGCATCGGCGAGGTGTACGCGGTCGGCGGCGCCCAGGCCGTCGCGGCGCTGGCGCTTGGAACCGAGTCGATCGCGCCGGTCGACGTGCTGGTCGGCCCCGGCAACGCGTTCGTCGAGGAGGCGAAGCGGGGCCTGTTCGGCGAGGTCGGGATCGAGTCCCTCGCCGGCCCCAGCGAGCTGGTGGTCATAGCTGACGCATCCGCTCCGGCCGAGGTGATCGCCTGGGATCTTCGCGCGCAGGCCGAGCACGGAGCCGGGTCGATCTCGCTGCTGCTCTCGGCGGACCCGCAGGTGCTCGACGCGGTGGCCGCAGCGCTCGGCGACGAGGAGACCGGCACGATCACCCTCATCCACGCGGATTCGACGGAGACGGCGATGAGCTTCGTCAACCGCTACGCCCCCGAGCACCTGCAGCTGATGGTCGAGCACCCGCAGGCGATGCTCGAGCAGGTGCGTCACGCCGGCGCGATCTTCCTCGGGTCGATGAGCGGCACGGCCTTTGGCGACTACGTCGCCGGCTCGAACCACATCCTCCCGACCGGCGGCCGCGGCCGCTTCTCGTCTGGCCTTGCGCCTGGAGTGTTCGTGCGCATCCAGGAGGTCGTCGAGATCCCGCAGGGCGCCGTCGCGGCGCTCGCCGCACCGCTGGCCGACCTGGCGCGGGCAGAAGGGCTGCCGGCCCACGCCCGCTCAGCCGAGATTCGCGCCGAGCAGATCGCCGGCGAATCCCTCCCCATCACCGAAGGAGCAGCATCGTGAGCAAGACCGTGATCGCCGTCGACGGAGCGCCCAGGCCCTTTGCCGGAGCGCCGTACAACCAGGCCATCGCCGCCGCCGGGCTCGTCTTCTGCGCCGGCCAGGTGCCGCTCGACCCCGAGAGCGGGAGCCTCGTCGAGGGCGATATCGGTGCGCAGACGCACCGGGTGCTGCGGAGCCTGCAGGCGGTGCTGGAGGGGGCCGGCAGCGGGCTCGACCGGGTGGTCAAGACGACGGTGTTCATGACCGACCTCGGGGAGTTTGCTGCGATGAACGAGGTCTACGCGACGTACTTCACGAGCGACCCGCCGGCGCGGTCGACGGTGCAGGTGGCCGCCCTTCCGGCCGGAGCGCGGGTGGAGATCGAGGCCGTCGCTCTGGCCTGACCGGTACCCTCTGCCCATGCGGCCGGCAGAGGTCATCTTCTCCCACCAGAACACGGATTTCGACGCGCTCGGGTCGATGCTGGCCGTCCGCCGGCTCTACCCCACGGCTGCGATCGTCCTGCACGGCGGCCTCAACCGGAACGTCCGCGAGTTCGTCGCGCTGCACGCCGAGGAGCTGCGCCTGCTCGACGAGAGCGACTGCGACCTCGACGGCGTCACCCGGGCGATCGTGGTCGAAACCTCCGACGACCGCCGTCTCGGCGGGCTTGCAGACGTGCTGCGCCGTCCCGGCGTCGAGGTCGAGCTGTTCGACCACCACGGCGACGACCTGCCGCCGTGGGCCTCCGAGGCGCACGCCGTGCGCTCCACCGACGGCGCGCTGTCGAGCACCCTGGCCGGGATCCTGGCCGAGCGCGGGATCGAGCCGACGCCCACCGAGGCAACGGCGCTCGCGCTCGGGATCCACGAGGACACCGGTTCGCTCACCTACCCCACCACCACCCTGCGCGACGTCGAGGCGCTGGCCTACTGCATGCGCCACGGCGGAAACCAGGAGCTGATCGGCGCATTCCTCCATACCCCGCTGGACGAGGAGCACCGCGCACTGCTCACCACGCTGATCGAGGGTGCCGAGCAGCGCGGCCCCGGCGGCGTCGGCGTCCTGGTCACCTCAGCGCGATGGCCCCGCTACGTGGACGGGGTCTCCACCCTCGCGAGCAAGATCACCGATCTGACCGATGCCCAGGCGCTCGTCATGCTGGTGGAGATGGGCGGGCGCGTCTTCGCCGTCGGCCGCAGCCGCACGCCGGCGTTCGACGTGGCCGCCGTCATGCAGCAGCTCGGCGGCGGCGGCCATCCGCAGGCCGCCTCGGCGATCGTCAGGGACGCCTCGCTGGACGGGCTGTCGGCGAGGCTGCCCGCCCTGCTCGAGGCGGGCGTGGCGTCCGGCCCGCGCGCCGCCGACATCATGTCCTCGCCGCCGTGGTTCGTGGATGCCGACGCCACCATCGACGAGGCACTGGCCGAGTGCCGCCGCAGGCACACCTCTGGGGTGCCGATCACGTCGGCGGGCGAGATGGTCGGGGTGGTGGAGCGGGAGGACCTCGGCCGTGCGATCGGCCACGGGCTCGGCCACGCTCCGGTGCGCGGCATCATGAGCGCCGAGGTGATCGCCGTCGCTCCCGAGGCGACGCTGGCAGACGTGCAGCGGGCCCTAGTGCGTGGCGCCGGCCGGGTCGCGGTGACGGCCGACGGCGCCGGCGGCCCCCAGGCGACCGAGCGGGTGCTCGGCATCATCACCCGCGGCGACCTGCTCCGGGCGCTGCGCGATGCCCCGCCCGGTTCCCCGCCGCCGCCGGCGGTCGATCTGGCGCCGCGGCTGCGCGCGCTGCCCGGCCTCGAACGGCTGTGGCCGGCGCTGGGCGAGGCGTCCGCGGGTATCGGCGGCCTCTACCTGGTCGGCGGCGCCGTCCGTGACCTGCTGCTGGACGAGCCGACGTTCGACATCGACCTGGCGGTCGAGGGCGACGGCGTGGCCTTCGCCGAGCGGCTGGCCGCGGCCCTCGGCGGCCGCGTCCATGCCCATGCCAAGTTCCACACCGCCGTCGTCATCGCCGGCGACCTGCGCGTCGACGTCGCCACCGCCCGCACGGAGCACTACGAGTACCCCGCGGCGCTGCCGACGGTCGAGCACTCGTCGATCCGCCAGGATCTCTACCGCCGCGACTTCACCATCAACGCCATGGCCGTGTCGCTGCTGCCCGCGGATTTCGGCGTGCTGGTCGATCCATACGGCGGCGAGCAGGACCTGCGCGCCGGGGTCGTGCGCGTGCTCCACAACCTGTCGTTCATCGAGGACCCGACGCGCATCTTTCGCGCGATCAGGTACGAAAACCGCTACGGGTTCGAGATGGACGCGCTCACGCGCCAGCTGGCGCAGAGCTGCGTCGACATGGGACTGGTCGGTGATCTGTCCGGCGCGCGGGTGCGCGACGAGCTGATCGCCATCCTCAGCGAACGACGAGTGGGCGGGGCGCTGCGCCGGATCTCACAGATCGGCCTCGGACGGGCCCTGCATCCGGCGCTCGAGTGCGGGGACGAGGCCGTCGGCCTGGTCGAGCGCCTGGACGCGGCGCGGCACAGGTACGCGCCCGAGCTGCCCGCCTGGCGCGGACGCCTCGCTGCGATGGCCCGCGACATCCCCGGCGACGAGCTGGACGCCTGGCTCGAGCGTCTGCGCGTCCGCCGCCGGGATGCCCGCGCCGTGGCGGCGGCGGCCGTGCTGCCGCCGCGCCTGCAGGCGCCGCTCGAGCGCGCCGAGGAGCCGGCGCGTGTGGCGGAGCTGCTTGCCGCCCAGCCGCTCGAGGTGGCGCTGATGGTGCTGGCCGGCGGCGGGCGAGCGGCCGAGCAGGCCGAGCTCTATCTGGAGCGGCTCCGGCAGATCGACCTCGACATCGACGGCGACACGCTGCGCCAGGAGTTCGGGATGGCCGAGTCGCCGTTGATCGGCGAGGTGCTGGCAGAGCTGCTTCGCCGGCGGCGAAACGGCCAGCTGGGCGACCGCACGCAGCAGCTCGAGGCGGCGCGTGAGCTGCTCGCAGAGGTCGCCCGGTGAGGATCTCCACGGCCAACGCGAGCCGCTGGCGCGGCCAGCCCGGCCACTACGAGGCCTGGCACCTGCGGCTCGTCGACCCGCACAGCGCCGCATCCGCCTGGATCCGCCACAGCTTCCACGTGCCGCCCGCCGCGGCTCCCGGCGAGTCGTCCGCCGAGCTGTGGTTCGTCGGCCGCGATCCGGAGGGTCGCACATACGCCCGCCGGCAGGTGTTCGCAATCGATCAGTTCACGACCGGCGCCGGCGGGTTCCCCCTCACCCTCGGCCCGAGCGTGCTCGACGTCGCCAGCGCCAGCGGCAAGGTCGACGAGGCGCGCTGGGACATTCGCTGGACGCCCGGCGGCGAGCCGTTCGGCTACGGCGGCGGGGGCCGGCTGCGGCGTGCGGAGATCATGGTCAGCCAGCCCACCATCCGTGCGAACGGCACGTTCGCGATCGGGGACCGGGTGCTCGATGTGCGGTCATGGCCGGCGCACCAGCTGCACGCCTGGGGCAACCGCCATGCCGAGGCGTCGGTGCGCGTCCACTGCAACGGCTTCCCGTCGCCGGAGGACTTCGTCGAGGTGGTCAGCCGCCGCTACGGCGTGCTGGGGCCGCTGACGCCGGTGCTCTCGACCGGTGCGGTCGTCGCCAACGGCAAGCGGCACGAGCTGCACGGAGCGCTGCGCGGCATCGCGGCCCGCGCGAAGATGTCGCCCAGCGAGTACAGCTTCTCGATCCGCGGGCCGTTCCTGCGCATCGACGGGCAGGTGCACTGCAACCTGGCCGACCTGGTCGGCGTCGCCTACCGCGACCCGGACGGGGGCCGGGTCTACGCCTACGCAGCCGATCACGCCGTGATCGAGGTCGAGGTGCGCCGCCGGGGGGTCCGCGGGTGGACACGCGCGGCGCGCCTGTCCGCCGGAGTCTGCGCCTACGAGTACGCGAGCCGCACGCAGGTGCCGGGCGTGGAGGTGGTGCTGTGACCGGCTCGCTCGTCTGGCGGGATGCGGCCACGCCCGTGCTCGACTGGGCCTCGGCGCCCTCCGGCGTGCGCGTCGCCTTCACCGGACGGCTGGGCGGCGTGTCGGCGGGGCCGTTCGCGTCGCTCAACCTCGGCGCTCTCACCGACGACCAGCCGGCCAACGTCGCCGCGAACCGCCGCCGGGCGGTGGAGGCGGTGGGCGGGAACGGCGAGGACGCCACCATGGCGTGGCAGGTGCACGGCACGGACGTCCGGGAGGTGACGGCGACGCCCTCCAGCGGGCGGTTCCTCGAGCCGGGCCGGGAGCCGTTCCCGAAGTCGGACGGCCTGGTGACGAGCGTGCCGGGACGGCCGATGACGCTGCTCACGGCCGACTGTCTCCCGATCGCGGTCGCCGCGCGGGACGGATCCCGGCTGGCGCTGCTGCACGCCGGTTGGAGGGGCCTCGAGGCGGGGATCGCAGAGGAGGGCGTCCGGCGCGTCGACGCGCCGGCTGTGGCCGCGGTCGGTCCCGGCGCCGGGCCGTGCTGCTACGAGGTGCGGGAGGACGTCGCCGGCCCGCTGCGGGAGCGGTTCGGCGACGACGTCGTCCGCGACGGGCTCGCCGATCTGTGGATGTGCGCGGAGCGCGCCCTGCTGGGCGCGGGCGTCGAGGAGGTGGCTGTGGCCGGCGAGTGCACCATCTGCAACGCCGGCCGCTACTTCTCGCACCGCCGCGATCACGGCGTCACGGGACGCCAGGGAGTGGTGGGGCTGCTTGGTTGACGCCGCCGTCATCCGCGAGAACCTGGCCCGTGTCCGCTCCGAGGTCGGCGAGGGAGTCGAGATCCTGGCCGCCACCAAGTATGTCGATGCGGGCGAGCTGCCCGCGCTGCACGAGGCGGGCGTGACGCTGGTCGGCGAGAACCGCTCTGATGCGCTGATCGCCAAGCAGGAGCTCCACGGCGACCTCTTCACCTGGGACTTCATCGGCCATGTCCAGAGCCGCAAGGTGCGCGACATCGTCGGTCGGGTGCGCCTGATCCATGCGATCGACTCGATGTCCGCGTGCCGCAAGATCCAGGATCTCGCCGACGGGCCGGTCGCGTGCCTGCTGCAGGTGAACGTGGCCGGGGAGGAGTCCAAGTCCGGCGTCGCCACCGCCGAGGTGGACGGGTTCCTGGAGGAGGCGTCG
This sequence comes from Gaiellales bacterium, assembly GCA_036263035.1. Taxonomy (GTDB): domain Bacteria; phylum Actinomycetota; class Thermoleophilia; order Gaiellales; family JAICJC01; genus JAICYJ01. The sequence goes on along the minus strand of DATAHR010000116.1, from coordinate 2,614 downwards.
GCCCTGGAGCACGTCGTGTTCCACGGGCTGATGACGATGCCGCCCCTGACCGACGACCCCGATGACGCCCGCCCGTGGTTCGCGGCGCTCCGTGAGCTGCGCGACCGGCTCGCGCCGGCCTGGGATGGACGGCACCAGTTCCGCCACCTGTCGATGGGGACGAGCCAGGATTACCGGGCCGCAGCCGCGGAGGGAGCGACCATCGTGCGGGTGGGGAGCGTCCTCTATGGGCGGTAAAGTGCCGGAAGCATGAGCGTCAAGGACATGTGGCACCGCACCCAGGTCTACTTCGGCATCAAGGAGGAGGACTGGGACGACGACTATTTCGACGACGACGGCTCGGCGGCCCACGAGGATCTCGAGAGCCGCTACAACGAGCGGCCGAACGTCCGCCGGCTGAACCCCCGCCGCCGCTCCGGCGCCGACTTCGATGACATCTTCTCCGACGAGCCGGTGGCGGCGCCGTCGCGCGGGCGCTCGCGCGGGCCGTCGGTCAGCAACGGCGGGCAGCGCAACGCCGCGCAGGTCGAGCTGGTCGTGCCCAAGTCGTTCAACGACGCGCAGAAGGTGGCCGATCGCCTGAAGGCGGACATCCCGGTGATCATCAACCTGCAGACCGCAGACTCCGACCTCGCGAAGCGGCTGATCGACTTCTCGAGCGGGCTCACCTACGCGCTCGACGGCTCCATGCAGCGCGTCGCCGACCGGGTGTTCCTGCTCACGCCCGCGCACGTGACGGTGTCGGCCGAGGACAAGGCCTCGCTCATGGAGCGCGGCTTCTTCAACCAGTACTAATCCCGTGGCCCCCGTGACGCCGCCCGGGCTGCGAACGCTGCGCAGCTACCGGCGCGAGTGGGCCAGCCATGACCTGGTCGCCGGCCTGGTGCTGACGGCGCTGCTGGTGCCCCAGGGCATGGCCTACGCCGAGCTGGCCGGGCTGCCGGCGATCACCGGGCTCTACACGTCGATCCTGTGCCTGATCGGCTACGCCGTGTTCGGCCCGTCGAAGGTGCTGGTGCTCGGCCCCGACTCCTCGCTCGGGCCGATGATCGCCGCGACCATCCTGCCGCTGGCCGGGTCGGGCGGCGACCCGGAGCGCGCGATCGCCCTTGCCTCGGCGCTCGCCCTGATCGTCGGCCTGATGATGGTCGCGGGCGGCATGGCGCGCCTCGGCTTCATCGCCGACCTGCTCTCGAAGCCGACCATGATCGGCTACATGAACGGCCTGGCGCTGACGATCCTGGTCGGCCAACTGCCGAAGCTGTTCGGGTTCTCCGTGGATGCCGACGGCTTCCTGCGCGAGCTGCGCGGGTTCGTGGACGGCGTGCGGGCCGGCGAGACCGTGTCGGCCGCGCTCGCCATCGGCGCGTTCGGCCTGGCCCTGATCCTCGTCCTCCAGCGCCTGCTGCCCCGCGTCCCCTCCGTGCTGGTGGTCGTCGTGCTGTCGATCGCCGCCGCGAACGTCTTCTCGCTGGCCGACCACGGCGTCAGCCTCGTCGGCACGCTGCCCCAGGGCTTTCCGCCGCTGACGGTTCCGAGCATCCACCTGTCCGACCTGCCGCTCTTGATCGGCGGCGCGGCCGGCATCGCCCTGGTCTCGCTGGCCGACACGATCGCCACGGCGTCGGCGTTCGCGGAGCGGCGCGGGGACGACGTCGACGGAAACAGCGAGATGATCGGCATCGGCGCCGCGAACCTGGCGGCGGGCCTGTTCCAGGGCTTCCCGGTCAGCACCAGCGGATCGCGGACGGCGGTGGCCGACCAGGCAGGAGCCCGCACGCAGGCGGCGGGACTGGTCGGAGCCCTTCTGATCACGGTGATGCTGGTGGCGGCTCCCGGCCTGCTGCGCGACCTGCCACAGCCGACGCTCGCGGCTGTTGTGATCGCGGCGTCGCTGTCGCTCGCGGATATCCCCGGGACGATCCGGCTGTGGCACCAGCGCCGGTGGGAGTTCGGCGTCTCCATGGCGGCCTTCGCCGGCGTGACGCTGCTGGGCGTCCTGCCGGGGATCCTGCTGGCCGTGCTGCTCTCGGTGCTGAACGTGTTCCGGAAGCTCTGGTGGCCGTACCAGACGGAGCTCGGGCGCGTGCCCGGCGTGGATGGATACCACGACGTCACCAGCTACCCCAACGCCGAGCGGCTCCCCGGCCTCGTGGTCTACCGCTTCGACGCGCCGCTGCTGTTCGCGAACGCCCGGACGTTCCGCGACCAGGTGCGCGCGCTCACGGCGAGGGACCCGCGGCCGGCGTGGATCATCGTCGCATCCGAGCCGATCACCGACGTCGACACCACGGCGGCCGACATGCTCGAGGATCTGGATGAGCAGATCAACGCCATGGGTGTGTCGCTGGTATTCGCGGAGATGAAGGACCCGGTGCGACGCAAGATCGAGCGCTACGAGCTGACACGGACGATCAACCCCGAGCACTTCTACCCGACGGTCGAAGAGGCGATCGACGCCTACCGGCTGCAGACGGGGGCCGAGTGGGTGGCTCCCAGCTAGCGCATCGCGGCCAGCCAGCGCGCGCACGCCACCATCTCGGGGCAGGCGCCGGTCTTGTCCACGCCCCACGCGAGCGCATGGAGCAGCGCCCAGCGGCGCATCCGCTCCCGG
>DATAHR010000115.1:0-8123 GCA_036263035.1 Gaiellales bacterium | reverse complement strand
CGGAGATATCGATCAATCATCTAGACGCTGGTCATCCCGCCGTCGACGACCAGGGCCGAGCCGGTCACGAAGGACGCGGCCTCCGAGGCCAGGAACCGGACGCAGCCCGCCACCTCACCGGCCGTGCCCAGCCGGCGCAGGGGCGCCTCCTCGGCGTAGGCGGCGAGGGCGGCGGCGCGGTCATCCGTGGCGTCCAGGAAGCGATCGGTCAGGGGTGTATCGATGTTGCCGGGACAGACACAGTTCGCTCGGATGCCGCGGGGCGCGAGCTCGACCGCCAGTGCCCGCGTCAGCTGGAGCAGCCCGCCCTTTGACGCGACGTAGGCGGCTGCGTTGGGGCGCGCGATCAGGGAGTTGGCCGAACCGATGGTGACGAGCGACGTGCCGACCCCCATCATCGGCAGCAGGTCGCGGACGAGCCGGAACACCGACGAGAGGTTGGTCTCGATGACGCGATCCCATTCGTCGTCGGTGAGCGCCTCCAGCCCCGGCTCGTGGTCGAGATCGATGCCGGCGTTCATCACCAGCACGTCGACTCTGCCCGGGCCGGCCGTCAGCCGGTCGGCCAATCTCCGGCGCTGCGGCTCGCTGGTGACGTCCATGCCCAGCGGCTCGCAGGGCTGGCCGTCCGTGACAAGCGCCGCGGTCTCGCGTGCGGTGTCCTCATTGCGGGAGGTCGCCCACACCTGGGCCCCAGCCGCGGCCAGCTCGACGGCAACCGCCCGGCCGATGCCGCTGCCGGCTCCGGTGACCACGGCCACCCGGCCGTCGAGCCGGCCGAACCGATCGGTCTCGCGGTCGGGCGTAACCTGCACTACCAGACCTCGTGGCCGAGGTCGGCGTAGAGGCCGGCATCGACGATCGTTGCCACTTCAGAGAACTCGCTGTGCTCCTCCTTGATCTGATCGATCTGGAACTCGGAGTTCCAGCGGTCGAGGATGGCCAGGTCCCGCACCCTCCAGACGGTCATGTAGATCCCGGGGCGCGGGCCCAGCCGCCACGTGCGTCCGATGTTCAGCACCAGCTCGTCGTCGGGGTGCTGCTCGGCCCAGCGGTCGGACGCCATCGTCACCACCTCCTGGAACCGTTGCTGCGACACGCCGGGCTTTGGCTCGACAAACTCGATGTAGTAGTACACGGCCCTAGCTCATCCAGGCGTGTGCCCAGTCGGCGTTGCCGAGCACGATGCCGGTGCCGGCCGGCTCGAAGCCGTGCACTTTCGAGGTGGTGATGTCGAGCAGCTTGTTGTACGCGGCGATGATGTAGCCGCCCTGGTCGAAGTCGATCTTCTGCATCTCCTGCACCAGCTCCTTGCGCTTCGAGTCGTCCGTGGTCGCGTTGGCCTGGTTGTACAGCGAGACGTACTGGGCGTCGTTCCAGTGGGTCTCGTTGAAGGGCGCGGTGCTCAGGGAGCCCTGTGCAACCTGGCTCAGGTAGGGGCTGTAACCCCAGAAGTCCTGCGCGAACGTCCACTGCAGGTAGTTGGGGCCGTAGAACGTCCCCACCGGCACCTGGTTGACCTTCACCGTGACCCCGGCGCCCTTTGCCTGCTCGGCAAACACCTGCGCCGCCTGCAGCACGCCCACCGCGAAGTCGGCCGTGTTGAGCTCGACCGTCAGCCCCTCCTGGCCGGCCTGCTTCAGCAGGGACTTGGCCTTGTCGAGATCCTGATCGCGCTTCAGTGACGTGTCGTAGTCCGGATCCCACTGCGAGAACACGTCGTTTCCGACCGCGCCCAGGCCGTCCAGCGACAGGTCGATCAGCTGCTGGCGGTCGACGATGTAGCGCATCGCCTGGCGCACGTTGTTGTCGGTGAACGGGGCCTTGTCGACCCGCATCGTGAACGGCGTCCACTGCCCGGGCAGCGATACCAGCGCCGTCAGTGCCGAGTTGCCCTCGATCTGCTTGGCCAGGTTCAGCGGCGCGGTCGAGAACACGTCCAGCTCTCCGCCCTGCAGCGCGTTGAAGGCGGCCGTGTCGGACGCGAAGTTGTCGATGATGGTGATCGAGTCCAGGTAGGGCAGCCCGCTCAGGTAGTAGTCCGGGAACTTCGCGAACACCGAGCGCTGGCCCGGCGTGAAGCTCTGGTACTTGAACGGTCCCGTGCCGACCGGATTCTTCGGGTCGTAGTCGGTGGGGACGATCGGGAAGTTGAAGATGTTGCAGATCTGGTCAAGGAACGAGGCGTAGGGCGTCTTCATCGGCAGCCGCAGGGTGCGCGCATCCATCGCCTTGATCGCGTTGACGTCGAGCGGCGCCAGGGCGGCGGCGCCGTTCCCGGGACTCTTGGGATCGACGATCCGCTTCAGGGAGAAGATCACGTCATCGGTGGTGACCGGCTTGCCGTTGTGGAAGGTGAGGCCCTGGCGCAGCCGCACCGTCCATTCCTTGGCGTCCGCGCTCGGCGTCACCTCTTCGGCCAGGTCCATCTCGACGCTGCGGGCGTCGTTGGACAGGCGCACCAGACCGCTGTAGAGCGCCATCGCGCGAATCGTGTCGGGCTCGGTGACGATGCGGCCCGCGTCGAGCGTGTCGGACGACGACCCGCCCAGCATGCCCACCCGCAGGTCTCCACCCGGCTTGGGCGAGCCGGCTCCTCCGGTGCCGCCGCCGGAGCTCGACGGCGTCGACGAGCCTCCGCCGCAGGCCGCGAGCAGCGGTGCGGCGCTGAATGCGGCGCCGGCGCCAAGCGCCCCGCGCACGACCTCTCTGCGGGTGTACCCGCGGTTGGCGTGATCGGTATCTCCGGACATCAGGGCTCTCCTTTCGTTAAGTGCCGTAAAGGTCAGCACTGGCGTTCTCGGGCGAGCGAACGCCGAGGAACTCGGCCGCCGCCGCCGCGATGCCGGCGGCATCGAGCCGGTGGTGGCGATAGAGGTGGGTGGGTGGTCCGATCAGTCCGTACTCGTCGTGCATGCCATGGCGGAGCAGTGGCACGGGCGCGCCGGCCTCGGTGAGCGCCTCGGCGACCGCGCCGCCGAGGCCGCCCAGCACGTTGTGCTCCTCCACCGTCATCAGACGCCGGCTGTGGGACGCAGCGCGCGCGACCGCCGCCGCGTCGAGCGGCTTCACGGTGTGCATGTCGATCACTCCGACGTCGAGGTCGTCGGCAGCCAGCGCCCGGGCAGCCTCCAGGCTGGGGTGCACCGACGAGCCGGTGGCGATGATCGTGAGGTCCCCGCCGAGCGCGTGCTCGACGGCGCTGCCGATCGCCATGCCGGCTGCCTGCTCGGGCGTGTAGACGTCGGGCTCGCGTCCGCGGCCGATGCGGAAGTAGATCGGCCCCGGCCAGTCACCGGCGGCCCGCACCAGCGCGGCCAGTGCCGAAGCGTCGGCGGGCGCGATCACCGTCATCCCCGCCATCGACCGCGTCACCGCCAGGTCCTCCGTCGCATGGTGCGAGGTGCCGTAGAACCCCAGGCTGATCCCCGCATGGTGGCCGACCAGCCGCACCCGCTGGCCCGTGTAGGCCACATCCGTGCGGATCTGCTCCGCGCACAGCAACGCCAGGAACGAGGCGAAGGTGGCCACGTAGGGCTCGAGGCCGGTGGTCGCCATGCCGGCTGCCGCCGACACCATGTTCTGCTCCGAGATCCCGAACTGGAAGAAGCGGTCGGGGTGGCGCCGCTCGAAGCGAACAAGGCCGTTCGAATGCTTGAGGTCGGCCGTGCACACGACTACCGGGGCGCCCTCGTCGGCCAGGTCGGCCAGCGTGTCGGCCAGCGTCTGCAGCACCGGCGCCTGATCGATCAGCGACTCGAGCTGCCATGTCCCGGGTTGAAGCGGCAGCGACTTGCTCACCCCTGACCTCGCAGCTCGGTGAGCACCAGTTGCTCGTCCTGGGGATCGAGATAGCCCAGGTGCCAGCCCGGCTCGCGCTCCATGAAGCCGACGCCCTTGCCCTTGACCGTGTGCGCGATCACGACCGCCGGGCCGTCGCGCCGCATCTCCGTCAGGCCGCGGAAGGTCGATGCGAGCGCCTCGACGTCGTGGCCGTCGACCTCGTGCGCCGACCAGCCGAATGCCGACCACTTGTCGGCCAGCGGCTCGATCGCGACCACGTCCTCGACGCGGCCGTCCAGGCAGTACTCGTTGCGATCGACGATGGCGACCAGGTTGGCGGCTCCATGGTGCGACGCCGCCATCGCCGCCTCCCAGACCTGGCCCTCGTGCAGCTCGCCGTCGCCGAGCAGCACGTAGACCCCGTACTGATGCGGCTGCAGGCGGGCGGCCAGCGCCATCCCGACGCCCGCCGACAGGGCGTGGCCGAGCGATCCCGAGCTGAAGTCGATGCCGGGGATCCGGCGCATGTCCGGGTGATCGCCGAACGGGCTGCCGAGCCGGGTATAGCTGTCGAGCTCGTCGCTGGGAAAGAAGTCGAGGCCGGCGAGCAGTGGATAGAGGGCGACCGCCGCGTGTCCCTTGCCGAGCAGGAACCTGTCGCGCTCGGGCCAGTCCGGTTGGCCGCGCCGCAGCCGCAGCGTGTCGCCGTAAAGGACGGCCAGGATCTCAGCGCATGAGAACGAGGAGGCGAAGTGGCCGGTCTTCGCGATCCCGATCAGCCGCACCGTCTCCTCCCGCAGGAACAGAGCCTTATCCCGCAGGGCCTGGACGTCGACGGGCCGGTCGCTCATGCGCTGTCTTCCTCGACGAGCTCGGGCACCTGTCCCTCGACGGGTGGCGGGGCAAGCGAGCAGAGGATTCGCAGCGGCTGGTCGCCGTCGTTGACCTGGCCATGGACGAGGTTTGGTGCGATGTACACGAGCAGGTCGGGTCGCAGGGCGATGTCGCCGACGCCCTCGAGCCACATCGTTCCCTGGCCGCTGATGACGAAGTAGGCCTCTTCGTAGTCGTGGCGATGCCGCCGCACCCGTGATCCCGGCGGCATGTCGCAGATCGACACGCCGAGCCCGACCGAGCCGACCGTCCTCGGGTGGATCAGTCGCCGTACCGGCGCGCCCAGCGCGTCGAACGGGCGGCCGTCGGACAGGTCGATGGTCGGCGGTCGTTCGCTCACGACCGAATCCCTGCGTGCTCCGGCCTGAATCCCAGCGACGCGGAGACGGCCGCGGCGGCGTCCACCACCAGCCCGGTCATGCGGGCTCGGTGCGCGCCGAGGATTGCGGGCCGCACCCCGCTGATCGAGAGCGCCGCCGTGACCGCGCCGCGATGGTTGCGAATCGGCGCTCCGATCGCTGCGATGCCAACGGTGACGTCTTCGTCGGATATGGCGAAGCCGCGCCGGCGAACGGTCTCCAGCTCGCCGGCCAGGTCGTCGGCCGTTGCCGGCAGCGGTGGCACCAGCGCGGGCAGCCGTGCCGCCTGCTCGTGGTACTCGCGCCAGCCTGCCGGCCCGTCCTCCGCGAGCAGCACCCGCGGGGCGGCTCCCGCGTGGAGCGGCAGCGCACCTCCCAGCGTCAGCGCCAGTGACACGGCCCGCCAGCCTTCCAGCCGCTCGATGCACACTGCCTCGAGCCCGCGGCGGATACACAGGAAGACGGTCTCGCCCGTGGTCGCGTGTAGCGCCTCCATGTGCGGCAGCGCCGCCTGGCGCTCGTCGAACCGGGCAACCACGGCACCGCCCAACCGGAACAGCTCCAGGCCGAGCCGATACCGGCCGGGCTGGTCGGCCGGCTCGACGAATCCGGCCGACTCCAGTGCTCGAATCAGCCGGTACACGGTCGTCCGCGGTTCGCCGAGTGACTCGCTCAGCTGCGCGGCCGACGCATCGCCGTCGCTGGCCAGCCGGTCGAGCACGGAGGTGGCCTTACCAATAACGCCGAGCGACGCTGTTCGGCCGGCGGGCATCGCGCGACCCTACCACGATGCGGACGTCCTGTCCGAAATGCGGTACGCGCGCAGGTACGGCGCCCGGTCCCGACTATCAGCACGCATTCGGGGGATGGAACTCGGGCCAGCTCTCCGGCATGGTGAGCATGCTCCCAGCGGCCGGCGTGTTTTCGTCCGCACCCTTCTAGCCGTCTGACCCTCACCGGGCCGGAGGAAGGAAGTCCCATGAAGAAGGCACTCACGATCTCGCTCCTGGTGGTCGGGCTCGTCGTCCCCAGTGTTGCCCTCGCCTCCGTGACGGTGAGCGGAAGTCGCGGGCTCGTCGTTACCAACTCGGGCTGCAGCGACAAGGTGGGTAACGGCTACGCCTACATCAAGTGCACCACCGGGCATTCCACGGTGGTTCAGTGGTCGACGCCCTACAGCGAGAACACCGTCGCTCTGCACGGGACCTGCTCGTACACGAGCCACTACACCATCCTTCGGTACTGGCGCTCCGGCGGACGCGACCGGGTCAACGTGAAGTTCTGGGGCCCGGAGAGCTGCACGATCAGCTCAGTCGTCTTCAAGTAGCCGATCGCGAAGGAGCACCGATGAAGCACGCCCTCAGCGCCCTCGCGGTCAGCCTTGCCCTGATCGTGCCGGCGACGGCCGGCGCCCGCACGGTTCAGCCGAACTTCGTGGGCAGCGGATGCAGCATCTCAACATGCCGCTACTTCACCTCGAGCTACTCGACGGCCCGGTACTACTACGATCGCCGTACCTGCAGCCAGTGGAAGACGCTCAGCACCTTCTACTTGCGCGGGTTCTCGGCCGTCACCGCCCTGCACAACACGTACCCGAATCGCGTGCTGCACGCTCCGTGCTGAGCGGCGGGATCGACGGCCGACCCACGGGCCGCTGAGGGAAGCGGGTTCGGAGGGGCCGCACGCCCTTCACACACCCACAACACAGCTCCCAGCCTTCTCCAAGGTTGCTCGCCGACACTGCGAGCATGGCACCGAGTACGACCCACGACCGCGACCGCCGCGGCGCCGAGCACGCCCACCGGCGTGACGATGCTCCGCGCCCCAGGCGCGGCTACCGCTGGGTGCCGACGCTGCACCACCGCGCCCGGCATGCACCGAATCCGCGGCACACCGACGTCGTCTCCTGGCTGATCGGGCTCGGGATGGGCATGACGCTTGCGCTCGGCGTGCGCGCCGAGTCGTGGGGCGACCTGACCAAGCCGGGCGGCATCGCCACCTTCGGTGGCCGCCTCTCCGCCCTCGCCGGCACCTACCTGATGCTGGTGGTCGTGCTCCTGATCTCGCGCCTGCCGGCGATCGAGCGCTCCATGGGCCACGACAAGCTCGTCCGCTGGCACCGCAAGCTCGCCCCGATCGCGCTCTGCCTGATCGTCGCCCACGGCCTGCTGATCACCCTCGGCTATGCCCAGGGCGCCTCGCGCGGCGTGCTCCACGAGTTCTGGGTGATCCTCACCACCCTCCCCGGCATGCTGATGGCCACGGCCGGCTTCGCGCTGTTCATGGCGGCCGGCCTCACCAGCTACCGCATCGCCCGGCGCCGCCTCACCCACGAGGCCTGGTGGCTCGTCCACCTCACCACCTATCTGGCGATCACCCTCAGCTTCTTCCACCAGGTCTGGACGGGCGCCAGCTTCGTCTCCGACCCGCTCGCCAAGCTGTGGTGGACGAGCGTGTACTTCCTCGTCGCCGCCGCGATCGTCTGGTATCGCGCCCTGGTGCCGCTCTGGCGCAGCCTCTACCACCGCCTCCGCGTCGTCGCCGTTTACCCCGAGGGCCCGGGCACCGTCTCGATCGTGCTCGAGGGCCGCCACCTCGACCGCCTGCCCGTCAACGGCGGCCAGTTCTTCCAGTGGCGCTTCCTGCGCCCCGGCATCTGGTGGCAGGCACATCCCTACTCGCTCTCGGCGGCGCCGTGGCGCGACGAGCTGCGCATCACGGTCAAGGACCTCGGCGACCACAGCGCCGGCCTCGGCGCGCTGCGGCCCGGGACGCGCGTGGCGATCGAGGGGCCCTACGGGACCTTCACCGCCGACAGCGCCGAGCACGACCGGCTGCTGCTCGTCGGTGCGGGCGTCGGCACGGCGCCGATCCTCGCGCTGCTCGAGGAGCTCCCGGAGGAGACCGACGTCACGGTGCTGCTGCGCGGGTCGACGCGCGCGGACCTCGTCCTGCGCGACGAGGTGGCCGACGAGGTCGCCCATCGCGGCGGGCGCCTCCTCGAGCTCGTCGGCTCGCGCGCCGAGGTGCGCCTCGACGCCCGCGCCCTGCGCGCGCTCGTCCCCGACGTCCGCCACCGCGAGGCCT
>DATAHR010000114.1:0-26982 GCA_036263035.1 Gaiellales bacterium | reverse complement strand
ACCATCACGCAGGCGGAGGGGAGCCAGAAGATCAGGTCGTTCGCCTCACGTCCCGGGTACGCCGTCATCCCGAACGGCCATGGGCCAGGGGCGTGGAAGTGCCCCTCGCCCTCCCCCGCGCGCAGCCACGCCAGGTCATCGCTTTCCATGCCGCGTACGCGATCGGGATCCACGCCGAACTTCTCCACCCAGTCCTCCCAGGTATCCGCGGGGGGCGTATGGATCGGAAGACCGATCCGGCGTGCGTCGCGCTCGTGGTATGGAGCCGTCAGCACCACGGCTGTCGCACGCTCCCTCAGCGCGTCGGGAACGGAGAGCGGGTCGAACAACAGCAGGTCATCGCCGACCTCGACCGCGTACGACGAGACGTGCTGCGGCCACGGCTGCTCCTCTGTCCAATCGGGGTGAGGAGACTGCCAGTGCCATATGCCAGATCGCAACTCGCGCATCTGCAGCCGAACCCTAGAAGACGATTCAACCTGGCGCAGGTATGCGGGCGGGCCGCGCTGTCGCCGCCGGAACGAGACATCGGGGTAGCCTGCGCTCTATCCTCTGGCCCTTCACCGACAGGAGGCGACATGGCAACCAAGACCGACTTCAGCGAGACCGAGTGGGAGCAGCTGCACACCGGCGTGACCGGCGCGGGGATGCTCGTGGCAATGAGCGACCGCGGCTTTTGGGACAGCTTCAAGGAGGCCAAGGCGCTTGCGAAGCACCTGGCCGAGGCGCACCAGCGCAGCGATAGCCTGCTCGTCCGCGACCTGGCCGGCGAAAAGGGCACCGGATTTAGCGTGCGTGACAATCCGACCGAGGTCGAACAGGAGACGATGGCCGCGCTTCAGGGCGCAGTCGCCACGCTGCAGCAGAAGGCCCCGGACGAGCTCGACGCCTACAAGCACTTCGTGGTCGACGTGGCCGAGTCGGTGTCGGCCGCAGCCAAGGGTGGCGACGAGGCGGAGGCCTCCGAGATCGCGAAGATCAAGCAGGCGCTCGGGGCTTAGAGGCCGGCCGAGCTACCGCTCGATGACGAGGTAGTCCCCCACCTCCGCGCCGCTGCGCGGGATCGCGCCGACGGGCAGCTCGAGGGCCACCTTCGCCCCGCGGCAGAAGCTCATCCGCCAGGGCTTCAGGTTCTCGACCACCTTCAGCACGCGGCCGTCCTCGGCCGCCCAGATGACGTCGATCGCGAACCGCATGAACCACATGTGGATCGAGCTGGTGGGCTGGATCCACAACCCTTCGTCCTGGCCGATGCTCGACCGGCCGAGCAGCCCCTTGGAGCGCGTCCAGGAGCTGGTCGCAAGCACGCCGTTCTCGCACACCACCGGGCCGCGTTCCAGCCGGATCCGAGGCACCTACAATTCCTTTCCGTGGACGCGGACTACCACTCCGGGGACGACTTCGTGGTCGAGTTCCTCGACTACCGCTACGCCTTCTCGCGCACCGACTTCACCCAGCGCGTGGTGGCAGCCGCCGTCCGGCTGGAGCTCGTCCCACCACGCGACCTCGGCGATGAAGAGGCGGATGATCTCGTCGAGCTGGCCGCCACCGGCCGCGTCTCCGAGCCGCGCAGCTCGCTCGGGGAGCACCTCCAGGACTGCGCCCGGGAGCTGGACGAGCTCCACCCCGAACCGCTCACGTACTGGCTGCGCAAGCTGGTGTTCCGGGGGGCCTGGCTCGATCATCGCGTCAAGGCCGGCCTGCTGGACGTCTCGTTCGACGAGGGGTCGGGTAGCTTCGCGTACCGGATGCCCAGCGACCAGGTGCCGCTCGTCGAGCTGGCCCCCGTGCCGTCGTGGGCTGAGCTCCAGTACACCGATTTCGAGCCCTAGGCAGCCGGGACGAACAGCAGCAGGTGCGGGCCGATCTGGATGCGGTCGCCCTCCTCCAGCAGCCGCTGCTCGATCCGCTCGCCGTTGACGAACGTGCCGTTCAGGCTGCCCTCGTCCTCGAGCACCACTCCCACCGGCTCGACGCGCACGGTGGCATGGCGCGCCGACACCGTCGGCCCGGCCAGGACGACGTCGTTCTCGTCGTGGCGGCCCAGACGCGTCAGCCTGCCGGCCAGCGGGTAGGTCTGGTCATCCCCCAGCCGCGGCCGCCAGACCAGGGTCGGCCGATCGCCGCGCGGCGGCGGCGCCAGATCCTCGCCCGCAGGCGCGGGATCGATGATCCGGGTGTAGCTGACGTCGTCGTCGTGTGCGTGCATCTCGACCTCCAAAAGACTGCTCCGAGCGTACCAACGCCCCCGGACGTGGCGGAGTAGACTGGGCGGCCATGGACACCGGTCGCACGCCGATGGAAGAGGCCGAGGCCCAGCTCTACCGCCGCATCCAGGAGCTGCGCGCGAGAGCCCGTGGAGAGGACGCCGAGGGGCCGGCCGACCAGCCGGCCGACGCCCGTCCCGCCATGCCCGACCTGCGGACGATCCTGGCCCGCGCGGAGACCCATGTCGACGAGCTGCGCTCCACCGCTGCCGCGCTCGAGGAGAGCCTGCCGGCACGGGTCGAGCGGGCCGTCGAGCGGGCGCTGTCCGCCCACCCGGACACGCGGCAGGCGGAGGAGCTGCGCGAGCTGCTGCGCGGCCTGTCGCGCCAGGTCGAGCAGGTCAACCTCGATCTCCTGGCCGAGCGGCTCGGGCGCGTCGAGGACCTGGAGCTCGTCGTCGACCTGATCTCGACCGGCATGGCCGCACTGCGCCAGGACGTGGCAACCGTCTCGGCGATGGTCGAGCAGGTGCGAGGCGGCGTCGACGGCGTGGTCGACAAGCTCGACCAGCCATTGCAGGTGACCGTGGAGCGGCCGCGAGGCAGCGCCGGGGTGCGCGACCTGTTCAAGCCGACGGCCGACGACCCGCCGGAAGCCGGCTAAGCGGCCAGCGCGAACACCCGCACGTCCTCAGGCAGCCCCTTCAGTGAGGCCGAGCCGCGGCACTCGAAGCGCAGGCCGGATCCTGCGACCAGCTCGCGCACCGTCCCGGAGACCAGCACCTCGCCCGCGTTCGCGTGCCGCGCCAGCCGCGCGCCCGTGTGCACCGCGATGCCCGCGATCTTGCCGTCGACCAGCTGGCACTCGCCCGCGTGCAGGCCGGTGCGGATCTCGAGCCCGAGCAGGCGCACCGCCTCGACGATCGCGCGGGCGCACCGCACGGCCGCACCGGGCGTGTCGAACGACGCGAAGAAGCCGTCGCCGGCCGTATCCACCTCGCGACCGCCGAACCGCTCGAGCTGCGCACGCACGAGCGCGTTGTGGCCGGACAGCAGCCGCGCCCAGCGGCGGTCTCCCAGCTGCACGGCGCGCTCGGTCGAGCCGACGATATCGGTGAAGAGCACCGTCGCGAGCACGCGCTCGCCATCGTCGTGGCGGTCGTTGCCGGCCGACTCGACGACCCGGCGCACGTCGGCCGCGAGGGCGTCGTCCGTGACGTGGTCGTGTGGGGTGAGGGTGGACATCACGGGGACGACCCTATGGTCGTCCGACCCTGCCCCGCGTCAGGGATGTCCCGTGCTACGCGACCCTATGTGGTGGATGGCGGACGCCCTCGGAGACCTGTCTGCAGCCGCGGAATGAGCGCGATGCCGCCTAGGAAGCTTGCCGGCGGGAGGCGACGCGACCGGCCGGAAGCCGAACAACGGGCCGACCGGAGATGCGATTCTGGCGCTCGGCTGGAAACCGGCACCTGACTACCTGGCCGCGATCGGGCTCGGCCGGCTCGCTGCCGTGCGCTCGCCTTGGCCGAGCGCTGCGAACCCGAAAGCGTGTTCAGGCGACGTCGTAGATGCGCCAGTGCTCGGGTACGCCTTTGAGCTCGTGTTCGCCGATGGATTGGAAGGTGAAGCCGCTGCCGGCGACGAGGTCTTTCACGGTTTGGGAGACGAGTACCTGCGAGGGGCGGGCGCGCGCGGCGATGCGTGCGCCTATGGATACGGAGATGCCGGCGCACTTCCCATCGACGAGCTCGCATTCTCCGGTATGGACGCCGGCGCGAATCTCGATGCCCAAGCTGCGAACGGCATCTCGTATCTGGTGGGCGCAATGGATCGCTCGGGCGGGGCCGTCAAAGGTGGCGTAAAAGCCGTCGCCGGCGGTGTCATTTTCGACACCACGCCAGGTGTGCAGTGCCTGGCGGACTGTCGCGTGGTGATGTTCGACCAGTTCTTTCCACTCATGATCGCCGAGAACCGCCTGGTGCGCCGTGGAGCCGACGATGTCAGTGAAGAGGACAGTCGCAAGCACCGTATCTGTGGCGAAGGCGTGTGGAGCGAGACCGATGAACTGCTCCACGGCGCGGCGGTACGGGCGGTACCAGGTGGCTGCTTCGGCGGAGTTTCGGGGCCTGGTCGCCCTTGGGACGCGCTCGACCGTAGCGTTCGGCATCAGCGAGGCGACATGGTCTGCGACAGCTCCGGTTTCTGATTCGCCTTCCTCGGCAAGGAGGAGCGACGGCGTTTGGACGGCAGGGAGCAGGCCGCGTACGTCTGTCTGCCACCACATCTCCGTCAGCGCGGCGGCCATGTCTGGAGTACACGTGTTACGGGTCGCCTTCGCCATCCATCGAATGTCGTCCTGTGATGGACGAAACCCGTTCGCACGCTCTTGCGTGTCGGCCCAATCCAGGGCCCACTCGATGGATCCCCAATGGACGAGCATGTCGCGTGCAGTTCGTATCTCCTCCGGCCCTTCCCCCCATGGATAGTCCGGCGCCCAGGTCGTCCTGGGCCACGGATGCCACCAGACCAGCGCTCGGATGCGATCCGGCTGGCTGGCTGCAAGCATGAGACCAGGGGACAGGCCCTCGTAGTAGGCACCGATCACCGTCTGATCAGAATTGACTTTGTCAAGCACCAACCGCAGATCCGCGGCACGGGTCTCCAAGTTGGGGACAGGCCGGTCTCGACTACTCAGGCCGGTACCACGCCGGTCGTGCAAAATCAAACGCCCGAACGACGCGAGAGACGAATACCACTCGTACTCCGCAACGTATTCCCACACGCAGTCCAGGTTTCCGGTGAAGTCGAACAGCCATGCGACGTCGACCGGGCCATCTCCCACTACCTGATACGCGATATAGGCGCCATCCTCGGCCTTGACGTACTTCGGGTCCGGTACGTCCACCCGCCGAGTCTACGCCTCCGCCACCCGACAGATACGACCAGTCTGGAGGCTCCATGGAACAACTACTCATCTCTCGCCAGCCTCACAAAGGCTTTGGCACAAGAGTAACCACCACCTATACGCTCGAAGCGATCGGGTGGCGCCTCGCGGCCACACGTATCACGTCGGCCTCACGGCCCCTAGCAGGGGCTGGACCCAGCGGCACCGCGCACCACGCCAGTGGTGAACCGGACGGGTCAGACCTGAAGGGTCAGACCCGACGGGTCAGGCTGAAGCCTGACCCCCTGGGAGCACCGCCACGCAGTCGATCTCGACGCGGATGCCGCCCGGAAGCGACGCCACGCCGATCGTCGTGCGGGCCGGGCGGGGCTCGGGGAAGCGCTCCATGTAGGCGGCGTTCATCTGGTCGAACCACGCCATGTCGGTCAGGTACACGCCGCACCGCACCACGTCCGACGGCGAGCACCCCGCCGCCTCCAGGATCCGGAACAGGTTCTCGATCGCGAGCCGCGTCTCGTCGGCCACGCTGCCGCCCTCGTAACGGCCTGCGCGGATCGCTCCCTGCCCGGACACGTAGACGAACCGTCCCTCGGCGACGATCGCCGGTGAGTACGGCCCGAGCGTGTCGACGTTGGCGTTGACCGGCTCCCGGCTCATTGCGGCGCCGCCGCCTCCAGCGGCCACACCTGCGGGTTTGCGAGGTTCGGCGGGCGCTCCCCGCGCAGGATCTGCGCCAGCCCGCGGCACGCAAGGCGCGCCATGCCGTCGCGAGTCTCCCGCGTCGCCGAGCCGATGTGCGGGACGAGCAGCGCGTTCTCGCACTCCAGCAGGTCGGGGTGCACCTGCGGCTCCTGCTCGAAGACGTCGAGGCCGGCGCCGCCCAGGTGCCCCGATTTCAGCGCGGCCGCGAGAGCCTGCTCGTCGACCACCGGGCCTCTGCTGGTGTTGACGAGGATGGCACCGGGCTTCATACGCGCCATCTCCTCGGCGCCGATCATGTGCCGCGTGTCGGAGGACAGCGGCACGGTGACTGCGATGAAGTCGGACTCGGCGAGCACGCGGTCGAGCTCGGCCGGATCGCGCCCCGCGAACAGGACCCGCATCGCGAACCCCTCCGCCCGGCGTGCGACCGCGCGGCCGATCCGCCCGGGGCCGATGATGCCGAGCGTCTTGCCGTGCGCGTCGGTGCCGAGCAGCAGGTCGAAGCTCCACGTCGTCCACCGGCCGGCGCGCAGGTAGCGCTCCCCCTCCCCCAGCCTGCGCGCCGCCCCGAGCAGCAGCGCGAAGGTGAGATCGGCCGTCGCCTCGGTCAGCACGTCCGGCGTATAGGCGATCGGGATGCCGTGGCGCTCCGCGGCCGCCAGGTCGATGTGGTCGAGCCCGACCGAGACCGTCGCCAGGCCGCGCAGCCCCGGCGTCGAGAGGAAGTCCTCGTCGATGCGGTCGATCAGGTAACAGACGGCGCCGTCGCAGCCGGCTGGATCCGAGCCGCGGACGAGCTCGAACCCATCGAGCTCGGCCAGGCCGGCGGGCGACACATCCTGCATGATCAAGACCCGCATCGGTATCCTCCCCGGACGACCGGGACACGGTACCAGCAGCGGACGGGCGGAGGTCTGCCAGCATGACGGTGACGAAGGTGATCGAGGTGATCGGGAGCTCGACCGAGAGCTCCGACGACGCCGTGCGGCAGGCGCTCGTCGCCGCAACCCGCTCGATCCGCGGGATCAGCAAGATCGAGGTGATGTCGCTGACATGCGAGGTGTCCGACGGGGCCATCACCCGCTGGGACGTGCTGGTGAAGATGCTCTTCCCGGTCGAGCCGCGGTAGCGGCGGCGAACGCGGTCGCGCCGTGAGCGGCGATCCCCCCACCACCGACCATCCCGACGAGGAGGAGTTCCACGCCGCCGAGGTGGAGTCGCGGTACGAGGCCGCACCCGCGGTGCTGGTGCTGGTTGCCATCCACACGGCGACGGCGATCGCGAGCAAGACGGGCGGGTGGACGCTCGAGCACCTGCCGTGGTGGTCGTGGCTCGTGCTGGCGGCGGCCGAGGCTGTGCTGCTGATCGCCCTCAGCTGGTCGCTGCCGCGCCGTCGCCTGGAGGTGCTCGGCCTGCGGCGCGAGGTGTCGATCATCCTGCTCCTGATCATCAGCTTTGGCAACGGGGTGATGCTGATCGCCCTGATCGCCTCGGTGCTGGGCGGCCACGAGCAGAACGGCAGGGAGCTGCTCTGGAAGGGGCTGGCCGTCTGGACGACCAACGTGGTCACCTTCGGGCTGCTGTTCTGGGAGTTCGACCGGGGCGGGCCGGTGCGGCGCCGGGAGCTGGACCCGCCGCTTCCCGACTTCCAGTTCCCGCAGATGGAGAACCCGCAGCTGGCGGAGCCCGGGTGGCAGCCGCGGCTGTTCGACTACATGTACGTGTCGTTCACCAACGCGATCGCGTTCAGCCCGACCGATGCGATGCCCATGACGCGGTGGGCGAAGGCGCTGATGCTGACCGAGTCGGCGGCGTCGGCGAGCGCCGTGCTGGTGGTCGCAGCGCGCGCGGTCAACATCCTGCGCTGAGCCGGTTCCACGCCATGCGGCGCGCAGTGTAGGGTTGCCGCATCCGTCTCGAACAGGAGGGCGACATGGCAATCAATCGGTTCCCCTATCAGGACGACATCCTGCGCATCCTGCGCAGCAGGGGCACCGTTTCGGTCGACGACATCTCGCACGCCGTCGCGGGTGAGGGCCGTCACGACGCCGAGGGACATGACTCGGCGCAGCTGCATGAGTCGATCACCGAGAACGTCGACCATCTCGTGCACCTCGGGCTGGCGGAGTATGCCGGCGGGGACGGCGCCCGCAGCGTGAAGCTGACGAGCCGCGGCGAGGAGGCCGCCGACAGCCTGCCCTAGCGGGTACGGCTGACCGATGACTGAGTCGCCGGTCACGGAGGTTGCCGCACGGCTGGAGTCGGCGGCGACGGACTTCGTCCGCGAGCACCGGCTTCCCGGCCTCGCGGCCGGCATCGTCCACGACGACCGGCTGGTGTGGTCGGCAGCGCCCGGATTCGCCGACATCGCCGACCGGCGGCGTCCGGATACCGGGACGCTCTACCGCATCGCCTCGATCACCAAGACCTTCACCGCGACGCTGATCATGCAGCTGCGCGACGAGGGGCGGCTCGCGCTGGACGATCCCGCCGTCGAGCACCTGCCGGAGCTGGAGGCGGCCGATTCCACGGTGGGGCCGATCAGCGCGGTGACCATCCGTCGGATGCTGTCCCACGAGAGCGGCCTGCTGGGCGATCCGCCCGGCACCGACTGGTCGGCCGCCCGCTACGAGCAGGATGCCGCGGTCAACCTGGCCCGTGCGGGCGAGATCGGGCTGCGGGTGCCGCCCAACACCCAGCAGAAGTACTCGAACCTGGCCTACCAGCTGCTCGGCGAGATCGTCTCGCGCACCGCAGGCGCGCCATATGCCGAGGTACTGCAGACCCGGCTGCTCGAGCCGCTGGGCATGGCGTCGACAGGGTTCGACCCGCTCGGCGACGTGCTCGATGCCCGCAAGGCCACCGGCTATGCGCCGCGCGCATTCAGCGACGATCTGCGCCTGTCGATGGCGACGGCGATCAGCCAGGCGGAGGGCGGGCTGTGGTCGTGCGTCGACGACCTGACGCGGTGGCTCGCGTTCCAACTGGCGCCGGAGGGCGACGAGCGCGACGGGATTCTCGGACACGTAACCAGGGCGGAGATGCAGCGTCCCCGCTACCTCGGCGATGCCGAGTGGACCGAGGCGTGGGCGATCGGCTGGTACGCCGTCCGCCGCGACGACGTGATCTGGGTGACGCACTCGGGCGGACTGCACGGGTTCATCACCAACGTCTGCTTCGACCCGAAGCACCGGGTGGGGGCGATCGTGCTGATCAACGGCCTCGGCTTCGCAGGCGAGCTGGCCGGGCGCCTGGGAGCGATCGCTCGCAAGGCCGTGATCGACCACCCCGCCGCGATCGAGCCGCCCGCCGAGCTGCCGGAGGAGTGGGCGCCCCTGCTCGGCCTCTACACCGACAACGAGTGGACGGCGCTGTTCCGGTTGGAGTGGCGCGACGGCGCGCTCGTATGGCTCGACCCCGATGAGCCCGCCTGGAAGCCGCGGCTGCGGCCCGCGGGCGAGCCGGACGCGTTCGTGATCGAGCCGGGGGTTCGCGAGTCGGGCGAGCAGTGCGTATTCCACCGCCGCGCCGACGGCACGGTCACCGGCGTGCGGCTGGGTCCTGTCGAGCTGCGGCGGCTCGCGCCGGTCGAGACCGACGGCTGAGGTCGGCAGCGGTACGCCGATTGCCATCGTCAGGCCGACGTAACGAGAATGTCGGTACCGACGGATCGTGCTCCGATATCGTGCAGCGGTGCGCCTCGAGCCGCTCTGCACCTTCGACTGGACGTACGAGGCCGACGTCCGCGTGGACGCCCCCGGCTACCAGCTGGCCAGCCCGTACGGCAGCGATGAAGGCCCCGCGTACGGTGAGGGCCGCGGCACGGCCACCGGCAGGATCGCGGGCAGCGTCGTGTGGTCGAACTACCCACGGCGGCGAAGCGACGGCCGCATGCTGCCCAATGTCCGTGGCCTGATAACAACGGAGGACGGCGCCGCAATCTTCTTCGAACTGCGTGGCCGCACATGGTTCGGGGAGGATGGGCTCGGGCGCCAGAACCTCGTGGGGTTGTTCGAAGCCGACGACGACCGCTACGCCTGGTTGAACGACGTCGTTTGCATCGCCGAGGGCGTGATAGGCGACGAGGGGATGCGCATTGACGTCTACGCGGGGGTGAACGAGCTCGGCGGTTAGCGGCTGCCGGCCCTGCCGGGAATCAAGCGGGCGACGGCCCCCGCGGCCGCCGCCCGCCGAGGGCGGCTCGCTGACCGGCCCTACTTGGACGCTCCCGTGGCGTGCTCGACCGCGGTCTTGATGGCCGCGGTGACGACGCTGCCGATGCCGTGATCCTTGCCGCCGAGGTACGAGCCGACGGCCAGCAGCAGCACGCCGATGGCCATCGCCAGGCCGGCGTACTCGACGGTACCCTGGCCGGCCTCGTCGTCATGACGGCGAACGCGGGTGACGATGGCGGCGGCAATGCGATGAGACATGTGACGGACCCTCCTTGGGGTGTGCGTGGTGACATCCCCAGCCTGCCGGCGGCGGCCGTCACGGAACAAGACGCGTGATGTCACGACCCCGCGGCAACCTGGGAACGCCGTCGTTGACTTCGCGGTTCCGGCGCGAGCGATCGGGGGTAGCACCGGCACATGCCGGTTGCCAGCTACCGGATCACATCCCACCTGCGCGGCAGCCTGTGGTTCGTGCCGGTGCTCTGCGTAGGCGCCGGCGTACTGCTGTCGTTCGTGACGCTGTGGATCGACGGCCAGACGGATTACAACCTCGTGCCGCGCTCATTCACCGGCGGCCCGGATGCGGCCCTCGCCATCCTCGGAGCGATCGCCACCTCCATGGTCAGCCTGGCCGCGCTCGTCCTCACCATCACAATGGTTGTCGTGCAGCTGGCGATGGGCCAGTTCTCACCGCGCATCGTCCAGCCCATCCTGAAGGACCGGCCCAGCCAGTTTGCCATCGGCGCATTCGTCGGGACGTTCGCATTCGCCATGCTGGCCATGCGCGACGTGCTGATCGGCAACTCGGGCGGCGGCCGCGTGCCCGGGGTCACGGTAGTTGCCGCCTTCGGCCTGGTCGTCGTGTCGATCATCGTGCTCGTGCTCTACGTCCACCACATCGGCCGCTCGCTGCGGGTGTCCGCGCTGGTCGAGATCGTCGGCACCGAGACCCGCCGCCTGCTCGACGAGCAGTACCCCGAAGGCGAGGCGGCAGCGACCGATCCCGGGACGCTGACCGCGCCGCATTCGGGCGTGCTCTGCCACATCGACCACAAGCGGCTCGTCGAGCAGGCCTGCGCCGCCGACTGCTGCCTCGAGTTGCTGCCCGCGCTCGGCGAGTTCGTCGCGGCCGGCTCTCCGCTCTTCCGGGTGCACGGACGCGCCGACCGGCTGGACGCCGATGTCACCGGTTTCGTCGCGCTCGGCCTCGAACGGACGCTGGAGCAGGACGTCGCCTACGGGTTCCGCATGCTGGTCGACATCGCCGAGCGGTCGCTCGCCGAGTCGCCGTACCTCGACCCGACCACCGCCGTGCAGGCGATCGACCGGCTGCACGACTGCCTGCGCCACCTCGCCACCCGTCCTTTCCCCGACGGCACGCATCGCGACGACCGGGGCGCCGTCCGGCTCACGGAGCGCGTCATGCAGTGGGACGACTACGTCCACCTCGCGTTCGATGAGATCCGGCAAGCCGGCGCCGCCTCGCCGCAGGTGACACGCCGTCTGCACGCCGCCATCGACGATCTGCTCGCCATCGCGCCGGCCGAGCGGCGAGCAGTGCTGCGCGAGCAGTCCAGCCTGCTCGACCAGGCCGTGGACGACCGCGTGCCCGAGGCCGAGCGTGGGCTCTATCTCTCGGGCGACCGGCTCGGCCTCGGCGTCGGCTCACGCACCGGCTAGCCTCGGTTGAAGGAACGGTGACCAGGCACCGTTCCTTCAACCGAGGTGGTTCGTCAGGAGCTGACGCTGGACTTGCCGCGAATGGTGTTGTGCACCTTCACCATGCGCGGGGTGATGTTCGACATGCCGGTCTGCTGTGCGGCCGGGCCGATCTGCTCCTGGGCGAACTGCGCGAACGCCTCTTCCGACCCCCAGAGGTCGGCGACCACAAGCCCGTTCCCGTCGCTCGCCGCGATGTGGATGTGCGCCGGGTGCTCGTCGTTGATGTGGGCCGGCATCAGCTTCGTCATCTCGTCGTACTCGGCGGTGCCGGCCTCGGGCACGTCGATCAGCACCAGCACGGCCGCCTCCTGGCCGGTGCCGCGCGAGTGGTTGTGCGCCTGCATGATCTTCGGCTCCGTCTGCGGCATGCCGACCTTTTCCATCGCCGGCCCCAGGCGCTCGAAGAACGCGCCGAGCTTCTCCTCGCTCTCCCACAGGTCGACGACGACGAACCGCCCGTCCTCGTCGACTCCAGCCGCATGCTGGATCAGCCCGTCCGGGGCGTCCTCGTCGCTGCGCACCCCGATCGCCTCATTCAGCTGGTCGTAGTCGTCGGTCGTGACGCCGTCCACCTCCATGATCATCAGCACCGCCATGCGCCTTTTCCTCCTCGGTCGTGAACCGAGCGAACGTACCACGTGCCACATCCCTGGGCCGGGCAGGGATTGGAAGCCGCCAACCGTTCGCGTGCTTGCTGCTATTTGTTGCATGTGATACACAAGACCTCTGATGGATCTGGGCACGCGGCTGGGGAGCCGTCTGGCCGGCTACAGAATCGAGCGGATGCTCGGTCGCGGCGGCATGGGCGTCGTCTACCTGGCCGAGCAGGAGCGGCTGCACCGTCCGGTCGCCCTCAAGGTGATCACGCCGGAGCTGGCTGACGACAGCCGGTTTCGGCGGCGCTTCCTGCGCGAGTCCGAAATCGCCGCCAGCATCGACCACCCGCACGTGATCCCCGTCTACGACGCCGGCGAGAGCGACGGCGTCCTCTACCTGGCGATGCGGTACGTCGAGGGCACCGACCTGGCCAGCATCCTGCGCGGCTCCGACGGCATCCCACCCGCAGGGTCCGCGCCGCTGATCTCACATATCGCCGCGGCGCTTGACTGCGCCCACTCGCGCGGGCTCATCCACCGCGACGTCAAGCCGGGGAACGTGCTGGTCTCCCACAGCGGCGACGACGACCAGTCGACGGACCACGTCTATCTGAGCGACTTCGGCCTGGGAACGTCGGCGACGTCCCTGCGCACCGTCACCAGCACCGGCCAGGTGCTCGGGAGCATCGAATACCTCGCGCCGGAGGTGATCTCGGGCGAGCCTGCGAGCGCCGCCGCTGATCAGTACGCGCTCGCCTGCCTGGCATACCAGTGCCTGACCGGCCAGGTGCCCTACCCAAGGGAAAACGGCATGGCGGTGCTGTGGGCGCACGTCCACGAGCCGGTGCCGCGGGTGAGCGCCCTACGGCCGGACCTCGACCCTGCCTTCGACGACGTCATCGCGCGCGGCATGGCGAAGGCGCCGGAGGACCGGTACGACAGCTGCGGTGCGTTTGCGCGGGCCTTCGTCGATGCGGCCCAGCCGCCTGCGGTCGTCCACGCTCCCTCCCGTCCGCGCCGGTCTTCGCGGCTGCTCCTGCTCGCCGGCCTGGCAGCGGCGGCGATCGCAGTGGCGGTCGTCATCGCAACGCGCAGCGGGTCCTCGACGCCCTCCGCGGTTCACTCCCCCGCTCCGCCGCGCGTGCACGTCGCGGCGCAAAGCGTCGCAGCGCTCGATCCGGCGACCATGTCCACGATCGCCGATATCCACGTGGGAGGGATGCCGGCGCAGCTGGCGTCCGGCGCGGGGAAGCTGTGGATCGCCGACAGCCGGCGTCGCGCAGTGCTATCGCTGGATCCGGCATCCGGCCACACCCACACGATCTCCACACGCTTCCCGCCGACTGCCCTCACCTTCGGCGGCGGGCGGGTATGGGCGCTGCTGGGCGGCGTGCGGAAGATCGCATTGATCTCACCCAACCGCAGGGTGCACGTCGCTCACGTGCCGCTCTGCTGTCAGGGCACCGGCGCCATCGCCGCTGACAAGGCGCATGTCTGGGCGGCGATCGAGGACACCACCGTCCGCGTCGCCATCAGGAGCGGCCGCGCCGACGGGTTTGCCCACGACACGGGCTCGATCGGCCTCGTGGCCGTGCCGCCGGCCGGCGCCGCCGGCCGCACGGTGCTGTGGGACAGCGACGGTCACGCCACCGTCTGGCGGCGGACCTCGGGTCTGAAGGTGACGGCGACAAAGACGGTCGCAAACGGCGGCGCCGACGGCCGGGCCGGCGCTCTCACCTTCTACCGTGGCCACATCTGGGTGGTGGCGACGGCGCTGAACCAGGTATGGCGATTCGCCCCCCGGCAGGGAGGCGGTGGGAACCGCGTGATCCAGGGCATCGACGCTCCAACCGCCATCGCCGCCGGCGCCGGCTACGTCTGGGTCGCGAGCGCATCGCGGGGGACGGTCACCCGCATCGACCCCGACACGCTCGCCGTCCGCATGGTCAGGCTGTCCGGCCACCTGGGAGGCATCGCCGTCGCGGGCGGGCGCGTCTGGGTGGCGGTTCAGCCGACGGACGCGGCGAAGGGCATGTCCCAGCAACCGGCCTACTCGAATGACGGACAGATCATCGGCGGCGGGAACGTCGAACGTGGTGACGCCTTCGGCTGGGCGCCGGACGGTACCCGTCTGGTGTACGCGCGGGGTGGTCACCTCTGGATGGCACGAGCCGACGGTATCGCTCGTCGTCAGCTGACCTCGGGACCGGAAGCGGACTCCGCGCCGGCGTGGTCGCCGAACGGGGCATGGATTGCATTCGTGCGCAGCGGCACCAGCGGATCCCAGATCTGGACGGTCCGATCCGACGGCTCCGATGCGCATCCCGTGACCCCGGGCCTGGGCGAGGATCTTGGCCCGGCATGGTCACCCGACGGCGCGACGATCGCCTACAGCCACGCGCTGTCCGGGGAGGCCCCGCGGCTGTGGGTGGTGCACGACACCGGTACGGTCGGCGTGGGAGCACACCCTGAGGCAAGCCACCTGGCGGGCCCACCGGCGTGGTCGCCTGACGGTACGGAGCTCGCCTACTGGAGCACCTACCAGGGCAGCGGCGTCTACCTGCTCCGCCTCCACCAGTCGGTGCCGGCCATGGTCGTCAACATCCCGGGCTCCGAGAGCCAGCAGGCTGCAGACACGCGGATCGCGTGGTCACCGGATGGTCGCACGCTGATCGTGGTGGCCGATGGTCGCGCCTGGGCGGTGTACGCCGACGGCAGCGGCCTCTCGCCGCTGCCGGCACTCGACGGCGCCACGTCGGTCGCCTACCGGCCCGCAACGCCGTGATCGTCGCGGCGCTGGACGGATACACGCTCGGTGAGGTGCTCGGCACCGGCGCCACGGCAACCGTCGCCCGGGCAGTCCGGATCAGCGATGGTGAGACCGTCGCCGTCAAGCTGATGCGCAGCGAGCTCGGACGCGACCAACGGTACCGTGAGCGCTTCGCGCGCGAGGCGGAGATCGCCTCGGGGGTCGATCATCCGAACCTCGTCCAGGTTCTCGAGTACGGCGACACGGACGAGACGCTGTACCTGGTCTCGGCGTACATGGCCGGTGGCTCGATGCGGGCGACGCTGTCGGGCGCACCGGCGCCCCCTGAGCTCGTCGCGGCCCGCGGGCGGGAGCTTGCCGCAGCCCTCGACTACCTGCACGAGCAGGGCATCGTCCATCGCGACGTGAAGCCGTCGAACATCATGTTCGACGACCGCGGGCACCTGCGCCTGACCGACTTCGGGCTGGCGAAGCATCTCGCGTCCGCAGCACTGACTCGCACCGGCCGCGTGGTGGGCACCCCCGCCTACATGGCCCCGGAGGTGATCCAGGGTGTGCCGGCCAGTGCGGCGTCGGACGTCTACTCCGCGGCGTGCACGCTCTTCGAGGTGCTCACCGGCCGGCCGCCGTTCGTCGCCGGCTCGTTCATCGAGGTGGCGGTCGAGCAGGTATGCGCTGCGCCGCCCGATCCGCGCAGCCTGCGGCCCGACCTGCCGGACGGCCTGGCGAAGGCGCTGCTCCACGCGCTCGACAAGGATCCCGCCCGGCGCCCGACGGCCGCCGCATTCGGTGACGTGTTAAGCCCCGTCGAGTGACCATGTGAACCGCGTGAGCGCCGCCGGCGGAGCCAGTGCGCTCGGCCCCAGCCCGCGCCGGGCGAGCATCACCGGCCCGGCGCCCTGCTCCAGCACGTGCGCACGTACGCTGCCGAGCCCCTCCGACCGCCACCGGCCGGACAGGCCGAGCACCATCATGGCCCCGGAGGCCGCCTCCTCCAGAAGCGTCTCCGCGCCGCCGACCACCGGCTCCACGGCAACCCCGAGGAACCGCTGCACCGCGACCGAGGCGACGGCCAGCACCCGGCTGGCATCGGCGCCGCTGCGCGCACCGCCGAAGAGCTTCATCGGCACGCCCATCCGGGCGGCGGCCACGGCAGCCAGCTCGATCGCGAGCCAGTCGTGATCGGTGCCGCCGAATGCGGCCACGACGGCACGGCCCTCTGACCGCCGTCCGGGCCGAAGCAGCGCGACGTCGCACTCAACGAGGTCAAGCGCGTCGTGCGGGACGGCGGCGCCGTCGATGATGTGCACCACGAGTGCGGCCTCCAGATCCCGGGCGAGCCGCCGCAGGTCCTCCCCCACCTCTCCGCTGCGAAACGCCGAGCTCCGCACCGGGCGCTCGCATGGCACTGAGGCAACCGCGCCTGAGAGCTGTCCCGCCGCTCCGCCCAGGTCGGCATGGATCGGCACCGGCTGGACGACCACCAGCTCGTGGTCCTCGCCGGCGAGCACGGTGCAGAGCGGGAGCGCGGTCGCAACGTCTGCGGCCGCTTGCACCGAGAGCAGGACGCTTCGCCGGCTTCCAGGCGAGCCGGCGGTGGTGGCGTCGGAGCCGAGGGCGCTGTCATGTTGCAGGATGCGCTGCTCGAGCACCCGGATCTCCGGAGCAGGTTCGATCCCGAGCTGATCGTCGAGGCTTTGCCTCCAGCTGCGCAGCTCCGCCAGGGCATCCGCCTGACGGCCGCACCGGTACAGCGCCAGGGCGAGCAGGTACCGCAGCCGCTCGCTCCAGGGACGGGCCGCAACGAGCGATCGCAGGTCAGCCACGGCTTCGGCAGCACCGCCCGACTCCGCCAGCGCGCTGACGCGCAGCTCCTCTGCGAGCGCCCGCAGCTCCTCCAGCCGGCCCACGGCCGGCGATGCGAAGGGCTCGAACGCGAACTCCGCGAGCGCCTCACCGCGCCACAGCCCGATCGCCTCCTCCGCACGCGCCCGGGCCCCGTCGGAGTCGCCGGCTGAGAGGCGTTCCTCTGCGGAGGCGACAAGGCGTTCGAAGCGAGAGAGGTCGAGCTCGTCGACAGCGACCCGCAGCTGGTAGCCGGCCGGCGAACGTACGAGGCGCGGTGCGTCGTCGCCTCCGTCGATGGCACGGCGGATCGCCGACACGGCGTTGTGCACCATCCCGCGGGCGCGAGGCGGCGGGCTCGCCCCCCACAGGTCATCGATCAGACGATCCATCGAGACCGGCCGGTTGGCGTGAAGCAGCAGCACGGCCAGCACGGCACGGGTGCGTGAGCCCGCGAGCTCCACCGTGCGGCCGTCGGACAGGATCTCGAGCGGTCCCAGCACCCGGAACTCGACCACCCGGCAAGCCTACCGGGCCGTCGCGGCGGGCGCTGGTGAGACGCCGGTGAGGGGCGGGTGAGTGCCGTCCCCGAGCGTGGCTGCACCGGCGCCCATGGGGAGGCGCCCGTTGGAGGAGGCATCCATGTACGGGCTCAGATCACTCGCAACGGCGGCGCTCGCGGTCTCGGTCGCCGTGGCGTGCACCGGCGGCTCCAGCGCGGCCGGTGCATCGCAGCAGACGGCCTGCACGATCGTTGGCACATCCGGACCCGACCGCATCACGGGCACGGCGGGAGACGACATCATCTGCGCGGGCGCGGGCGATGATGTGATCGCGGCGGGGGACGGCAACGACGTCGTCCTGGCCGGACCCGGGAACGACCAGGTGTCGGGCGGCCCCGGCCGCGACCGCCTCGTCGGCGGACTGGGAAACGACGTTCTCCGTGGTGGCAAGGGAGCCGACACGCTCCGCGGCCAGTGGGGCAACGACCGCGTGGGCGGCGGCCGCGGACAGGACGTCGTCTACGGCGGAGAGGGTGCCGACCGCCTCTCGGTGCGGGACAACGTGCCGTATGACCGCGTCGACGGCGGCACCGGCACAAATCTCTGTATCGCCGATGCCGGCGACACCCGCGAGCTCTGCGGGCATCCGCTCGTGGCACGAAACGGCATCGGCGTGCCGGTGCTGATGTACCACGTGATCAAGGCACCAACCGCCTCGACACCTCTCCCGCACCTCTACGTCGCTCCCGAGGTGTTCGCCGCCCAGATGCGATGGCTGCACGAGAGGCACTACCACGTCGTCACGCTCCAGGAGGTTTACGACCACTGGCACGGCGCCCCGCTGCCGTCACGACCGATTGTCGTCTCGTTCGACGACGGGTTCACGAACCAGTGGTCACAGGCCATGCCGGTGCTCGACCGGTACGGCTGGGCCGGCACGCTCAACCTTGCGCTGTCGCATTACGAGCAGCGGAGCTGGGGGCTCAGCCACCGCATGGTGCAGGGCATGATCTACCACGGATGGGAGCTCGACTCGCACACGATGACGCACGCGTCGCTGCCGGGGCTATCGGACGCAGAGCTGCAGTATCAGGTGGGGAAGTCGCGGTCGGTGCTGCGCCGGGCGTTCCACGTCCCCGTCAACTTCTTCTGCTACCCGGGCGGGCTGTATGACTCCCGGGTGATCGGCGCGGTGCGGCGCGCCGGGTACAAGGCCGCGACCTCGACGATCGAGGGGCTGGCGCGCCCGGGGAGTCTCTGGACGCTCGATCGGGTGCGGGTGAGCAACGGCGACGGCGTTTCGGGCCTCGCGGCGCACCTGCGCGCGCTTGGTCTCCCCACCTAGCGCCGGCTGCCGGGCGGCGGCACCCCGGGGTGCCGCCGCCGATACACTGAGCGCCAGCCATGACCACCGCCGCCGAAGTGTTCGTCCGATGCCTCGAGAACGAGGGCGTTCGTCACGTCTTCGGCATCCCCGGCGAGGAGACGCTCGACCTGAATGAGGCGCTCGACGCCTCCTCGACCATCCAGTTCGTTCCCGTCCGCCACGAGCAGGGCGGCGCGTTCATGGCGGACGCCTACGGGCGGCTGACCGGCCGCGCCGGCGTCTGCCTCGGCACGCTCGGCCCGGGGGCGACGAATCTGGTGACGGGCATGGCCGACGCCTTCCTCGACCGCGCTCCCGTGGTGGCGCTGACCGGCCAGACCGACCTGTCGGAGATGCACAAGGAGAGCCACCAGTACATCGACGTCGTGCGCATGATGAAGCCGGTGACGAAGTGGAACGCCCGGGTGCACGACCCCGACATCATCCCGGAGGCGGTGCGTAAGGCGTTTGCCGTTGCCGAGCGCGAGAAGCCCGGTGCCACCCACCTCGAGCTGCCCGCCGACGTGATGGAGTCGCCGCTCGAGGCCGATCCCGTGCCGCGCCGCTCCCCCACCCTCTCCGAGCCGGTGGCGGCGGAGCTGCACAGGGCCGCGGAGCTGCTGCAGCAGGCGGAGCGGCCCGTGATCCTGGCCGGCAACGGCATCGTCCGCCAGAACGCCTCGCGCGCGCTGCGCCGCTTCGTCCATCAGAGCGGCATGAACGTGATCACCACGTTCATGGGCAAGGGCGTCATCGACGCCGACGACGACCACGCCCTGTTCACGGCCGGCCTGCGGGCGCAGGACTACCCGCGCGGGTTCATGGGCCGCGCCGATCTCGTGCTCTGCATCGGCTACGACCTGGTCGAGTGGTCACCGGTCAACTGGAACCCGAAGCGGGACCGGCGGGTGATCTGCATCGACACCACCCCGGCCGAGAGCGACGCTCACTACGTGCCCGACGTCGAGCTGGTCGGCGACATCTCCCACATCCTCACCCACCTCGGGAACCTCGTCTCCGAGAAGCCGCCCGCCCACGTCGACGCGCCGGACTACGGCCGGATGATCCGCGACGCGCTCGAATCGCACTCGGACGACGGCTTCCCCGTGAAGCCCCAGCGCGTCCTGCGTGACCTGCGCGCGCTGATGCGGCCCGACGACCTGCTGATCTCCGACGTCGGCGCGCACAAGCTCTGGATCTCGCGGCTGTGGCCGGCGCACGAGCCGAACACGGTGCTGATCTCAAACGGCGCCGCCGCCATGGGGTTCGCCCTTCCGGCGGCCCTTGCGGCGCGGATGGTGCTGCCCAAGGAGCGACGCGTGGTGACGATCTCGGGCGACGGCGGCTTCCTCATGAACGTGCAGGAGCTGGAGACGGCGAAGCGCCTGGGCCTGGCGTTCGTCAACATCGTCTGGTCGGACAGCGCCTACGGCGTGATCGAGGTGCACCAGCAGCGCAAGTTCGGCCACCTGGCCGGGACGAAGTTCACGAATCCCGACCTCGTCCGGCTGGCGGAGAGCTTCGGCATCGCCGGCATGCGGGTGTCGGCCGCCGACGAGGTGGCACCCACCATCCAGCGGGCGCTCGAGCTGGACGTCCCGTCCGTGGTGGAGATCCCGATCGACTACCGCGAGAACCGGAAGTTCTCCATGAATCTGGCCGACCTCGTGAAGGTCGGAGAGGGGGTTTGACCCATGGCTGCGACCGAGACCGTGCAGAAGCTCTACGTCGGCGGGGAATGGTACGAGACCGGTGAGACTCGCGACGTGACCTCGCCGTACGACGGCAGCGTGGTCGGCCGGGTCGCCTACGGCGGCGGCGACGACGCGCGCCGGGCGATCGATGCGGCCGACCGGGCGATGGAGTCGCCGCTTCCCGCGCACCGGCGGGCGGCGATCCTGGACGGCGTTGCCGAGCAGCTGCGCGAGCGGCGCGACGAGTTCGCCCGCACGATCGCGCTCGAGGCCGGCAAGCCGGTCTCCACCGCGCTGGTCGAGGTCGACCGGGCGGTGCAGACGATCACCTTCTCGGCGCTCGAGGCGCGGCGGCTGACCGGCGAGACGGTGGGCATGGACGCACACCCGGCGGGCGAGGGCAAGGCCGGCCTGATCCTGCGCCTGCCGATTGGCATCGTCGGCGCCATCTCGCCTTTCAACTTCCCGCTCAACCTGGTCTGCCACAAGGTGGGACCGGCGTTCGCCGCCGGGTGCGCCGTGGTGCTGAAGCCTGCGGGCGCCACCCCGCTCTCGGCGCTGCTGCTCGCGCAGGCGTTCGCCGACGCCGGCCAGCCGGCCGGCTGGCTGAACGTCATCGTCGGCTCCTCGAGCGAGATCGGCGACGTGCTGACCAATGACGAGCGGGTTCGCATGATCACGTTCACCGGCTCGTCGGAGGTGGGCTGGGGCATCCGCCAGCGGGCGCACAAGAAGAAGGTGTCGCTCGAGCTCGGCAACTCGACGCCGGTGATCGTGCTGGCCGATGCCGACCTCGACAAGGCCGCCACGGCGATCGCCGCCAACGGCTACGCGTTCGCCGGGCAGAGCTGCATCTCCGTGCAGCGGGTCTACGTCGAGAGCTCGGTCTACGACGCGCTGGTCGAGAAGCTGGTGCCGAAGGTGCAGGCGCTCAAGGTCGGCGATCCGCTCGATCCGGACACCCAGGTTGGGCCGGTGATCGACCACGAGAACCGCGACCGCATCAAGAGCTGGGTGGGCTCGGCCGTCGCGGCCGGCGCCGACCTGCTGGCCGGCGGCGAGCTGAACGACGAGGGGCTGCTGAAGCCGACCCTGCTCGGGAACGTGTCGCTGGACATGGACGTCGCGTGCAAGGAGGTGTTCGGGCCGGTGGTGACGGTGTCGCGCGTCGGCGGGCTGGATGAGGCGATCGCGCAGTCCAACGGCACCGACTACGGGCTGCAGGCGGGCATCTTCACACAGGACATCACGAATGCGCTGAAGGCCGCCCGCACGCTCGACTTCGGCGGCGTCACGATCAACGAGGCCCCCACCTACCGGGCCGATCAGATGCCCTATGGCGGCGTCAAGGAGTCGGGCAACACGCGCGAGGGGCCGAAGTTCGCGGTGCAGGAGATGACCGAGCCGCGGATGGTGGTGATCAGCCTGTAGCGCCGGTGACGGAAAAGTGCCGGGCACTTTTCCGTCACCGGCGTGGTTGGCACGAGTTCGTCACTGGTTGTGGCGGCGCTGTGAGCCTGCGCGCCGGCTGTCAGGCTACGAGCGCCGTGAGCACCGCCGCCACGCTCGTTTCGAGTGCGCCGAGGTCGTAGCCGCCCTCGAGCACGAGCGCAAGGCCCCCGAACCGGTCGCGAAGCTCGGACGCCATCACGCCGAAGGCGTCGGATCCCAGGCCAAGCGCGCACAGCGGGTCGTCTTGGTGGGCGTCGAAGCCGGCGGAGACGATCACCAGGTCGGGGCCGAACCGCTCCACCGCCGGCACCGCGTGGTCGCGGAAGGCGGCCAGGAACTCCGACTCCGTCGTGCCGGCAGGCAGCGGCAGGTTCACCGTCGCGCCCTCCCCCGCGCCGTCGCCGCGCTGGTTCGCCGCGCCGGTGCCCGGATAGAACGGGTACTGGTGCAGCGACACGTACAGCACCGATCCGTCCTCGTAGAAGGCGGCCTGGGTGCCGTTGCCGTGGTGGGCGTCCCAGTCGAGGATCGCCACACGGTCCATGCCGAGGTCATGACGGGCGTGCGCGGCGGCGACCGCGGCGCTGTTCAGGATGCAGAACCCCATGGCCCGGGACGGCTCCGCATGGTGGCCGGGCGGGCGGCCCAGGCTGAACGCCGACCGGCTGCGGTCGGCGGCCGCCTCGTCGACCGCCGCCATCGCACCCCCGGCCGCGCGCAGCGCCGCACGCCAGGACACGCCGGTCACCACCGTGTCGGGGTCAAGCGCCCCGCCCCCGGCGATGCAGAACCGCTCGAGCAGCTCCAGGTAGGGCTCGGCGTGGACGCGCTCGAGGGCCTCCGGCCCTGCCGGCGGCGCGTCCTCCACCGGGCACCCGAGCGCCTCCACCGCGGCGGCGACGGCCGCGTAGCGCTCCGGACGCTCCGGGTGACCCCGCCCGGGGTCGTGCTCCCCGAACAGCTCGCTCATGTAACACGTCGGACGGTGAGTTTGTGACATCTGGTTCCTGGGTATGCGAGGCGGTCTAGACCGTCGTTTCCTGGGATTTACCGCGGAGATTAACCCCTACTTAACAATCTCGCTCGCAAAATGAATGGCCGAACGGGCATAATGCCATTTGGCCGCCGTCGACCTTGTAACAGTCTGGAGACCACGCATGTATCGTTTCAGCCGCGCGATTTTCGTCGAGATCAAGGATCTGGTTGATCCCCATCCCGAGACGGTATCCGTCCCGGAGGCGAAGCGACGCGTGCTCCAGTCCTGCGAGGCGACGATCGAGCGCCTCGCCCGCGACCCCCACTACTTCGCGAAGCCGAGCCAGAGCCTGTTCCATGAGATCCGCCATCTGTTCTCGATCTCGAACCAGGCGCGCGTGTACTCCTCGATCGACCGCAACATCACGCAGGCCGTCCGCTTCATCCTCGAGGAGCTCGAGCGAAACGGCGAGGGCATGTCGTGCTGCAAGGCGACCACGCGCAAGGGCAAGCCCTGCCAGCGCACGCCGCTGCCCGACCGCGAGTACTGCCCCTCGCACCAGCACCTGGAAGAGCGCCGGGTTCTCCCGGTCTAGCTCTCGCTAGACCCCAAGCGTGAGCTGCTGGTGCAGCTCGAACCCCGAGACGCCTACCCCCACCAGGCGTAACGCCCCCGGCCGCGTGTCGAGCGCCCGGTCGAGCAGGACGCATGCGAGCTCGGCGATCTGGTCCGGGTCGTCGGTGCCGACCCGCAGCGACTGCGACCGGGTGACGATCGAGAAGTCGGCGTAGCGCAGCTTCGCCGTGACCGTCCGGGCACTGCGGCCGTCCCTCCGCAGGCCGCCGGCGAGCGGCGCGGCCATCGCCCGCAGCCGGGCGTGCAGCTCCTCACGGTCGGCGATATCGACGTCGAACGTCTCCTCGGTCGAGATCGAGATCGCCTCGCCCGGCTCGGCCGACACCTCGCGGGGATCGATGCCGCGGGCGCGGTCGCGCAACTCGCGCCAGCCCCGGCCGGGCAGCAGGGTCGCCATGCGGTCGTCGTCGAGCTCGGCCAGCCCGCCGATCGTGGTGATGCCGAGCGCAGCCAGCCGATGCTCGCTCTTCGGCCCCACCCCCGGCAGCCGCCGCACCTCGAGCGGCGCGAGGAACGCCGCCTCCTCGCCCGCGGGCACATAGGTGATGCCGCCCGGCTTGCGCATGTCGGAGGCGATCTTGCAGACGACCTTGCAGCTGCCGACCCCAAGCGACGCGGACAGGCGCACCTGCTCGCGGATGGCCCGCTGCATGGCCGCGGCGCGCTCGGGCGGGTCGCCCTCGGGGAGCACCAGGTAGCCCTCGTCGATCCCGATCTGCTCCACCACCGGCGCATTGGCGCGCACAACGTCCCAGACCCGGCGCGACCATTCCCGGTAGACCGTGTGGTCGGGGCGCACGAACACCGCGTGCGGGCATCGCCGCAGCGCCTCGGCGCAGCTCATCGCGGAGCGGATGCCGTACCTGCGCGCCTCGTAGCTCGCGGTCGAGACGACGCCGCGGCCGCGCGGGTCGCCGCCGACGACCAGCGGCTTTCCGCGCAGCTCCGGCCGCCTGTGCAGCTCGACGGCGGCGAAGAACGCATCCAGGTCGAGGTGGGCGATCACCACTCGAGCATACCGGCGGCGGTCGCCGTCACCGGAGCCCGAAACGCCGCGTCAGGCGACCACACTGCGGCACATTCGTCACGTCCCGTGCGGCCCCGGCGCCAGACGGCCGGTAGACTGTCTTCCCGCGTTGACCCACGACTCCGACAAGCTCATCCGCCAGCTGTCGCTCGTCGCCTATCTGATGGCGGAACAGCGACCGGTCACTGCCCGCGACGTGAAGAACAACGTCGAGGGCTACGCCAACATGGGCGACGAGGCCTTCGCCCGGCGCTACTACGCTGACCGCTCGGAGCTGCAGGGGCTCGGCGTCCCCATCACCTCCGGCCGTGACGAGTTCACCGGCGAGGAGCTCTACAACCTGCGCCAGGAGAACTACTTCCTGCCGCCGATCGATCTCACCGACGCCGAGCTGGCGGCGCTCCAGACCAGCTTCTACCTGCTCGAGGGCCAGTTCGCCTACGCGGAGCCGCTTCGCCTCGCGCTCCAGAACCTCGCCCTCGGCCGCGCCCAGCACCAGATCGACCCCGGCCCCAAGACGGCGCGGGTGGAGTTGCTCGGCAGCGTCTACACGCCGGAGATCTCCCAGCGGCTGGCCAAGCTCGAGCAGGCGATCAGCAAGCAGCGGACGATCCGGTTCACCTACTGGACGGCTCGTAGCGACACGACGGCGGAGCGCACGGTCAACCCGTACGGCCTGTTCGAGCTGAACGGCGTCTGGTACGTGGTCGGCGACGACGTGGCCATCGAGGATCCGGCCCTGGCGCGCAAGACCTTCCGCATCTCCCGCATGCGCGGGGAGATCACCTTCGCCACGCGCCGCGAGCGCGACTTCCGCATCCCCGAGGACTTCAACGTCACCGCGTACCGCGACCGGGCGGCGTGGCAGCTGGATCCGGAGCCGGTGGGGACGGCGAAGCTGGCGGTCTCCGCCGACGACACCTGGCTGGTCGACCGGCTGTACGGCGGCACCGGCGAGTTCGAGGAGCACGAGGACGGGTCGGCGACGCTGACCACCGAGTACTCCAACCTGGAGGGGCTTGCCCAGGCGGTGCTGCTGATGAACGGCCGACTGCGCCCGATCGAGCCGGAGCATCTGGTCGCCATGGTGCGGGACGACCTCGAGCGCCTGATGCACCAGCACGAGGGTGAGCCGACCGACCCTCCCCAGGCGGCGCGATCGCAGTCGCAGGACGACGAGGCCCCGCCCTCATCCCGGTCGCAGGGGCCGGTTGCGCCCGAGCGCTTCGCCCTGCTCCAGGCGCTGCTTGCCTTCCTGCTCGAGCGCTGCGGCGACGACGCGTCGGCGAGGGTGCCGTCGGACGACATCCGCGACCGCTTCCACCTCTCCCAGCAGGAGCTCCAGGAGCACCTCGACCTGCTCAACCTCGTCAACTTCGGCGGCGGGTGCTACGCCGTCTACTGCTCGACGGAGAACGGCTCGGTGCTCGTCGACAAGGAGCTCTACGGCGACACCTTCCGCCGCCCCGCCCGGCTCTCGCCGCTCGAGGCGAAAGCACTGCTTCGGGCGCTCGACGTGGTGGCCCCCGTGATCGCCGCGGAGGCGCACACCAGCCTGCAGACGGTACGCGACAAGATTTCCGGCGCGTTCGGCGAGTACACGCTGGCAGACACCCCCGAGCCACACGAGGCCGGCGGCGAGGAGTCCACCGTCACAACGCTGAACGAGGGCGTGCGCCGGCGCCGGCTGGTGCGCATCGGCTACCACTCCCGCTCCAGCAACGAGTTCTCCGAGCGCGAGATCGAGCCCTACCTGCTGCGCCGCGACCAGCGCGGCTGGTACGTCGAGGCGTACGACCGCACGAAGGGCGGCCGCCGGACGTTCAAGGTCTCGTTCGTCCGCGACGCGGAGCTGCTGGAGCAGGAGTACGAGCCGCGCGAGGAGATGCGCGACCTCGAGCAGCACCTCGGCGGCGAGATCGGCACCGCCCGGGTGCTGTTCTCCCCGGCCCGGGCGCGCTACGAGCGGGAGGGGCGCCGGGACGTGATCATGCTGCGCGACGGCTCGGCGCTCGCGGCCGTCAGCTACGGCTCGCTCAGCTGGCTCGTGCCGGAGATCCTGAAGAACCGGGGCGAGGCCGAGGTGCTCGACCCGCCCCACGTGCGCGAGAGCGTCCGCGAGGCGGCCGACCGCCTGCTGCGCTCGGTCACCGCGGCGCCGGCGCGCCGCTGACGTTCCGCAGGGCGACTGCGGCGTTGCGCTGGAGGTACCGCCCGTCCTTGTCCGGGACGTACAGCCGGCGGTACCGGTCGGCCAGCTCCTCCGGCTCGGCGTCCAGCCAGTCCGCCAGGCGCGGGAAGGCCGCGTCGGCCGGGTCCGGCGCGAAGCCGGCGGCACGCCGCTCGGCGCCGCGGTTCCACGGGCACACGTCCTGGCAGATGTCGCAGCCGTAGACCCGGTCG
>DATAHR010000113.1:0-12003 GCA_036263035.1 Gaiellales bacterium | reverse complement strand
CGGGTCGAACGGAAGATGATCGCGAAGAAGACGAGCCCCAGGGCGAGCAGCGCCAGGTAGATCAGGTTGTAGACCACCATCAGGTGGTTCACGGCCGCACCTCTGCCGGTGTCGGCATGCCGTCGTCGCGGATCACCGCGCGACCATCGTCCACCGCGGCGGCGGCGACGACCGTGGAACCCCGCCGGACGCTCCGTACTTCTCCGCAGTGAGGCGGCCCACAGGACGACCGGCGACACTTGGAACCGGTAAAGCCGTGCGATAGGATGGGCGGCCGCTAGAGAGGGTCATCTCGGGGGATTGGAGCCATCTGCAGCCGGTATCGATGCATCACCGGAACGTGACTATCGTCGCGATCGTCCTGGCGATCGCGTTCGTCCTCGCATGGGCCCAGCCGGCGCAGGCGGACGCCGGCCCGCGCTTCCTGCTCGCGTCGGCCCCTGACGGCGTCACCGTCCGGGCCGCGCCGGCGGGCACGGTGCTCACGGTGCTCCCCGGCGCGACGCCGCTCGGCTCGCCAACGTGGCTGTGGGTGGTGGCCACCGCCCGCCACGGACGGTGGGGTCGGGTCGTCCTGCCGCTGCGGCCGAACGGCTCGGTTGGCTGGGTCGACCTGCGACGCGTGCACACCGAGCGCACCACCGTCTGGGTGCGCGCATCGCTGCGGGCACGGCGCATCTGGCTGATGCGCGGGGACCGCTCGCTGGCGACCTTCAGCGCGGCGATCGGCGCGCCGGACACGCCCACGCCGATCGGCAGGTTCAGCGTCACCGACCGCGTCCTCACCGGCGATCCATACGGCCCGTTCGGCTGGTTCGCGTTCGGCCTCTCGGGCCACCAGCCGCATCTTCCGCCGGAGTGGGCGGGAGGCGACCAGCTGGCCATCCACGGCACAGACGACCCGGCGTCGATCGGAACGCCCGCCTCGCACGGCTGCCTGCGCGTGTCGGCCGACGCGCTGACGCGGCTGCGGCGCACGCTCGAGCTGGGCATGCCCGTCGTGATCATGCCGTCCGCCTCGGCGGCGATGGGCGTCGCCCGGGCAGCCTCGCTCCCGCGCCTGCCCGACCGGCCACCCCGCCAGCGGCATCCCCTCCATCACCACCCGGCGCCCGCGCCCGCTCCGCCGTGGATGCACATCGCGGCGACCGGCTCCGGCACGCTGCCGGTGCCGACATCATGGACACCGTTCACCTTCCCGCCCGCGACGGCGGAGCCCGCCCTGGCTCAGCGCCGGTTCGACGGCCCGGCCCACCGCCCGGCCACGCGGACGCACGCGACTCCGGTCTACGCGCCGCTGCAGCGCCTGGACACATGATTCCACGGCCGCGTGCGGTCTGCGCGGTCGGAAGGCAAGCTCTGAGTACAGAGCTACTCGCGCTCTGTCACTGTGTCGGGGCCGGCCATCCCCAGTCTGCCGCGACGCCGGCGGGCGAGTTGGACTTGACGGAGGTGTCCGCGTTGAGCGCGGCCAAGATGGTCTGCATGTCGTTCCAGCAGTAGCGCTCGACGTCGTTTGTCCAGTGGTATCTGGGATCGGGGTTGGTGCAATCCCACTTGGTCGGGTTGGTCGCGTAGGTCGGGTTCTTCCCGGTCACCAGCACGTACGTTTGCAGGTTTTGCCACTGACCGGACTGGAGGCTGCGCATCTGGGCGATGACGTCGCTCGGTAGCGTGTATGCCTTCACCGTGTTGACCGTGGTACAGGGCAGCCCGCTGACGTTGCAGTGGCCGCCGGAGGCGCCGCGGGTGGATTGCTGGCCGTTGTTGTT
Organism: Gaiellales bacterium; assembly: GCA_036263035.1. GTDB lineage: Bacteria > Actinomycetota > Thermoleophilia > Gaiellales > JAICJC01 > JAICYJ01. The sequence continues at coordinate 10,231 of DATAHR010000113.1, read as the reverse complement.
GGTGATCTGGGTGGCGGTGGTCACACCGGATCCGTACCCCCGGCTGAACGAGAAGCATTTGCGTACGAAGTTGGTGTTGACCGTGGCGTCGAAGTGATTGTTAGGCCAGTCGAACTGCCCATTTGCGCCGGGCAGGCCGTGGTTGGTGATCACGTTTCGGGAGCCACACGTCTGGTCGTACAGCTGCTGCTGGGTGAGCGACGACCAATCGGTGGGGTACGTGCTGCTGTGGTCGATGAAGCTCCAGCCGAGATGCATCAGCGTGGTGAGGTCGGCCCAGGAAGATCCGTAGGACTTGCCGCCGTGCGGACACCAATGGCCGGCGGCGTTGCCCGTAGGTCCGGTTTCGATGCTGCCCACCAGGTGGACGTGTGGATAGTTGGCCGCAACGTAGGGCGCAACCACCGTGTCAAGTGGCGCGATGTTGCGATCGTCGCGGGTGCAGGAACCGGTCTCACCGCCAGACGAATGGTCGGCCGCGGAAAGCTCTGTCCGCGAGAAGATCAGGGTAACCTCGGGTGGTTTGGTCGATGGCGTGGCGTCGGGATATGTCACGTCCAACCTGTAGGAGGAAGCGCCCGACAGCGCCTCGACAGCCAGCCGCCAGGTGCCCGGCGTCACCTGCCACGTCAACGTCACGGGCTGCGCTCCCTGGCTGCTCGCGACCCACGTCCAGCTCCCGTCAGAGTTCTTGTGCGAGAGCCCAACCAGCAGCTTGGCAGTTGACGTCGACCAGGTCAGCGTCTCGGTCAGCGGGCCGCTGCCAGTGACCGACAGCGTACGAAACTGCCAATCGACGCCCGTCGCGCTAACACTGCCGGTGTACGTCGCGCTTACCGCCGCAGCGCTGGTCGCAGGCAATGCCAGGAAGGCTATGAGCGCGCATAGCCCAATGATGCGTCTCGCCCACATGCCGTGCCTCCTAATGTGGAGAGGTGCTTGCTCTGGCGACGCTCAGATGCACGCCACAGAGACGGCTATGACCTTGATGGCTCGAAACGAGCGAGGCGGCTGTAACCGTCAAGACCATCCTGTCAGTTTGTGACAGCCGTGTCAAACGCGTGCGTCACGTCATCAATCATCGGAATCAGCCTCGGAGGAGTGTTGGTCGTATTGGTGCGGTATCTCATGGTGTCGGCGCTCGCCGACATCAATGACGCCGTCGCCCACGCTCGTAGAATGCGCGCATGGACACTGCTGCCCCACGGCTCCCTGCCGGGACGGTGCATACGACGATCCCGCCGGATCTACGCGAGACCCTGACCCTCGACGCCGAGGCGCGCGCGACCTGGATGGCCATCACGCCGCTGGCCCGGAACGAGTGGATCTGCCTGGTCACGTCAGCAAAGAGGGCGCAGACCCGCGAGCGGCGGCTTGAGCGGACTCGCTCACAGTTGTCGCGGGGCCAGCGCAGACCGTGCTGCTGGGAAGGCTGCCCCCACCGCGAAAAGAACGGCACGTAGCACCATGTGCACACTCGGGCGCTGACCAACCAGACCGGCGTACGTTCAGACCCACGTGGTCGTGGAATCACTCAGCTGGACTCCGCGTACCACGCGGCCAGCTCGTCCCAGGCAGCCGCTTCGCTCCAGCCCAGAGTCGAGCCGTCGATCGGATCCGTGTTCGTGCGTACCGCCGGCTCAGACCAGTCCTCCTGCGGCAGCAGCTCGAGCGGCGTCGCGATGTCCAGGCGCTCCCCGATCTCGCGCGCGAACCGCTGGGCGAACGCGCCCTGGGTCTCGCGGTAGCCGCTCGGCCCCGTCTCCACCACGCCGCCGCCAGCCGCGAGCCGCTCTGCGAAGCGGACGTACGCCGGGGCCAGCAGCGAGACGTGGATGTTGTCGCGCACGTAGCCGGGCGTCCGCACCTGCGGCGTCTCCCCTGCCCGCCAGGCTCGCAGCAGCGAGGTGGTGAAGCGCGGATCCTCCATCGGGCCGAACGGGTTCGGGATCACGAACCGCCCGAAGCCCGCGCCGTGGCGGGCGCACAGGTACCGGAACACCTCGCCGGTGAACGCCTTGGACAGGCCGTACGGCGAGAAGGCGGGCAGCTCGCCGTCGTCGCTGCGCCCCGCGCCCGGCTCGAAGACGCTCCCTGTGACCAGCACCCGCGGCACGTGCGCCACCACGTCGGACGCCCTTCGGGTGTTCGCCGCCAGCGCGGCGGCGACGTCGAAGTCCGGGCTGCGGTAGCCCTCCACCTGCGCGCCGTGCACGCAGAGGAGATCCCAGCCGCCCGCACGCACGAGCTCGACGAACCGGTCGTCGCCGAAGCTGAGCCCCTCCACCGTCTCGCAGTGCCGGGCCAGCTCGCTCACGCGCTCCGCCCGGACGCCGTCATACGAGGACGACCGCAGCGTCGCGGTGACCTCGTGGCCGGCGAGCGCCAGCCCGCGGGCGAACCAGCACCCCGTGAACGAGCTGCCGCCCGTCAGCAGGATCCGCACCGCTAGGCGGCCCGCGCGGGGTCGAGCAGATGCATCCGCCCGCTCAGCGTCCGCAGCCGGACGAACTGCGGCCCGCTGAAGTCCTCGGCGGTGAAGCCATGGCGCCGGTAGGCCTCGTGAAGCTCCTCCATCCCGCTGCGAAGCGAGTAGTGCAGCCTGAACTCCGGCAGCAGCCGGCCGAGCAGGTCGAAGTTGACGCGGTAGTCCCGCGGGTCCGCCCCCACCTCCCCGGTGTACGTGATCTCCGCCTCAGGCACCAGCCGGCGGACCTCGTTGGCCACGTCGCGCACCTGGTAGTTCTCGGCGTTGCCTCCGATGTTGACGGCCACGTTGTGCAGGCGCTCGCGCGGAGCCTCCAGGCAGGCGACGAAGGCCGCGGCGATGTCGCGGCAGTGGGTGAGCGGCCGCCACGGCGACCCGTCGCTCATGATCCGGATGTCGCCCATCGCATGCGCGCAGGCCAGCAGGTTGTTCACGACCAGGTCGATGCGAAGCGCCGGCGAGTGGCCGTAGGCGGTCGCGTTTCGGAGGTAGACGGGCGAGAAGTCCCGGTCGGCCATCGGCCGCACCGCGGCCTCGGTCTCGATCTTGCTCCGCGCGTACGCGGTCAGCGGATTCAGCTCCGCGTCCTCGGCGAGGTCGAGCGTCGCTCCCTTGCCGTACACGGAGCAGCTGCCGGAGAAGAGGAACCGCGGGACGCCGACGCGCTTGCAGACCTCGGCCAGGCGGATCGACGCATCCCGGTTCACCGACAGGGTGAGCTCCTCGTTCAGGTCACCCATCGGGTCGTTCGAGATCGCCGCCAGATGACACACCGCGTCGTGGCCCTCCACCACCCGCGGGTCGAGCGTGCGGACGTCGGCGATCAGCTCACGATCGGCGGGCGTCGACGGCTCCCAGGCGCATCCTGCGAACAGATCGAGGTCGACGCCGGTCACCGAGTGCCCGTGCTGCTTCAGCAGGTCGACGAGGTGGGCGCCGATGTAGCCCTTGTGGCCGGTGACGAGAACACGCATGGCTGCTCCTCAGGAGGCGGTGGTCGCGGGAAGGTCGAACGTGCGCGCGGCCTCGTCGGCGATGTGGCGCGCGATGGCGAGCGATGAGGTCGCCCCGGGCGAGGGGGCGTTGCGGACGTGCAGCGCCCGCTCGGTGTGCGAGAACACGAAGTCGTCGACCAGCCGGCCGTCGCGCCCGACCGCCTGGGCGCGGACGCCCGCGAACCCGCCGGTGACGTCGCCGTCACGCAGCTCGGGCACGTAGCGGGCAGCCGCGGCGACGAACGTCCCTCCCGGCAGCACGTGGCGCAGCTCGTCGATGCCGGTGCGCCAGAAGCGCCGGGCCATCCGGTAGCTGCCGGGCCAGGTGAGGGTGGAGCGGATGTCGTCCGGCACGAGGCGCCCGAGCGCGTAGGCGTCGCGTGCGCCGGCGAGCAGCGCGCTCGGGCCGATCAGCACCTCGCCGTCGATCCGGCGCGTCAGGTGGACGCCGAGGAACGGCAGCTCCGGGTCGGGCACCGGGTAGATCATCCCTCGCACCAGCGAGCGCCGCTGCGGCCGCAGCAGCCTGTACGCGCCGCGGAACGGGACGATGCGCGGATCGGGGTCGCCGCCCGCCGCGACGGCCAGGCGGTCGGACCACGCGCCGGCGCAGAACAGAGCGTGACGCGCGCGGGTCTCACCGCGCGCGTGGGCGATGCGCAGGCTGCCGTTCGCGGGACTGACGGCGGTGACGCCGCATCCGGTGGAGATCGTCCCGCCCGCGCTCGTCACGTCCTCGGCGAAGGCGGCGGCGACGCGGGCGTAGTCGACGATGCCGGTCTGCGGTGAGTGCAGGGCGGCGATGCCGTATGCATGCGGCTCGACCTCGCGCAGCTGATCAGAGCCCAGGCGTCGCAGGCCGGGCACCCCGTTGGCCGTCGCCCGGCGCTCCAGCTCGTCCAGCCGCGGCAGCTCGGAGGCGTCGGTCGCGACGATCAGCTTGCCGCATCGCTCGGCCGGGATGCCGCGCTCGTCGCAGTAGTCGTACAGCTCCCGGGCGCCTGCCACGCACAGCCTCGCCTTCAGCGATCCGGGCTGGTAGTAGACGCCCTGGTGGACGACGCCGGAGTTGTGCCCGGTCTGATGCGCGGCCACCGACGGCTCCCGCTCGAGCACCTGCACGGTCACATCCGGGTAGCGGCGCAGCAGCTCACGGGCCGTCGCCAGCCCGAGGATGCCCGCGCCGACAACGACGAGGTCGCACTCGCCGCGCGGCTCGCTCATCCGTGCCTCAGCGACCAGTCGTAGGGGATCTCGGGCGAGAACGGGTCGAGCCGCGAGATCTCCGCCGGGTCGTGCGGGTGGCTGGCGCAGTTGGCGATCATTGCCGGGGACTGGCCGATCCCCTTGACCCCGTTCCAGACCATGGGCGGGATGCGCACGAGCACGTAGTTCGCGTCGCCGATGAACAGCTCCTGCAGCGCGCCGCGCGAGGGCGAATCCACGCGGTCATCGTAGAGCACCAGCTTCACCTGGCCGGAGATGCAGGCGTAGTTCAGGGTCATCTGGGAGTGGACGTGCCAGCCCTTGATGACACCGGGGTTGACTGTCGAGAAGTAGATCTCGCCGAAGCCCTGGAAGTGCGGGTCGTCGGCGCGCAGCATGTGCATCACCTTGCCGCGCTCGTCGACGATCTGACGGAGCGGGAAGACCTGCACGCCCTCGATCATGCGGCCCGGCTCCTCAGGGCGGCCTCGGGGGAGACAGCCCAGTCGGCTGCGCGGCGGCCGAGGTTCGGGCCTTCGGCTGAGCCCCGGGCGTCCCAGGTGCGCCAGGGCGCCTGGCCGGAGTCCCAGAGGCCGCGGAGCAGCTCGACATCTCGGAGCGTGTCGGCGCACTGCCAGTAGCCCTCGTGGTGGTAGACGGCGAGCTCCCCGTCGGCGGCCAGCCGCTCCAGCGGCTCGTGCTCGAGGACGCAGCTGGGATCGGCCGACAGGCGGTCGAACACGCCGCGATCGAACACGAAGAACCCGCCGTTGATCCAGCCGGTCTCGGTCGGCTTCTCGGCGAACTGGCGCACCCAGCCGCCGTCCGAGACGAGCTGCCCGAACCGCGCGGGGGCGTGCACGCCGGTAACGGTCGCGAGGCGTCCGTGGGCGCGATGGAAGTCGACCAGGGCGGCGACGTCGATGTCGGCCAGGCCATCGCCGTAGGTGACGAGCACGGTGTCGGCATCGCCGAGGTGGTGCTCGATGCGCTTCACCCGCGCCCCGGTCATCGAGGCGTCGCCGGTGTCGGCGCACGTGACGCGCCAGTGCTCGCCGTGGCCCGCGCCGCCGTAGCTGACATCGCCCGTGCGGAGGTCGAACGTGACGTCGGAGCTGAGCAGGTGGTAGTCGTAGAAGTAGCGCTTGATCATCTGTCCGCGGTAGCCGAGACAGAGGATGAAGTCGTCGAATCCGTGGTGGGCGTAGTTCTTCATGATGTGCCAGAGCAGCGGCCGGCCGCCCACCTCGACCATCGGCTTGGGGCGGAACTCGGTCTCCTCGCGCATGCGGGTGCCCTGACCGCCGCAGAGCAGGACGACTTTGGTCTTCATGCCGCGGTCAATCGTCCGGGCGGTGCCCCACTTGAGGCAGGTGCATCTGCGCGCCACTGGGCACTCAAGACACCTGGCGCGGAGCCGATTACGCCGCACGATGTCCCCCCAGCCCAGCGCAGACCAGATCCTGGCCCTGGTCGGCGAGTACGCCGCTGACCGCCACCGCCCTCGCCCGTTCGATCCGGCCAACCCGCGCGTGCCCGCGTCGGGCCGGGTGTTCGGCCCCGAGGAGGTCGTCGAGCTGGTGCGGACGAGCCTCGACTTCTGGCTCACGGCCGGGCCCGAGGCAAGCGTCTTCGAGCGAGCGCTGGCGCGTCGCACCGGCCACCGCCATGCGCTGCTCGTGAACTCCGGGTCGTCCGCCAACCTGCTGGCGTTGACAGCCTTGACGTCGCCGAAGCTGGGCGACCGCAGGTTGGTGCCGGGCGACGAGGTGATCACGGTCGCCGCCGGCTTCCCGACCACCGTCAACCCGATCATCCAGAACGGTCTCGTGCCCGTCTTCGTCGACGTCACGCTGCCGTCGTACAACATCGACATTGACGCGCTCGAGAGTGCGTTGTCCCCCCGGACACGGGCGGTGATGGTGGCGCACACGCTCGGCAACCCGTTCGATCTCGACGCCGTCACCGCCTTCTGCGAGCAGCACGACCTCTACCTCATCGAGGACTGCTGCGACGCGCTCGGCTCCACCTGGCGCGGGCAGCATGTCGGCACCTTCGGCCAGTTCGCCACCCTGTCGTTCTACCCGGCCCACCAGATCACGCTGGGCGAGGGCGGCGCGGTGCTGACCAACCGGCCGAAGCTGAAGAAGCTGGTCGAGTCGTTCCGCGACTGGGGGCGCGACTGCTGGTGCGAGCCCGGCTGCGCGGACACCTGCGGCAAGCGGTTCACGCAGCAGTTCGGCACCCTCCCGTACGGCTACGACCACAAGTTCGTCTACTCGCACGTCGGTTACAACCTCAAGGCCACCGACATGCAGGCGGCGATCGGCACGGTGCAGCTGTCCCGGCTCGACGACTTCGTTGCGCGCCGCCGCCGAAACCACGCCGCGCTGCGCGAGGCGCTCGCCCAACATGAGCAGTACCTGATCCTGCCGGAGGAGGCGCCCGAGGCCCACACGTCCTGGTTCGGGTTCGCGATCACCGTGCGCCCGGACGCCCCGTACACCAAGCACGACCTCGTGACGCACCTCGACCGCCACGGCATCGACTCGCGCCAGCTGATGGCCGGAAACCTGCTGCGCCAGCCCGCCTACGCCGGCGTCGAGCACCGGGTGGCGGGCTCGCTCGAGGTGACCGACACGATCGCCGACGGCGGATTCTGGATCGGGTGCTATCCGGGCATCGAGCAGGCGCACGTCGATCACGTCGCGTCCTGCATCGACGCATTCCATCAGGGCGCCGCGCGGAGGGCCGCGTGAGCTTCGCGCCCGGGATCATGTACCGGTTCCGGTCCCCGCGCATCGTCGCCATCCTCCCCGCCTTCAACGAGGAGGACGTGATCGCATCCGTCATCCAGCACTACCTGGACGACGGTGTCGAGGTGTACCTGATCGACAACTGCTCAACCGACGGCACGGCCGAGATCGCCCGGCAGTGGCTCGGCAACGGCGTCATCAACGTCGAGCGGTTCCCGGACGACGTGGGTGGCAGCGACCGTGCCAAGAAGGAGTACATGTGGGGCGAGATCCTGCGCCGCAACGAGGCGCTCGCCACCGAGCTGGGAGCCGACTGGTACATCCGGGCGGACGCCGACGAGTTCCGGGTCGGGCCCTGGCCGGGGATGTCGCACGCCGAGGCGATCAAGCTGGTGGACGCGCTCGGCTACACGGCCGTCCAGTCGCAGGTGCTCGAGTTCCGGCCGACCGATGACAGCTTCCCGTCCGGCGGCGACCCGCGCGACTTCATCCACTACTACGAGCCGGCCGAGTTCGCGAACACGCTCTGGATCAAGGCGTGGAAGCAGCCGCCGGCCGGCGTCCCGGTGCAGATCGCGCGCACCGGCGGCCACGCAGCCGAGTTCGAGGGGCGGCGGCTCTGCCCCGTGCACTTCATCTCGCTTCACTACCCGATCCGCACGCCGGAGCACGCGAAGCGCAAGATCTTCAAGGAGCGGCTCGAGCGCTACCCCAAGGAGGAGCGCGAGATGGGGTGGCACAACCACTGGGACGACCTCGCCGCCTCGGCCACCGACTTCCTCTGGGATCCGGCTCACCTGATCCGCTACGACGTCGCGGACGTCCGCAACCGCGTGCTGGCCGAGGGCGCGCTGGACATGATCCTGGCCACCCGCCTGCACGGCCTCGACCTCACGGCCCCTCCGGACTTCAACGCCCGGTTCGCCTCGTGGTTCGGCCACGCCTGCAACGCCGGCGGCCCCCTCACCGTGGAGGGCATGGAGGCGGCCCACAACGCCATGCGGATGATGGCCGCCGCGGCATACAAGGGCACCCCGGCCGTGACGCCGGACCCGGTGCTCACGCACGCCGCACTGACGCTGCTCGAGGCGTCGATCGCGCATGCCCGCGGCCAGGGGTCATTCCACAACGCGACCTACCTCAGCCAGTCACGGGACGCAGTGCTGCCGCTGGCCGTCCGCCAGCACGAGCAGGACACACCGGCCGAGCCCACGCCCATGCCCGCTCCCGCCACGCCAGACGTGCCGCGCAACGCGCCCTGCCCGTGCGGCAGCGGCCTCAAGTTCAAGCGCTGTCACGGCATGGCGGCGGCAGCGTGACCCGGGTCTGCGTCGCAATCTCGGTCAAGAACGGTGAGGCCTTCCTCGCCGAGGCGATCGAGAGCGTGCTCGCCCAGAGCCACGGCGACCTCGAGCTGCGCGTGTACGACAACGGCTCGGCCGACCGGTCGGCCGAGATCGTGCACGAGTATCTGACCGACCGGCGCGTCTCCTATACGGCCAACGAGCGCGACCTCGGCTACTACGGCAGCCTCAACCGCGCGCTGGCCGAGACGCGCTCGCCGCTGTTCGTCCCGTTCGCCGCCGACGACGTCATGGAGCCGGCCAACCTGCAGCTCAAGGTGGCCGCGCTTCGCCGCACGGGCGCGGGGTTCGCCCACTCGCCGGTGCACCTCCTGAACGAGGCCGGGGCGATCATCGGCGAGCTGGGCCGTCAGCAGGCGCCGCGTGAGCTCTACCCCGCTCCGGAGTTCTTCCGGCACTGCGCACCGGTCAACTGCATCACCTGCCCGGCGGTCGTCGCCGGGTCGGCCGAGCTGCGCTCGATCGGGGGCTTCGACGGCCGCCTGCCCTACTGCGCGGACTGGTACGCCTGGATGCGGCTCGCGCTGCGCCACGGCGTCGCCTACGTCGACCAGCACCTGGTCGGATGGCGCCAGCACGCGGACAGCGGCACCACGGACTCGCTGCGATCGGCCGTCTACGCGACCGAGGACCCCGCCGCCCTTGCGTCCGCGCTCCACGATCCGGCACTGCCCTCGGAGTGGGCGGAGCTGCGGGCGCCCATGCTGGCGGCCTGCTTCGCGCGCATGGCCGAGCATCTCGAGCGGGACGGCCACCACCGGGCCGGCGCCGGTGGCCACGCGGGCTACGCCCTGGCCGCCGATGCGCTCAGTCTCGCACCCGGGGAGGCGTCGCTCCGAGCGCTGTTCACGGGCCAGGTCTCACGGGCAGGGCTCACGGCGCCGGCGATGCCGTTCGACGCAGTCGCGCTGCCGGCCTGCGACCGGTCGGAGGTCGCCGCGGCCGTGGCCCATGCTCGCCGGCTGGACGAGGCCGGGCTGCTCTCGAGCTTCGCGCTGGGCGCGCGTCCCGGCGACGTCGATCGGCTGGTCGCCCTGGTGGAGCCGGAGCTGGCCGCCGGGCCCGAGCTCGGGATCGACCTCGTCAGCGGAGACCATCCCGAAGAGCTGTGGGTGCCCGGCAGCGTCGCCCTGGCGCCGTTCGGCTCCCAGCAGGCGGCAGCTGCGGAGCCGCGGGGCGTCCCCGCCCTCCTCCACTCGTTGCCGGATCCGTTCGCCCGGCCGGCCGACCCGCACCGCTACGAGACGCTGCGGGAGGCGGAGTGACCGCGCCGCGCGTCACGGTCGCGATCCCGACGCGCAACCGCGCCGGCTTCCTACGCGAGGCGATCGAGAGCGCCCTGGCCCAGAGCTTCGCCGACATCGAGGTGCTCGTCTGCGACAACGCGTCGGCCGACGACACCGGCGAGGTCGTGCGCTCGTT